>DASRRB010000238.1:0-10064 GCA_035695985.1 Planctomycetota bacterium | reverse complement strand
GGCGCCCCGGCGGCCTACTTCTTCGGCTTGAGCGTGGTCAGGAGCTCGCGCCCGCGCGGCGTGAAGCGTGACTTCGGGAAGTCATGGACCAGCTTCTCGAGCGCCGCCACGGCCTTCTTCGCATCGCCGGCCCGACGTGCGGTGCGACCCTGGACGAGGAGCGTGCGCGCCGCGCGGTCGGCCTTGAGATTGGCGAGGAAGGGCTTCGCCTCGGGGCTCTTCTCCCACGTGGCGATGCGCGCGGCGGCGTCGCGCGCGGAGGCGAGCTTGCCGAAGCCGGTCGCGACGTCATCCATCTGCGCCAGTGCGGCGGCGAAATCGCCCGAGCTCCAGCTGACCTCCGCGATCTTCATCTGCTCGCGGCCCCGCGGCTCGAGCGCCTCGAGATCGCTGCGCGCGGTGGCGATCGGCTTGTAGTCCCCCGGGATCCGTGCGAGCTCCTCGAGGAGCTCGACCGCCGCCGGGTAGTCGCTCGCGTTGGCGAGCTGCTTCGCCTCGTCGAGGCCGTGCTTCAAGCGGACGTAGTCGCTCCGGGCGAGCCCGTTCCCGACGCGCTTCTGCGCCTCCTTCACCATCGCGACGACTTCGTGGGCGTGCTGCTCGTGGTGGGTCACCGCGAGGACCTCGTGGGCCGGGGTGATCGTCACGAACATGGGCGAGATGATCGCCCCGTCCTTCCCGACCTTCTCGAAGACCTTCGCGTCGCGGCTGATCTCGGTCAGCATGCGCAGGTGGTCGGTGCAGAGCGTGCCGCCGTAGGTCTGGCAGACGTTGCGCTCGGCGCCGTCGATCGTCTGGCGCTTGGTGCCGTGCTCGTCCTGGCTGGCGAGGATCAGGACCGCACCATCGACCGCTTTGCGGAAGTCGGCGTCCTCGTAGAACTCCGAGACCGCGCCGGAAGCGTTGTTGGTCGCCCAGGAATCGAAGTCGAGGACGAGGACGGGTACGTTGCGCAGCGTCGCCTCCTCGAACGCCTGGTCGTAACGGTCGGCGAAGGGGAGGGGGCTCGCTTCCGAGGAGGCGGTCGGGACGGCGGCAGCGCACGCGCAGACGAGGGTGAGGAGCGGTTCGAGCAGCATGCGAAACGGCCTCCGCGACGCGTCGACGCCTCCGCGGCGAATCTACCTCGCCGCGCTCGTCGCAGGCGGGCTGCTCGGCTGCAGCGGCGCCGCGCCGTCGCCCACGTCGGTCCACCACGTCGAGTCGGGCGAAGTCCGCATCCTCCTCGACCGCGCGGCCGAGCGGCTCGACGCCGGCGCGCGCGACGAGGCGACGGCGCTCTGCCGCGACGCGCTGCGCGCCGATCCCGAGGGGGTCGCCGCGCACCGCGCGCTGCAGAACCTCGAGCTCGCCGACCACCGGCGCGGCGAGCTGCTGCTGCGTTACCGCGCGTGGCGCGACGAGGCGCCCGAGCGCTCCGACCGCTGGTACCTGTGGGGGCGGCTGCTCTCGTCGCCCGAGCTGCAGCGCGACGCGTTCGAGCGCGCCCACGCGCTCGACCCGAAGAACCCGTGGCCGCTGCTCGGCCTCGGCCACCTCGCGCTCGGCGCGGGTGACACGCAGCGCGCGCTCGACCTGTTCCGGATCGGCCGCAAGCTCGCGCCCGATCTGCCCGACCTCGAGCTCGGGATGATGCGCGCGCTCCTGCCGAATCCGGCGCGCTGGCCCGAGCTCGAGCGCGTGCTCGGCAGCTGGGTCGACGGCGAGCGCTGGGACGTCGCGCGCCTGCTCCTGCTCGCCGAGCTCGAGGAGCGGCGCGACCGGCCGCGCGACGCGGTCACGCTGCTCACGCGCCTGCTGGCGCGCGTGCCCCGCAACGCCGACGTCGCCGCGACGCTCGCCGACCGGTTCGAGGAGAGCGGGACGGCCGACGACGCGGAGTTCCTGCTGCGCGAGCTCTCGGGCGGCGCGCGCGAGCCGGGCGTGCGGCCGCTGCTGGCGCGCGCGCACGCGATGCTCGGCGACTCGGCGGCGGCGCTCGCGCTCTTCGGGAACGGCGCCGACCTCGATTCGCGCGACCGCGCGCAGCGGCGCCGCCTGCTCGTCATGCACGGGAACGTCGCCGAGGCGCTCGCGCTCGAGCGCGACCGCTTCGCCGCGCTGCGCGCCGCCGGGGCCGACGTCGCCGCGTTCGAGGCGGCGGAGCGGCTCACGCGGGAAGGGGCCGGCGGCGACCGCGTGGCGCTCGCGACGGCGTTCCGTTCCCTGGGCTGGATCGAGGAGGCGGTCGCGCTGCTGCGGCCGCTCGCATCGGCGGAGGGTTCGGAGCCGGCCGACCGGCTCGTCGCCGACCTCCACGAGCAGCGCCGCCTCGAGGCGGAGCTCGAGGTCCTCGCGCTCGGCACCTACCGGGCCTTCGATGCACGCGCGGCGACGCCCGGCTTCGACGACTACCTCGCCCGCGTCGGCGGCGCGGTGAAGCGCGCGGTGGGGGAGGACCTCGTCGCCGACGCGCCGCGCGCGAGCTTCTGGCCGATCGGCGAGCTGCTCGACCCCGAGGCCGATTCGGGCATCGCGGCGTGGTTCCGCGCGCGCGGCCGCCTGCTCGTGGCGGGCAACCGCGGCGGCAAGCCGCCCGAGCTCTTCCTCGCGCCGGTCCTCGCCACGCGCCGCCTCGAACCCGGCGGGACGCGCCTCTCCTTCACCGAGGGGGTCGAGATCCCCGGCTACCTCGAGCACCGCGGCGCCCGCTTCTCCGGCGCGGCGCTGGTCCGCTTCGTCTACCTCGACATCGCGGCGATCGAGGACGACGTCGGGCGGCTGCTCCGCTTCGCGAACGCGATCGGAACGGCGGCCGCGCGCATCGCCGCCGATCCGGTGCTGCCGGCCGCCGACGGCGACGAGCGCCGCTCGCTCGACGAGCCGGCCGAGGTGGCGGTCAAGCTCGAGCTCAAGGCGCTCGCGGCGTTCCACGCGCGCCACCCCGACGGCGCGCGCGCGGCGCTGCTCGCCGAGGCGATCGACGCGGTGCTCTCCCACGAGATCGGCCACCTCGAGGACGCGCAGCGCTTCCTGCCGATCAGCAGCCACCTGCCCGCCATCCTGTGGAAGCTCACGACGCTCGGATTCTCGGCGCAGCGCGCCGAGGAGTGGCTGGAGATGCGCGCCGAGTGCCGCGCGCTGGCGCGCGCCCAGAACCCGTGGCTGGTGCTCGCGAGCTGTGCCGGCCAGCTCGGCGGCAGCGAGCCGGCGCTCACGCCCCACGCCGGCGGCTACCGCGACCTGCTCGCGCGCCTGGTCGAGGCGATCGACGACGATCCGAAGGCGTTTCCGTCGCTCGCGCGCGACCGCGTGCTCGTCCAGCAGCTCGACCGGCTGACGGAGGCGGAGCTGCGCGAGGCGGCGCGGCGCGTCCTCTCCGACCTCGGCACCGACCTCGCGGAAGAAGCGGGAGTCCCGGCGAACGCGGAGGACGCGGACGGCGCCGGCGGCGTCACACCGCGCCGCGCCGCAGCACGATGACCTTGATCGTGCGCACCAGGATCAGCAGGTCGAGCCAGATCGACAGGTTCTTGATGTAGTAGAGGTCGAACTGGAGCTTCGTGACCGCGTCCTCGACGCTCGAGCCGTACTGGTAGTTGATCTGCGCCCAGCCGGTGAGCCCCGGCTTCACGAGCAGGCGCTCCATGTAGTAGGGGATCTGCTTCCTGAGCTCGTCGACGAAGAAGGGCCGCTCGGGGCGCGGGCCGACGAACGACATCTCGTTGCGCAGCACGTTCCAGATCTGCGGCAGCTCGTCGATGCGGGTCGGGCGGATGAAGCGGCCGACGCGCGTCACGCGGCGGTCGTCCTTGGCGGCCCACTGCGGCCCGCCGGTCTCGGCGTCGATCCGCATCGAGCGGAACTTCCAGCAGGTGAAGATGCGGCCGTCGCGGCCGACGCGCTTCTGCCCGTAGAGAGCCGGGCCGCGCGACTCGAGCTTGATCACGAGCGTGACCACGACCGAGAGCGGGAGCGCGATCGGCAGCGCCACCAGCGCGATCAGCACGTCGAGCGCGCGCTTCACCGCGAACGTGACGCGGCCGCGCGTGAATCCCTCGGCGAAGACGAGGTAGCTCGGGCGCAGGCGCTGCACCGCGATCTTCCCGGTGATGCGCTCGTAGAGGAGCTCGGCCTCCTCGACGCGCAGCCCGGCGAGCCGGCAGTTCAGGAGCTCGATCATCGGCAGGCGGCCGCGCCGCTCGTCGAGCGCGACGACCACGCGGCTGGCGCGGTGCTTCAGCACGAGCGCGCTCAGGTCGTCGCACGAGCCGAGGCAGGGCACGTCGGGCGGAGCGTTCGTCGGCGCGTCGCACGTCGCGAATCCGATGATCTCGTAGCCGGGGTCGCGCAGGCGCCGCAGCTCCTCGACCAGCGTGTGGCCCATGCTGCCGCTGCCCACCAGGACGACGCGCTCGTTCAGCTGCCAGCGCGCGAAGCTCCAGTGGAAGAGCACGCGGTAGAAGTGCGCGATCGGCAGCACGGCGACGAGCGCCGCGAGCGACGGCCACGGCTGGCTCAGGTAGGCGCGGAAGGGCCGGGTGTCGACGAGGTTGGAGCTCGCCTCGAGCGCGAAGAAGGCCAGCCCGATCAGGATGCCGGCGTAGAAGACCGACTCGAGGAGCTTCAGGCTGGTCTGGTTGGGGTTCGACGTGACGCGCCAGTCGTAGAGGTCCTGGAGCGTGAAGCAGCCCTGGCAGAGCAGCGCGAGCACGGCGCCGCGCCCCAGCATCAGGTGCCACGGGAGCGCCGACCAGAATCCGCCGCGCGCGCCCGCGATCGCGGTGACGACGTCGGTGTAGCTCGTGATCGCGCCGCACACGATCGAAAGGAGGATCGTCTCGCCCAGGATCAGGGCGAGGCGGCGGCTCGGCACGAAGATCCCGTTGCGGGCGGCCATGGATTGCGCGCGGCGGCTCCGTCCGACGCTTCAGGGGCGGCGGCCCGCGCGCAGGCGGGCGCCCTTCCCCGATCGTCCCCCCGATTTCGTCCGTCGGCGCGCGCCCGCGCGAGCGAATTCCCCGGGGCGCTCAGCCGTTCCCGTCGACCGCCGAGGGGCCGATGGCGAGGCGCTCGAGCGCGACCTCGGGCGCGGCGCCCTCCTCCCAGACGACCGACGCGGCGAGGAAGCCCCAGTCGCCGCGATGGCGGCGGCGCACCACGAACTCGCGCGCGCAGCGGAACAGCGCGGCGCGCTTGCGCCGGTCGACGGCGCGCAGCGGCGTGCCGACGTCGCCGCGGCCGCGGCACTTGCACTCGACGAACCAGAGCACGCCGCCGCGAGAAGCGACCAGGTCGAGTTCGCCTCGCTGCAGGCGAAGGTTGCGGGCGACGACGGTGAAGCCGAGCGCGACCAGGCGGCGCGCGACCGCCTCCTCGCCGCGCCGTCCCAATTCACGCCGGTCTCGATCGGCCCGGTCCAGTCGGAGCCCTCGTTCGCCACGCGGACCTCCGGGAGGACGCCGGCCGCCGCCGCCGGTGACGGCCGCGTCGCGTTCACTTCGATTCGGCTTCGACCGCTTCGACCGGCGCCACGTCGTCCGACTTGAGGATGGTCTGGATCGCCTGCTTCTGGAAGCGCATCCGCAGCGGGTTCTTGTCGTCGACCTTGACCAGCACGTCCTTCTCGGTGAGCGCGGCGACCGTCGCGATCAGGCCCGACGAGAGGAGGATGCGGTCGCCCTTCTTGAGCGAGGACATCAGCTCGGCCTGCCGCTTCCGCTCCCGGCTCGCCGGCCGGATCACGACGAAGTACATGATCCCGATCAGCGCGGCGACCATGAACACCATGTCCGGGATGCCGCTGCTCGACGCGGCGCCGCCGGCCGGCGCGGCACCGCCGCTCGGCGCGGCACCGCCGGCCGGAGCGTTCTGGAACAGGAAGAGGAGGGCGGCGGCGAGGGGCATCAAGACGTCTCCGACGATGACGCGGGACCGGGGCGGGGAAAAAAGGGCCGGTATTGTGTCGGGCCGCCCGCGGGGGGGCAAGCGAGAGCAGAGCGCATGCGCGTCGTGGTCGCGATGTCGGGGGGCGTCGATTCGTCGGTGAGCGCGCTCCTCTTGCGGGAGGCGGGCCACGACGTCGTCGGCGTCTACCTGCGCAACGGCGTCGAGGGGCCGCGGGCGCGCGGCCGGGGACACGGCTGCTGTGGCGTCGCCGACGCGTGCGACGCCGAGGAGGTCGCCGCGCTGCTCGGGATCCCCTTCTACTCGCTCGACGAGTCGGCGGCGTTCGGCCGCATCGTCGACGAATTCGTCGCCGCGTACGCGCGCGGCGACACGCCCAACCCCTGCATCCAGTGCAATCGGGAGCTCAAGTTCGGCGAGCTCTTGCGGTTCGCGCGGGCGCTCGGCGTCGAGCGGGTCGCGACCGGCCACTATGCGCGGTGCACCGCCGACGGCGAGGGCGTCGCGCTGCGGCGCGCGCGGGATCGCGCCAAGGACCAGTCGTACGTGCTCGCGCGCGTCCCGTCGGCGGCGCTCGCGCGCGCTCTCTTCCCGGTCGGCGAGCTCGCCAAGGACGAGGTGCGCGCCCACGCGCGGCGCGCCGGACTTCCGGTCCACGCCAAGGCGGAGAGCCAGGAGATCTGCTTCGTCCCGACCGGCGACTACCGCGACCTGCTGCGCGCGCGGCGTCCCGATCTCTTCCGCGCCGGGCCGATCCGCGACGCGGAGGGGGGCGAGCTCGGCGTGCACGACGGAGCGGCGGGCTTCACGGTCGGGCAGCGGCGCGGGACGCGGCTCGCGCTCGGCGCGCCGCGCTACGTCCTGCGCACCGAGCCGGCCGCCAACGCCGTCGTGGTGGGGACGCGCGAGCAGCTGCTGAAGCGGAGCGCGCGGCTGCGCCAGGTCGAGTGGCTCGCGGCGGATCGGGACGCGGGAGCGGCGGGGGGGTGGTCGCTGCAGGTGCGCGCCCACCACGTCCCGGTCGCCGTCACCGGAGTCGCGGCGGCCGATGCGACGGACGCCGTCGACGTCGCCCTCGCGCCCCCTGGCGAGGCGATCACGCCGGGTCAGACGGGCGTCCTCTACGCCGGCGAGCGCGTGGTCGGGTCGGGCCTGCTGGCGTCGACCTGAGCCGCGGTCCGCGCCCTCCGCCGTCCGGCCTCAAGTGGCGGCGTCCGCCGGTCGATATCGGCGATGCGGAAGGCTTTTCCGGTGGCGCGCCGCGCCCCGACGCTTTTCGCGGAGGAGAGGAAGTCATGAAGTTCGCCGCCACCGTCGCCGCCGTCGTCGTCCTCGCCGGCTGCTCCTCGAACGACATCCAGGAGCACCCCGCGAATCCCGAGATCCAGCGCGAGATCACGCAGATCGTCGAGAACGTGCGAAACGAGCAGGGCACGGCGCTCTACTCCGACCTGCGCCGCCTCGTCGCCTACGACGTCTTCGCGGTCGAGCAGGTCGCGCCGCTCGCGAACGATCCCAACGCGCGTCTGCGCTCCAACGCGATGTGGGTCCTGGCGCAGATCAAGGACACCGAGCGGCCCGAGATCACCCAGCAGATCGACGCGGCCCTGCGCAAGGGGACGAAGGACGACGACCCGACCGTGAAGTTCGAGGCGGCGGCCGGGCTCGCGCAGCGCGGCTCGTGGGACGTCCTCCCGATCCTGATCGACGGCCTCGAGAACGACGACTCGTCCGTCCGCTACCGCTGCCACGAGCAGCTGGTGTCGACGACCTCGAAGAGCTTCGGCTACAACGTCGATGCGCCCGAGAGCGACCGGCAGGCCGCCGCCGAGCGGTGGCGCCACTGGTACGCCGGCTGGGCGCGCACGCACGGCTGAGCCGTCCGCCTCGATATCATCCGCGCCGCGTCCGGTCGGGTGGGCCGGCCGCCAGGAGCGTGGTCGATGCCGGGGTCCGCAGCGCGATCGGAGCGCATCCGTCCGTGCATGAAGTGCGGGGCGCTCCTGTCCTTCTCGGCGTTGCGCTGCGGAGCTTGCGGCGCCGCCGTCGCGGGCGCCCCCGCCCCCGACGAGCGCGTGCGCCCCTGCCTGCAGTGCGGCGTGATCCTGCGCTTCGACCAGGACCCCTGCCCCGAATGCGGTGCGCGCGCCAAGGGCGGCGACGACCGCGTGAAGCCGTGCGCGCAGTGCGGCGAGATCGTGCCGTTCGAGCAGCTCTACTGCGAGAAATGCGGAGAGCTGTCGATCCCGATCCAGCGCGACGAGATCGCGCCGCGGCTCGACCTCGATCCCCGTCCCACGCTCGTCACCCAGGCGCCCGCGTTACTCGCGGGGCTCGCTCTCGCCATGGGCGTGGGGGCGCTTCTGCTCGCCGCCATCGAGATCGTGCGCTGACGCGCCGGCGCGCGACGAGGACCGCTCCATGAAGATCTATTTCTGCGACCTCTGCAACGAGAGCATCCCCCAGGAGGATCTCGAGCAGAATCGCGTCACCAGCGTGCGCGGCAAGATGATCTGCGCCCGTTGTGCACCGTCGATCGCCGGCGCCGCCGGCGCCACCGGCGCCACCGGAGTGCGGACGGTCGCCGTGCCCGCGGCCGCCGCGTCGGGCGGCGGCCGCCTCGTCGCCGTCGTGGCGGTGCTGCTCGCCGGCTTCGGCCTCTACCTCGGCTGGAACGCGAACGGACGGCTCGACCGGCAGACCGATCCGGGGCCGCGGCTCGCCGCGCTCGACAAGACGCTCGGCGACGCGGTGCACCAGGTCGCGCAGCTCGAGGAGTCGCTGCGCGCCGAGACCTCGGCGCGCGAGCGCGCCGCGGCCGAGCCGGCCAAGCTGCGCGAGGAGATCGGCGCGCACCTCGCGCGACTCGAGGGGATCGAGCGCGACGTCGGGACGATCCGCAACGACCTCGCGAACCTCAGCACGGACCGCAACAAGATCGTCTCGATCGACGCCAAGCAGGGGCAGTTCGAGCAGGAGCTCGACGCGCTGCAGCGCGAGCTGAAGGACGCGGTGGCGAAGCTCGCCGCCGCCGCGGCGGAGCCGAAGGCGGCCGCGCCCGCCGGTGGCGGCGCGGCGCCGGCCAAGGACCCGACGCCGCAGCTCGACGCCGAGACGAAGAAGCTGCTCGCCGACTTCGCGAGCAAGGAGGGGGCGGTGCGCTGGAGCGCCGTCGACCGCATCGCGCGCCGCCACGACCCGACGCTGCTCCAATACCTGCTGCCGATGCTCGAGGATTCCGACGCCTTCGTGCAGTTCCGCGCGATCGGCGCGATGCGCGAGCTCAACGCGAAGACGTCGGTCGGGCGGCTGGTCAAGCTGCTGCGCGACAACGACGCGATCGTGCGCGAGGAGGCGCAGGACGCGCTGATCACGCTGACCGGGAACCCGATGCGCTTCGACGTCGGCAACGGCCCCCCTCCCGAGCGCGAGAAGGGCGCGAAGGCGTGGGAGGAGTGGTACGAGAAGAACAAGGCGCGCTTCGAGGAGGCGCCCGCTCCCGCCGCGCCGTCGAACGGCTGAGGCCGTCCGCGCGTCGGACGGCGCGCGCTCCCTCCCCGTCGCGCGCGCCGCGGCGACCGCGCGCCGGTATCGTGCCGGCCCCATGAATCCGGGCGACGCTTTCCTCCCGAACGCCGGCGGGCCGGCGACCGCGCAGCCGCCGAAGGTCTTCCTCGAGACCTTCGGCTGCCAGATGAACTTCCTCGACAGCGAGCTCGTGCGCGGGAGGCTCGCCGAGCGCCGCTACGTCTTCACCGCCGATCGCGCCGAAGCCGACGTCATCGCGTTCAACACCTGCGCCGTGCGCGACCACGCCGAGGCGCGCGTCCGAGCGCGGCTCTACGAGCTGCGCGAGACGAAGGCGCGCCGGCCCGAGGTCGTCGTCGCGGTGCTCGGCTGCATGGCGCAGCGCGAAGGCGAGGCGCTGCTCGAGAAGTTCCCGCACGTCGACATCCTGTGCGGCACGCGGGAGTTCGGGCACATCCACGAGCTGGTCGACCGCGTGCGCGACGGCGGCGGCCCGATCGTCGCTCTCGGGGAGAGCGACCCGCTGCCCGACGCGCGCCGCGACCTCTCGCAGCGGCCGCACCGCCACTCGGCGTACGTCACGATCCAGCGCGGCTGCGACCGCGCCTGCACGTTCTGCGTCGTCCCGCGCACGCGCGGCCCCGAGGTCA
>DASRRB010000237.1:0-4827 GCA_035695985.1 Planctomycetota bacterium | reverse complement strand
GCGTAGGCGTCCTTCGCCTCACGGCCGAGCGCGAAGTCGCTGGCGAGGCGCTCGGCGGTCTGCCCCATGAACATTCCGCACACCGGGTCGGTGAGCGCGTCGATCAGCGCGACGCGCGGGCGGAACAGGAAGGAGGGGCGCGCCCCGGCGAGCGCGGCGAGCCGCGCGGACAGGGACTTCGCGCGCGCGACCCGGGAGAACCAGGAAGTCGCCCGCTCCGAGAAGACGAGCGGCGACCGCGACATCGCCTCGACGCCGCCGACCAGGAAAAGGCCCCCGTCTCCGGCGCGCACGCGCAGGTGCGCCTGCGTGAGCGCCTCCATCCCCGAGGCGCAGTTGCGGTGGACGGTGAGGGCCGGCACGCGCTCGGGCACGCCGGCGCGCAGCGCGGCGACCCGCGCGAGATTCTGCGCGTCGAACGGCTGCCCGGCGCAGCCCAGGACCACCTCGTCGAGGTCCGCCGGATCGCACTCGCAGCGCGCCAGCGCCTCGACGAAGGCGAAACGGGCGAGGTCGGCCGCCGCCGTCCGCCGGAAGCCGGTCCCCGCGCGCAGGAACGGAGTCCGGGCGCCGCCGACGATCACGAGCCGCTCCGCCGCCATGCCGCAGTCGCTCTCCGTTCGGTCCGAAAGGAATGCCGCGCCGCGCGTCCAAACGGCGTCGCGACGGATGGTATCGGACAATCCCTTCCCGCAGCCTGCGTTGCGTTCGAGCGGATGCCGTCCTTACAATCCCCGCGTCTTCGTCCGCCGTGTCGATCGTCATGCGCGAAGGGGACGCCCCACCCATGCCATGGCTCGAGTCGATCCCCGTGGCAGCGCTCCGCTGCGACGCGAGCGGAACGATCCTCGCCGCGAATCGGCTGGCGGCGGTCCAGTTCGGGTGCGTCCGCGAGCAGCTCGTCGGCCGCGCGTGGAGCGAGCTCGGCGGCGGCGGCGCGAGCAACGGGAACGGGAACGGGGCAGGCGCGGCGACCGAGGTGCCGCTCGCCGACGGGCGGCTGCTCCTGTTCACCTCCCACGACCCGCTGCAGCAGCTCAAGCAGCAGATCTACCACCTCTCACGGCTCGCGTCGGCCGGGCGCCTCGTCTCGGTCGTCGTGCACGAGATCAACAACGCCCTCTCCGGCATCCTCGGCTACGCGCAGCTGCTCACGACGCACGCGCTCCCGCCCGAGGCGCGGCGCGACCTCGAACGGATCCACGACGAGGCGCTGCGCACCGCGCGCATCGCGCAGAACCTCCTCAAGTTCAGTCGCACCGGCATCGGCGAGCGCACGCGCTTCCCGATCGGCGACCTGCTGCGCCACTGCGCCGAGCTCAAGCGGCGCGACTTCGCGCTGCGCTCGGTCGAGCTCAAGCTCGACGTGCAGGACGACCTGCCGGCGCTGTGGGGCGACGAGACGCTCGTCACGCAGGTCTTCGTCAACCTGCTCACGAACGCGCAGCAGAGCATCGCGTCGGTGCGCGAGCGCGGGCTCGTGCGGGTGACCGCCTCCCTCGCCGACGGCGTCGTCCAGGTCGACGTCGAGGACGACGGGCCGGGCATCCCCGAGCGGTTGCGCGACCGCGTCTTCGAGCCCTTCTTCACGTCGCGCTCGGACGGCACCGGAACGGGCCTCGGGCTGACGCTCTGCCGCGAGATCCTGCGCGAGCACGGCGGCGCGATCACGATCGAGCACGGAAAGCTGCCGGGGGCGTGCCTGCGGCTCGTCTTCCCGCCGGCGGCCGAGCCCGCGCCGGCCCGGGTGCAGCCCTGCGCCGCGGCGCGGCGCGCTCCGGCGCCCGCCCCGCTCCAGCGCTGCCGCATCGTCGTGGTCGAGGACGAGCCCGCGCAGCGCGAAGTGGTGACGCGCGCCTTCGCGGGCCATGGCAACCGCACGGTCGTCTTCGAGCACGGCGAGGACGCGCTGCCCTACCTGCTCTCCGAGCCGGTCGACCTCGTCGTGAGCGACATCCGTCGACCCGGGCTGAACGGCATCGAGCTGCACGATTCACTGGCCCGCATGCGGCCGGCCCTCCTGAAGCGGCTGCTGTTCGTCACGGGCGACGTCCTCTCGCCCGAGACGACGGCGTTCCTGGCGCGCAGCCGCGCCCGTTTCCTGCGCAAGCCGCTCCGGCTCGACGAGCTGCTCGACGTGGCGAAGGCGCTGGTGGAGCGGGCGAGCAACCAGGGCGAGCTGTTCGAGGCGGCGACGTAAGGGTCGCGCGCTTCGCGCGCGTGGAGGGTCGCGCGCGTGGCGCCACCGCCGTCCTCCTTCGCGGGCTCCTAGTCCTGCCAGTCGGCGAGGAAGAGGTTGGTCTCGTGCGGCACGCTGCCGTGCCGGTTCGCGGCCCAGATCAGCTTCTTCATGTCGGGCGAGAACATCGGGAAGCCGTCGAAGTCCTCGTCGAACGTGATCCGCTCGAGGCCCGATCCGTCGAGCCGGATCATGTAGAGGTCGAAGTTGCGGCTCTTCGGGTTGGGGTCGTGCACGTTGGACGAGAAGACGACGCGCTGGCCGTCCGCCAGCGGGAAGGGCGCCCAGTTGGACGCGCCGTTGTGCAGGAGCGTGCGCTTGTTCGAGCCGTCCGCGTCCATCACGCGCAGGTCGAGCGGACCGGGCCGCCAGAGGTTCTCCTTCATCATCGTGCGGTACTGCGTCTCGTCCTCGATCGTCGCCGGCGTGTAGCCGCGGTAGACGATCTGCTTCCCGTCCGGCGTGAAGAAGGCGCCGCCGTCGTAGCCGAGCTCGTGGGTGAGGCGCGTCACCTCGCTGCCGTCGCGCCGCATCTTGTAGAGCTCGAGGTCGCCGTCCCGCATCGACGTGAAGACGATCCACTGGCCGTCGTTCGAGATGGTGCACTCGGCGTCGTAGCCGGGCGAGTCGGTGAGCCGCTGCAGGTGGCCGCCGTCGGCGTCGGCCTCGTAGAGGTCGAAGCCGTCGTGGAACTTCCAGACGTAGCCGAACTTCGGGTCGGGCGGCGTCGGCGGCAGCGGCGAGGCGGCGAAGGTCGACGCGTAGAGGATCCGCTTCGCACCCGGGAAGAAGTAGCCGCAGGTCGTCTTGCCCTCGCCGTTGCTCAGCAGCGCGAGCCCGCTCCCGTCGACTCCCATCGAGAAGATCTGGTCGGCCTTCAGGTCGCCGCGCGTCGACTGGAAGATGATCCGGTCGCCCTCGAAGGAGAAGTAGGCCTCCGCGTTCTGGCCGCCGGAGGTGAGCTGCACCAGGCGCTTGAAGTGGCGCTCCTGCGGGTGCGGGGCGATCTCGTGCGCGGGCGCCTGCGCGTACGCGGAGCCGGCGGCCGCCGCGGTCGCGGGCACTGAGCTCTTCGCGCCGTCCTCCTTCAGTGGGCAGGGGCCGAGCGGGCATTCGCCCTTCGTCCCGCCGCAGCCGGCGAGCGCGACGGAGACGAACAGCGCGACGAGGGATCGGGGCACGGCGGCATCTCCGCGGAATGAACGGGAAGGCAAGGTGAGGCTTTTTATCGTCCGGCCGGCGCCCCCTCGAATCGGGAGGTCACGCGCGGCGCGCGGGCACGTCGAACGCCACGTCGAAGCCGGCCGCGCTCCTCTCGAAGCGCAACGACCCGCCGCTCGAGGCGAGCAGGCCGCGGACGAGCGCCACGTCCTCCGCCTCCGGCGGCTCGCGCGACGGCGAGACGTTCACGCGCAGCTCCGCCCGGCCGTCCGCACCCGAGCCGCCGATCGCGACGCGCGTCGCACCGCCCTGCCCGCGCGGCGGGAGCAGCGGGAGCAGGAAGGCGAGGACCGCGAGCACGAGCGGCTCGCGGCGCTCGGGAGTGGCCGCCGCGAGTTCGCCGCGTTCGACCGTGACTCCGCGCCCCTTGCCGGCGAGACGCACGACCGGCTCGAGCGCGTCGACCACCTCGCCGAGTCCGGAACTCCCCGCGCGCGCGCCGCCGCCCGTCGCGTCGTCGGGGCCGATGCGCCGGATCGACCCGACGAGGTCGTCCATGCGCTTCAGCTGCTCGTCGATCATCGTCCCGATCTTGTCGGAGAGCGGCGCGCTCGACTTCATGAACTGCCGCACGCCCGCCATCACGGTCAGGACGTTGTTGGTCTCGTGCAGGATCACCGGCGCCAGGTGGCCGAAGACGACGAGCCGCGCCCGTTCGAGCTGCCGTTTCTCCTCCGCGCCCGGACCCTCGCGGCCCGCCATCGTCCCCTCCGAATCCCCGGCCGAGTCGTTCCGCGCCCCGCGGTTGTGATCGCCGATGCGCGCGCGTAGCGTACCGAACTTCCCCGGCGAGGCAGGCGCGATCGGACCGCGATGATCGAAGTCGAGCGTCTCACCAAGACCTTCCCGGCGACCCGTCGCACCCCTCCCAAGGACGCCGTCCGCGACGTCTCCTTCCGCTGCGTCCCGGGCGAGGTCTACGCGCTGCTCGGCCCGAACGGCGCGGGCAAGACCTCGACGCTGCGCGTGATCGCGACGACGCTGCGTCCGACGTCCGGGACGGTCCGGGTGCAGGGGCACGACGTCGTCGCCGAGCCGCGCGCGGTGGGTGCGTCGATCGGCTTCCTCACCGGCAACACCGCCCCCTACGGCCGGCTCACGGCGCGCGAGGTCGTCGTCTACTTCGCGCGCCTCTACGGCGTCGCCGAGGAGCGCATCGCGCCGCGCGTCGACGCGCTCGCGAAGAGCCTGCAGATGGAAGAGTTCGTCGAGCGGCGCTGCGACAAGCTCTCCATGGGGCAGAAGCAGAAGGTCAGCATCGCGCGCACGATCGTGCACGACCCGCCGGTGCTGATCCTCGACGAGCCGACCGCCGGCCTCGACGTCCTCGCGGCGCGCGCGATCCTCGACCTGATCCGCGACTGCCG
>DASRRB010000236.1:0-5377 GCA_035695985.1 Planctomycetota bacterium | reverse complement strand
GCTCGCCCCAGACCAAAGATGGACGGGGGGCTCGCTGCATTCGGCGCATTCGGAGCACGACTCGACGACGCACGGTGGTCGACCGCCGAACGCGGCGTCCCGTCCCTCGACCTTCTTCCCCTCCGCCCCTCGACCCGCCCGCGCCGTCGCGCGCTCGACCACCCATCCTTCTCCCCGCGGCCTCTTCACCCCCGACCTCGACGTCCGCTCCAGTTCCCAGCCGCGGGTCTCAGCGCTTCGACGCGAACTCCGGATCGAGCTCGCGCAGCCGCGCCGCCACCGTGCGCGCGGCGAGCTCGGCGCCCGCAGCGCTCCAGTGCGGGTCGCCCTCGAGGAACAGGTCCGCGGGCCGGAGCGCGGCGCGGAACGTCGGAGCGAGGTCGAGACACGGCACGCCGATCCCGGCGCAGACCTCGGCGAGGCGCTTCGCCGGCCGGTTCCAGTCGGCGCGTTCGCGCGGCACGCCCGCCCGGTCGACCAGGTCGTGGAACGCCGATTCGATCGCGAGCCGCGGGTCGGGCACGTACGCGACCAGGAGGCGACTGCCGTGCTCCGTCGCGTCGTCGCGCAGCCGGGCGTAGAGCGTCCCGAGCGTGCGCCACGCGCGGTCCATGCGCGCATCGGGCGGAAGGAAGCGGTCGAGCAGCGAGAAGCCCATCTCGCCGTGAGCGGCCTCCGAGGGCGCCGCGTGTCCGCGCGCCGCGGCCCTCTTCTCGTCGCGCCACTCGCGCAGGATCCCGAAGCACCAGTCGAACTCGAGGACGAGGCGCGAATGGTGGTGCAGCCACTCGGTGAGCGGCTGCGTCTTCGCCGGCGGGACCGGCCGGTTCGCGATGCGCAGCTCCTCGCCGTCGGCCGACGCGACGAACGGACGGCGGCCGTCCTTGTCGTCGAAGTTCGAGTCGAGGTCGTTGTCGCAGAAGAGGAGGACGGTCCAGTCGGGCGCGTAGCGGACGCCCTCCTCCTCGAACAGCACGAGCTCCTGCACGGACGTGTACGCCGCGACGCCGAGGTTGATCGTCTCGACGCCCGGCAGCGCGCGCTCGAGCACCGCCGCGCAGGTCTGGTCGTTCTCGACGCCCTGGCCCCACGCGTAGCTGTCGCCGACGACGACGATGCGGCGGACCCCGTCCGGCTTGGCGAGCGCGTGCTCGCGGTCACGCAGGCCGCGCGAGTTGCAGCGCACGCGCACGTCGCAGGTGCCCGGCTCGGCGAAGCGCAGGTCGAGGTTGGCGCGGCAGCGCCAGCCGACCTCGGGGTCGTAGTCGAAGAACTGCGCGCGGTTGGCGCTGGCGGCGCCGCCGCCGGTCAGCCGCGTCGCGAGCTCGGCGGCGAGGAGGCCCGCGACGATGCTGGCGAACGCGAGTCCGACGCGCGCCGCGGCGGCGCGCACGCCCGTCCATCGAGCCCGCTCCAAGCGATCGCTCCTCCCTCGCCCGCGCCAGGGCCCGCCGTTGCGCGCCATTCGTTCCGGCCCGTAGAGTCTCGCGTCCGATCGCGCGAAGTCCCGTGTCCCGTCGACTTCCCCGGGGGCGAACGTGCCGGAATCCGTGCCCGAGCGGCCGTCGCCGCGCCTGCCTTCGCGCCGCGAGATGCTGCGCCGCGCCGGCAACGGCTTCGGCCTGCTCGCGCTCGCGCACCTGCTCGAGAGCGAGGCGGAGGCGCGGCCGGCGGCGGCTCCCGCGACGCCGCGGGACGCCGACGGCGGCCCGCTCGTCGCGAAGCCGCCGCACTTCGCGCCGCGCGCGAAGAGCGTGATCTGGCTCTTCATCAACGGCGGGCCGAGCCACGTCGACACGTGGGACTGGAAGCCCGAGCTCGCGAAACGCGACGGCCAGCCGCTCGCCGGCCTCGACCCGACCACCGGCTTCTTCGCGAAGGAGGTCGGGCCGCTCATGAAGTCGCCGTTCGCCTTCGCCCAGCACGGCGAGTCGGGCGCGTTCGTGAGCGAGATCTTCCCGAACATCGCGCGTCACGTGGACGACCTCGCGTTCGTGCACTCGTGCTTCACGGAGACCAACAACCACTCGCCCGCCCTCTTCCAGATCAACACCGGCATGTCGCGCATGGGCTTCCCGTCGGTCGGCGCGTGGGTCACCTACGGGCTCGGCAGCGAGAGCCGGAACCTCCCCGCGTTCGTCGTGATGACCGACACGCTGGGGCGCGGCCTGCCGAAGGGCTACGCGCAGAACTGGTCGTCCGGCTTCCTGCCCGGCGTCTTCCAGGGCACCGCGCTGAACCAGCAGGGGCCGCCGCTCGACGACCTCGTGCGGCCCGCCGACGAGAGCGACGGCGACCAGCGCGGCACGCTCGACCTGCTCGGCCGGATGAACCGCCGCTTCCAGGAGCAGCACCCGCTCGAGCCCGAGCTCGACGCGCGCACGCGCAGCTTCGAGCTCGCCTACCGCATGCAGATGGCGGCGCCCGACGCGCTCGACTGGACGAGCGAGCCCGAGTCGATCCGCCGCCTCTACGGGACCGACCAGGCGCACTGCGGCCCCTTCGCGAAGCAGTGCCTGATGGCGCGCCGCCTCGTCGAGCGCGGCGTCCGGTTCGTCCAGCTCTACTCGGGCGGCGAGGAGAACGAGCGCAGCTGGGACGGCCACCTCGACATCGCCGGCAACCACCGCCAGTTCGCGGGCGAGACCGACCAGCCGATCGCCGCGCTGCTCGCCGACCTGAAGCAGCGCGGCCTGCTCGACACGACCCTCGTGATCTGGGGCGGCGAGTTCGGGCGGCTGCCCGTCGTCCAGCGCCCGCCCGGCTCGACGCAGGCCGGCCGCGACCACAACCCGCATGCGTTCACGACCTGGTTCTGCGGCGGCGGGACGAAAGGCGGCGTCCATCACGGAGCGACCGACGAGGTCGGATTCAAGTCCGTGCAGGATCGCGTCAGCGTCAACGACCTGCACGCGACTATCCTCCACCTGCTCGGGATGGAGCACACCCGCCTCACGTACCGCCACAATGGCCGCGATTTCCGGCTCACCGACGTGGCCGGTCGCGTCGTACAGGCGATCCTCGCCTGACCCGCACGGTCGGGACGCCGGCCGCATCCGGCCCGCCGGATTCTTCCTGCGCCTCCCGATCGGTCGATGCATAGTGGGGCGGCGCTCGAGGGCGCGCCTCGCGCGCCGCAGGAACGCGGAGACGCACGGATGGACACCAGTTCCGACCCGGCTCTGTTGCAGAAGCTCGGGGAGGCCAGTCAGCGCATCAAGTCCGAGCTCGGCAAGGTCGTCATCGGCCAGGACGACGTGAAGGACCAGCTGCTGGTCGCGCTGTTCGCCCGCGGCCACTGCATCGTCACCGGCGTGCCGGGGCTGGCCAAGACGCTGCTGATCTCGACCCTCGCGAAGACGCTCGGCCTCTCGTTCAACCGCATCCAGTTCACGCCCGACATGATGCCCTCCGACATCACGGGCACCGAGGTCCTGCAGCAGAACGTCACGACCGGCCAGCGCGAGCTCACCTTCATCCGCGGCCCGATCTTCGCCAACATCATCCTGGCCGACGAGATCAACCGCACGCCGCCCAAGACGCAGTCGGCCCTGCTCGAGTCGATGCAGGAGTTCCAGGTCACGATCGGCGGCAAGCGCTACGAGCTCGCCCGCCCGTTCTTCGTCTTCGCGACGCAGAACCCCATCGAGCAGGAGGGCACCTACCCGCTGCCCGAGGCGCAGCTCGACCGCTTCATGTTCAACATCAAGATCAGCTACCCGAGCGCCGCCGAGGAGGTCGAGATCGTGCGCCGGACCACCGCCGGGGCGCCCGAGGAGCCGCAGCGCGTCGTCTCGGGCCAGGAGATCCTCGCCCTGCAGGAGCTGGTGCGCCGCGTCCCCGTGAGCGACCACCTGATCCGCTACGCGATGAAGCTCGCCCGCTACACCCGCGGCACCGAGCCCGACGCGCCCGGCTTCCTCAAGGAGACGGTCGCGTGGGGCGCCGGCCCGCGCGCGACGCAGTACCTGGTGCTCGGGGCCAAGGCGCGCGCCGCCCTCTCCGGCCGGCCGGGCGTGGTCGAGGACGACATCCGCTGGGTCGCGCGGCCGGTGCTGCGCCACCGCGTGCTGCTCAACTTCGCCGCGGAGGCCGAGGGGATCACTTCGGACGACCTGATCGAACGCATCCTCCAGAGCGTCGATCCGAACCAGAGCGAAGCGCTCGCCGATGCAAGACTCCCGAAGGTACTTGGATCCTAAGGTCGTCGATCGGCTCGGGCGTCTCGAGGTCAAGGCCCGGCTGATCGTCGAAGGGTTCCTGCAGGGCGCGCACGAGAGCCCCTACCGCGGCGTCTCCGTCGAGTTCGCGGAGCACCGCGAGTACGTGCCGGGCGACGACCTGCGCCACCTCGACTGGAAGGTGTACGGGCGCAGCGACAAGTACTTCATCAAGCAGTACCAGGAGGAGACGAACCTCCGCTGCCTGATCGCGCTCGACACGTCGGGCTCGATGCGCTTCCCCGAGGGCTTCGACACCACCCGCTACCAGTACGGGACGCTGCTGGCGGCGGCCCTCTCGCTGCTGCTGCTGCGCCAGCGCGACGCGGCGGGGCTCGCGCTCTTCGACACCAGCGTCCACCACTTCGTCGAGCCGCAGTCGCGGCCCGCGCACCTGAACTCGATCGTGAAGACGCTCGAGACGGGCGCGCGCGCCGCCGAGACGCGCACCTCGCTGCTGCCGGTGCTGAACGACCTGGCCGAGCGCACCCACCGGCGCAGCCTGATCGTGCTGATCTCCGACTTCTTCGCGCCGGTCGCCGACACGCTGAAGGGGCTCGCGCGCCTGCGCGGCCGCAAGCACGACGTGCTCCTGCTGCAGCTCCTCACGCCCGAGGAGCTCACCTTCGAGTTCGCGCGCAACACGCAGTACAAGTTCGTCGGGCTCGAGAACAGCGGCGAGCTGCTGGTCGACCCGCGCGCGATGAAGGGCGAGTACCTCGAGGCGCTCGCGGCGTTCCGCAAGGACCTGCGCCGCGGCTGCCTGAAGGAGCGCGTCGACTTCGAGTCGATCGACACGAGCATGTCGCTGGACAAGCCGCTCACCGCGATCCTGTCGCGGCGCGCGCGCCGGGCGACGCGCCGATGACGCTGCTCGCGTTCCTGCACCCGGCGCTGGTCGGCTTCGCCGCGCTGGCCGCCGTCCCGCTGGTCATCCACCTGCTCAACCGCCGCCGCTACCGCACCGTGCCGTGGGCGGCGATGGACTTCCTGCTCGCGGCCTACAAGAAGAAGAGGAAGCGGCTCGAGCTCGAGAACCTGCTGCTGCTGCTGCGCTGCGCGATCCCGGTGATCCTGGCGCTGGTCTTCGCGCGGCCCTACTTCGGGGCCGACAGCCTGCTCGCGAACCTCGCCGAGCCGCGCCGCGAGGTGGTGCT
>DASRRB010000235.1:0-13967 GCA_035695985.1 Planctomycetota bacterium | reverse complement strand
CGCGCTGGAACTGCGGATTGGGGTGCTCGGGGCGCGGGATCTCGTCGGCGGCGCGCAGCGAACCGGCGACGAGCGTGAGCGGGGCGAGCAAGGCGAGAAGGCACGGGAAGGCGGACGCGGCGGCGACGCGCATGGCGGCCCTCGCAGGGGAACGGAAGTGGGCCGGCAGTCTAGTCGCGCCGGCCTCGCGCGTTCAGTGCGCGCGCGCCTTCTCGAGCAGCTCCTGCGCGCGCTTGTGCAGCTCGTCCACCTTGGGGTCGGCGGTGAGCAGTGCTTCGAGCTCGCGCGCCGCCTCGTCCTTGCGGCCGGCTTCGAGCAGGAGCTCGGCCCGGCGCAGCCGCGCGCGCAGGGCGTCGGGGCGCTCCGCGACGATCTTCTCGAGCAGCGCGAGCGCGTCGTCGCGGCGGCCGAGGAGCGCGTAGCCCTGCGCGAGCGAGAAGCGCAAGCCGACGTCGGGGCGGCGCGGCAGCGCGCGCTCGAGCAGCTTGACGCCGCGCGCCGCGTCGCCGTGCTCGACGAGCGCGGCGCCGACGAGCTCCTGCACCATCGGGTTGTCGGGGTCCTCGTCGATCAGCTCCTTCGCGAGCTCGAGCGCGGCGGGGAGCTTCTTCTGCTGGACGAGCTGCTGCATGTCGTAGAGCTTGCGGACGACGACCGCGCCGTCGCGCGGGTCGCGGCGCGTGGCGTCGAACTGGCCGGGCGCGGGCACCTCGATCGAGACGTCGGCGAACGCGCTCGCGTAGCCCATCGCCAGGAGCTTGCGGCGCTGCTCGTCGGAGAGGTCGGGGCGCGCGGCGGCCTGGCCCGCGGCCGCGGCCGCCTGCGCGCGCCAGAGCTCGAAGTGCGCGCGCATCGGCGCGGCGGCTTCGGCGACGTCGAGGAGGTTCTTCGTCTCGCCCGGATCGGCGACGACGTCGAAGAGCTCGGGATGCGGCCCTTCCATCAAGAAGAGGTCGCCGATCTGCACGCCGTAGAGCGGCGACCAGCCGTAGCCGAACCAGGCGGAGAGCGCCTCGAAGTAGAGCGGCCGCTGCGCGAGCCCCGCGTCGACCGCGGGTCGCGCGCCCGCCTCCGCGGCCGCGCGCGCCGCGCCCATGGTCGCCACGAGCGACGTGCCCGCGTAGCGCGTCGCGTCGTCGAGCGGGAAGCCGGCGAGCTGGAGAAGCGTCGGCGCCACGTCGACCGTCGACACCGGCGAGTCGTCGACGACGCCGCGCGGCACGCCGCTCCCCGCGATCAGCAGCGGCACGCGCACCGTCGCGTCGTAGAGCAGCATCCCGTGGGAATCCTCGCCGTGGTCGCCGAGCGCCTCGCCGTGGTCCGCGACCGCGAGGATCACCAGCGGCCGCCCGACGATTCTTGCGCGCACTTCATCGATGAGCCGCCCGATCTCCTGGTCCATGAACGCGACTTCGCCGGCGTAGCGCGCGCGCCCCTTACCGCCCGGCGCCGCGCGCGAGAGGAAGCGCGTCAGGAACGGCTCCGGCGGCTCGTAGGGGAAGTGCGGGTCGAAGTAGTGCGCCCAGAGGAAGAACGGCGGCGCCAGCGCCTTCGTGTCGAGCAGCCGCAGGCACTCGTCGGTCACCTGCTGCGCGGTGCGCTCGTCCTGGTGGGTGAAGGAGTTCGTCCCGGTCGACGGCGGATCGAGGTAGACGCCGAAGCCCTGCTTCAGGCCGAACATCGAGTGGAGCGTGAACGACGCGACCACCGCGCCGGTGGTCCAGCCCGCGTCGCGGAACTTCTCCGCCAGCGTCGCCGCGCCGTCGCCGAGCCGGAAGGTCGTGTTGTCGCGCACGCCGGTCACGAACGGCCACTGACCGGTGAAGAGCGAGGCGTGCGACGGCAGCGACATCGGCGCGGTCGTGCGCGCCTGCGTGAACCTCACCCCCTCGGCCGCCAGCGCGTCCAGCCGCGGCGAGGCGTCGGCGGCCGGAGCGCCGTAGCAATGGAGCGCGTCGGCGCGCGTCGTGTCGAGCGTGATCAGGAGCACGCTCGGCGCGTCGGGCCGCGGCGTCGCGGCGTGCGGGACCTCAGGCGCGGACGGCGCGGGCGCGCCCGGCTCCGGACGTTCGCAGGCGGATGCGGCGAGCAGCAGCGCGGCGGCGGCGACGCGGCGCCCCACCGGCTCAGCGCCCCGCCGGCCTGCGGAAGACGGCGAGCCAGCTCTCGACGAGCTTGACCGATTCCTCGGCGTTCTCGCCGCGCTCGAGCGTGAAGCCGGCGGCGGTGATCTCCTTCGCGAACTGCTCGCGGCCGGCGCGGACGTGCTTCAGCACGAAGTCGGAGCTCTTCCCCTCGACGCGGTCGAAGTCGACGACGACGAATCGGCCGCCCGGCTTGAGCGTCGCGAAGATCGACGCGAGGTTCTTCTGCGGCTGCTCGAAGTGGTGGTAGACGTCGCAGACGAAGACGACGTCGACGCTCGCGGGCGGCAGCCCGGTCGCGTCGTCGGGGCACTTCACCACGTCGACGTTCGTCAGCGCTTCGAGGAAGGCGCGCTGCCGCAGGTGCTCGACGAACTCGGGCGAGATCTCGAGCGCGAAGACGCGCCCGGTCGGGCCCACCCGCGTCGAGAAGAGCGGCTCGAAGAGGCCGGTGCCGGCGCCGACGTCGGCGATCCGCATCCCCGGCGAGAGCTCGCACGCCGCCGCGATCAGGAGGCGCTGCGCGGCGATCTCGCGCTGGTTGCTCTCGAAGTTCGCGACCCATTCGCCGACGTTCGCGACGTGGCGGAACTTCTCGTTGATCTTCGCGACGTCGACCGCGGCGACGTTGCCCTCGGCGGACGCGACGGGATTCGCCGAACTCGACGCCGCGTCGTGCTGCGCCGTACACGCGGCCGCGAGCAATGCGACGAGCGCGGCGCGGCGCATCACGACGCCGAGGCGGGGCGCGCCGCGAGGAGCGCGCGCTTGACGAAGACCGGCACGACGGCGCGACGGTAGTCCGTGTCGCCGTCGATGTTGGTCAGCGGGTGGGTCACCTTCTGGGCGAGTGCACCGACCGCGGAGACCATCTCGGGGTCGTCGCGCCGCTTGCCGCGGGCCAGCTCCGCGATCCCGGCGATGCGGCGCGGCACGGCCGCGATCGCGCTCACGAAGAGCGTCGCGTCGCGGACGATCTCGCCCGCGTCGGCCTCGAACGCGATCGCGACCGAGAGGCGCGGGAAGTCGATCGTCGCGCGCGGGCGCAGCTTCGCGTAGCCGCTCCACGTCGTGAGTGCGCCGCCGTTCGGCGCGGCGCCCCGCTTCGGCGCCGGCACGACGATCTTCGTGAGCAGCTCGTCGGGCTCGAGGCGCTGGTTGAAGACGCCGTCGGCCTTGTAGAAGTCGCGGATCGCGACGTCGCGCGTGCCGGCGCTGCGCCGGATCACGAGCTTCGCGTCGAGCGCGCAGAGCATCGTCGCGGTGTCGTTCGAGGCGGCGGCGACGCAGGTGCGCCCGCCCTCGATCACGTGGCAGAGGGTGCCGTCCTTCTTCAGGCAGTAGCCGAGGCTCTTCCGCCAGAAGTGCGTCTGGTTGATGTAGACGCAGCGCGTGTCGAGGCAGACGTTGCCGCCGAGCGTCCCCATCGTCCGCTGCGTCGGGCCGGCGACCGCGTGCGCCGCCTGCGCGAGGCCGGGGGCGCGCGCGACCACGAGCGGGTGCGACTCGACCGTCTCGAGCGTCGTGAGCGCCCCGATCTCGAGCGCGCCGCTATCCCGTGCATCTTCCGGGGCGAGGCGCACGCCGCGCAGCTCGCCGAGGTCCGACAGCGCGATCACGACCTCGGGTTCGTAGAGGCCGTGCTTCAGGTTGGGCATCACGTCGGTGCCGCCGGCGAGGAGCTTGGCGGCGCGCCCGTGCTTGCCGAGCAGCGCGAGCGTCTCGTCGACGCTCTTCGGCTTCACGAACTCGAAGGGTTGCAGGCGCAGCATCTCAGTGCGCCTTCCCGTTGGGCGACGGCCGCGGCGGCGGATTCGCACGTGCCGCCGCGAGCGCCGCGAGGACCTTGGCCGGCGTGAACGGCAGCTTCGTGAGCCAGATCCCGCACGCGTCGAAGATCGCGTTCGCGATCGCCGGAATCGTCGGATGCAGAGGCCCTTCGCCCGCCTCCTTCGCGCCGTACGGCCCCTCCGGGTCGAGCGACTCGACGATCGAGGCGTGGAACTCGGGGCAGTCGAGCGAGGTGGGGATCGTGTAGTCGAGGAGGTTCGGCCGCGCGTGCAGCCCCATGCGGTTGACGTCGTGGTCCTCGAGGAAGACCTCGCCGAAGCCCATGTAGGCGCTGCCCTCGATCTGGCCTTCGACCAGGATCGGGTTGAGGGCGCGGCCGCAGTCGTGCGACGTCCAGACGTGCGGGACCTGGATCTCGCCGGTCTCCTCGTCGACCGCGACCTCCGCGACGCACGCCGTGAACGAGTAGGCGGGCGACGCGCCGATCGTGCCGCCGCGGTAGTCGCCGCCGAGGTTGGGCGTGTTGTAGGAGCCGGTCGAGCCGAGCGTCTCGTAACGCGCTTCCGTCAAGGCGAACGCCTGCGCCGTCGGCAGCGACTTCGCTCGGTCGTCGAGGTCGAAGACGTACCCGCCGGCGAGCGCGACGCGCTGGGGCTCGATCCCCCACGCCCGCGCCACCGCCTCCTTCACCTGGTCGCGGATCTTGCGTGCCGCGTGGATCGCCGCGTTGCCCACCATGAAGGTGATGCGCGAGCTGTAGGCGCCGAGGTCGACGGGGCATAGGTCGCTGTCGGCCGCGACGACGCGCACGTCGTCGACGCTCATGCCGAGCTCCTCGGCCACGATGTAGGCGACCACGCTGTTGCTGCCCTGGCCGATGTCGCTCGCGCCCGAGAAGACGGTGACGAGACCGCTGCGGTCGACCTTGATCTGCACGCCGGCCTGCGGCATGTCGTTGGGGTAGACGCAGTAGTTGGTCCCGCTGATGTACATCGAGCCGGCGCAGCCGAGCCCGCGCCCGCGGCCGAGCTTCCCGCGCCGCGTCTTCCAGCGACTCGCGGCTTCCACCTGGTCGAGGCACTGGTCGAAGCCGTTGCTGGTGATGCGCTGGCCGTTGACCGTCGTGGTGTTCGACCCCTGGAAGTTGCGGCGCCTCACCTCGATGGGGTCGATCCCGGCGAGCACCGCGAGGCGGTCGAGCTGGATCTCGAGCGCGAAGCGCGGCTGCACGGAACCGTGGCCGCGCTTGGGCCCGCACGGCGGCTTGTTGGTGAAGACGCGCGTCGAGTGGAACTTGTAGTTCGGCATGGTGTGCGGGCCGGTCAGCAGCTGGCCCGAGTAGTACGTCGTCACCAGGCCGAAGCTCGAGTAGGCGCCGCCGTCGATCAGGATCTCCGACTGCACGCCGGTCAGTTTGCCGTCGCGCGTGAGTCCGCTCTTGAAGTGCATCCGCATCGGGTGGCGGCCGCGATGCGCGTAGAACTCTTCCTCACGGGTGTAGAGGAACTTGACCGGCCGGCGCGTCTTCATCGCCAGCTTGCAGGCGCAGAACTCGAGGCTGAACGGGTCGCTCTTGCCGCCGAACGCGCCGCCCAGGTTGGGCTGGATCACGCGGATGCGCGGCGCCGGGATCCCGAGCACGGCCGCCAGCGCGCGGTGGACGTAGTGCGGGATCTGGGTCGCCGACCACAGGGTGAGGACGTCGTCGGAACCGTAGCGCGCGACGGCCACGTGCGTCTCGATCGGCGCGTGCGCGGTGCCGTGGAACTCGTAGTCGTCCTCGACCAGGAAGTCCGACGCGGCGAACGCCTTCTCGACGTCGCCGAACTCGAGCGTCACCTCTTTCGTGATGTTCCCGTGCTTGTTCCCCTCGTGGATCGTCACGTCCTTGCGGCGCAGCGCCTCGGCCGGGTCGAGCAGCGCGGGGAGCAGCTCGTACTCGACTTCGATCAAGTCGAGCGCCCGTAACGCCGTCTCCTCGTCGACGGCGGCGACGGCGGCGACCGGGTCGCCGATGAAGCGCACCTTGTCGACCGCGAGCGCCGTCTCGTCGGGCGTCCACGGGATCACGCCGAAGCGGGTCGGCATCTCGGCGCCGGTCACGACGCCGTGGACGCCCTCGAGCGCCTCGGCCTTCGACGTGTCGATCTTCCGGATCCGCGCATGCGCATACGGGCTGCGCAGCGTCTTGCCGTGCAGCATCCCCGGCAGCGCGATGTCGTCGGTGTAGACCGCCTCGCCGGTCGCCTTCGCGGCGGCGTCGACCTTGCGCAGCCGCTTGCCGATCACCTCGAAGCGCTCTCCCGGCGGCTCGGGGCCGAAGATGCGGTTGGGCGAGCGGACGTGCTGGAGCGGGTCGTTGCGGTCGGCCGGCGCTTTCGCAGGCGGCGGCGCCTTCGCGTCCTTCGGGGTCCGCGGATTCACGCGCGGCTCCCGAGTCCCGCGGCCTTGCCGCGGCGCGTCGCGCGCTCGACCGCCTCGAAGATCTTCGTGTACCCGGTGCAGCGGCAGAGGTTGCTCGCGAGCGCCTCCTTGATCTCGTCGCGCGTCGCGTCGGGTTTGCGATCGAGGCAAGCGCGAGAGGCGAGGATCATCCCGGGCTGGCAGAAGCCGCATTGCAGCGCGCCGCACTCGTCGAAGGTCTTCTGCAGATCGTCGAGCCCGTCCTTCGTGACGAGCCCCTCGATCGTCGTGACCTCGTGGCCGACCGCGTCGGCGGCGAGCGTGATGCAGGAGAGGCGCGCCTTGCCGTCGAGCATCACGGTGCAGGCGCCGCAGTCGCCCTTGTCGCAGCCCTGCTTGCTGCCGGTGAGTCCGAGCCGGTAGCGCAGCACTTCGAGCAGCGTCCAGTGCGGCGGCGCGGCGACGGAGAGGTCGGCGCCGTTGACGTGGAGGACGAGGACGTTCAGGTCGGGCGACATGTCGAGGGCGAGGATTCTAGCGGCATCGGCGCGAGCGGTGCGGGGCTCGGATAGCGTGGCGGATTCGTCGCGATCGACCCGAGGACCTGCGGTGGAAGGAGTGCCATCGTGCTGCGCGTGACCCGTCTCGCGGGGTTTCTTGTCCTTGGCGCGGGCGCGTGCGCCCCGACGGAAGCGGCGCCGCAAGCGGCGCCCGCGAAGGCAGCGGCCGCCCCCACGCCGCCATCGGCGGCGGCACTTAAATGGAGCTTCGAGAACGTCGTCGCGAGCTCCGGCATCGACTTCCGCCACACGTTCGGCGACGACCAGTTCAGCAAGATCCTCGAGGACACCGGCTCGGGCGTGGCGCTCATCGACTACGACGGCGACGGGAAGCTCGACGTCTTCCTGTCGAGCGGCCACTGGGTCGAAGGGGTGAGCGACCCCGCGTTCAAGGACCAGACCTCGTCGGGCCGCAGCCGCCTCTACCGCAACCTCGGCGACTGGAAGTTCCAGGACGTGACCGACGCGGCCGGCATCCACGAGCACGGCTTCGGCATGGGCGCCGTGGTCGGCGACTACGACGGCGACGGCGACGAGGACCTGCTCGTCCTCAATTGGGGACCGAACGTCCTCTATCGCAACGACGGCGGGAAGTTCGTGGATGTGACGGCCGCGTGCGGCGTCGCGGGACCGGAGCGGCTGAACGGCCAGCCCAAGTGGAGCGTGAACGGCTTCTTCTTCGACTACGACCGCGACGGCGACGAGGACCTCTGGGTCTCGAACTACCTCGCCTTCGACCCCGGCTTTCGCGATCCCAACCTGCCCAAGGAGTACCCGTACGAAGGGCCCGAGTCGTATCGCGGGCAGCAGTCGCAGCTCTTCCGCAACGACGGCCCCGATCCGAAGAGCGGCGAGTTCCGGTTCGTCGACGTGACGAAGGAGGCCGGCCTCGAGTCGCCCGAAGCGAAGACGATGGGCGCGGTCGCGTGCGACTTTGACGGCGACGGCGACCTCGACGTCTTCACGGCGCTCGACTCGATGCCCAACGCCCTCTGGCGCAACGATGGCGGCCGTACATTCACTCAGATCGCGGCCGACGCGGGCGTCGCGCTCGACAAGAACGGCCAGGCGATGGCGTCGATGCACGGCACGGTCGGCGACGTCGAGGGCGACCTCGTCTTCGACCTCTTCGTGCCGAACCTCGCCGAGGGCTGCCTCTACCGCGCCGACTCCAAGTGGCACTTCGCCGAAGAGGGCCAGACGCGCGGCCTCGCGAAAGTCCTGAAGGGCAGCGGCGCGTGGGGCTCGCAGCTCGCCGACTTCGACCTCGACGGCGACGAGGACCTGCTCGTGGTGCTGGGCGGCGCGTTCGACCTGAAGGCGGGCGAGCACGATCGCCTCTTCCTGAACGACGGCGTCGGCAACTTCCGCGACGCTTCGGGCGAGCTCGGGCCCGCCTTTGCCGAGCGCTGGGTCAGCCGCGGTGCCGCTTTCGGCGACCTCGACGACGACGGCGACCTCGACTACGTCGTGAACGTGAAGGATCCGGGCGCGCCGCCGCGCATCATGCGCAATGACCTCGTCCACGCGGGCCACGGCGGCGCCGGGCCGCACTGGCTTTCGATGAAGCTGGTCGGCGCGGGACGCGGCCGCGACGCGACCGGCGCCATCGTCATGCTCGACGTCGGCGACAAACACATCGCGAAGACCGTCGTGCGCGCGAACTCCTACCTGTCGCAGTGCGATCCGCGGCTCGTGTTCGGGCTCGGCAGCGCGACGAAGGTCGGGGCGATCCACGTCGCGTGGCCCGACGGCTCGACCTCGGAGCCGAAGGTCGACGGGGTCGACCGGTTCGTCACGATCGTCGAGCCGCCCCCGGGGCACGCGAAGAGCGGCGCCGGCAAGTAAAGTCGCCGCGTCCGGGACAGGAGGAGGGAGAACGCATGTCCGCCAGTCCGGCACTGGGTTTCTTCGCGGTGCGTCCGGCCCGCATCGAGGACGCGGCGACGATCGTCGACTTCAACATCCGCCTCGCGCTCGAGACCGAGAAGAAGGAGCTCGAGCTCACCGTCGTGACGGCGGGTGTCGACGCGATCCTGCGCGACCCGCGGCTCGGCCGCTACTTCGTCGCCTTCGAGGGCGACAAGATCATCGGCCAGCTCATGGTGACCGAGGAGTGGTCCGACTGGCGCAACGGCCGCATCTTCTGGCTGCAGAGCGTCTTCGTCGATCCTGCGTCGCGCGGCAAGGGCGTGTTCCGGCGGATGCTCGCGCAGATCCACAAGGTGGGACGGGCCGAAGGCGTCGTCGGCATCCGCCTCTACGTCGAGAACCACAACCAGCGCGCGCAGGAGACCTACCTGCGCTACGGCTTCGCCGACGCGGGCTACCGCGTCCTCGAGCAGATCCCGCTTCCGCCGCCGGGCGGCGCACTGGCGTGACGGCCGCGGTAGGCGTGACGCGCGGGGCCCTCGCGCGGCGCGCGCCGCGGCGGCGGACCGCTCCGTGGCACTGACGGCGACGGCGCGTCCCGAGCCCGACGCCGAGTGGCAGGCGGCGCGCGCCGACGCGGGCGTCGGCCCCCACCTCGGCGATGCGTGGCTCGCCTACCGGCGCGCGCAGGGCGCGAGCCCGCTCTTCGTGACGGTCCGGGAAGAGGGCGCGGCGGCGGCGATCGTCGCGGTCGGCGCGATTCATCTGCATCGCCCGCGCTGGCGGCCGTGGCAGCGCGCGGCGGCGAGCGCCGACCGGCTGCCGTGGTGGACCGCCGCGGGCCGCGCGCTCGCGGAGCGCGACGCCGCGGCGACGACGGAGCTCGCGCGCGTGCTGGTCGAGCTGGCGCGAACGTCGTCCTGGCGCGAGCTCGCGCTCGACTCGTTCGACGGTCCGCAGCCGCCGCCCGACCTGCGCGCGCTGCGCTGCGAGACGAGCGACCGCTGCGAGTTCCTGGTCGACCTCGCGCCGCCGGAGGCCGACCGCTTCGCGCGGCTCAAGGCGAGCCACCGCCGCAAGGTGCGCGACGCCGAGGCGAGCGGCGTGACCGTCGCGGACGAGACCGGCTCCACTGCGCTCGACCTGCTGCGCGAAATGCAGGGCGCGACGCAGGAGCGGCGCGCCGAGCGCGGCGAGGAGATGCGGCTGCCCGATCCCGGCCACTACGAGCGGCTCGCCGCGACCTTCGTGGCCGGCGGCGGCGGCCGCCTCTTCGTCGGCCGGCGCGCCGGTGCGCCCCTCTCCGCGATCCTGTGCGGCGTCGAGCGGACGCGCGCCTACTACCTCATGGGCGGGACGAACGAGGCCGGGCTCGCGGTCAACGCGGCGACGCTCGTGCTGGTGCGCGCGGCGTCGCTGCTCGCCGAGGCGGGCGTGCGCGTCTTCAACCTCGGCGGCGTGCCGCGCGCGGCCGCCGACGCGGGCCACCCGGCGCACGGGCTCGACCGCTTCAAGGAGGGGTTCGGCGCGGCGCGCGTCGAGTGCGCGAGCGGGATCTGGAGGAGCGACGCGTGACGTCGCTGCGGACGCGAAGCGCGCTCGAAGCGCTGCGCTGGCGGCTGAAGCGGGTGCCCGCGGCGGCGGAGGCGGCGTGGCGCGACGGCGGCGGCCTGCGACCGCCGCGCGAGCTCGCGTCGCACCTGCTCGCGACGGTCGGCTGGATCGAGCACGCGCACGACGCGACCGGCCGCAAGGGGGTCGCGCGCAGCTACTCGCTCGTCCCCCACCGCCGCTACGCGCGGCGCGGCTGGCTCCCCGCCTATCCCGAGACGACCGGCTACCTGATCCCGACGCTCTTCGCGGCGGCGCGCCACCTCGGAAGGGATGAACTCGCGCGGCGCGCGCTCGAGATGGCGGAGTGGGAGGCGGAGCTCCAGCTCGAGAGCGGCGCGGTGCGCGGCGGCACCGTCGAGGACGAGGTGAGCCCCGCCGTCTTCAACACCGGCCAGGTGCTCTTCGGCTGGATCGCGGCGCAGGCGGAATCGAAGGACGCGCGTTTCGACGCGTGCGCGGCGAAGGCGGCGCAGTGGCTCGTCGGGGCACAGGATCCCGACGGCGCGTGGCGGCGCGGCGCGTCGAAGTTCGCGGCGCAGAACGGCCACGTCTACAACGCGCGCGCGGCGTGGGCGCTGGCGTTGCACGGACTGCGCGCACGAAACGACGCGGCGGTCGCGGCGGCGCGTCGCGCCGCGGAGTTCGCTCTCGCGCAGCAGCGGCCGAACGGCTGGTACGCCGAGAACTGCCTCGACGACCCGGAGCATCCGCTGCTGCACACGATCGCGTACGCGGCGCAGGGCGTGCTCGAGATCGGGCTCGCGCTCGGGGAGCCGCGCTTCGTCGAGTCGGCGCGACGCGCCGCGCGCGGCGTCGCGGCGGGCGTCGCCGCCGACGGCGCGCTGCCGGGCCGCTTCGATCCGGAGTGGCGGCCGGCCGCGGACTGGTCGTGCGTCACCGGCGAGGCGCAGATGGTGCTCGTTTGGGACCGGCTCGACGCCCTGGCGGGCGGCGCGAAGGGCGGCGCGGACGCGACCGGCGAGTTCCACGCGGCGGCGACGGCGGTGCTGCGCCACGCGCTCGCGACGCAGGACCTCGACCACCGCGACCCCGGCATCCGCGGCGGCGTCGCCGGCTCGTTCCCGATCTGGGGCGCCTACGGGCGTTACGAGTACCTGAACTGGGCGGCGAAATTCCTGGCCGACGCGCTGCTCGGCCGCCTCGCGCACGAGCCGGGCGGCACGCGCGGATAGACGCGCCTCACCGGCCGTCTTTCGGCGCGGGCGCGGGCTTCGACGTCAGCGCCACCAGCTCCTTGCGCGCGCGCGGCAGCCGCGGGTCGAGCGTCCAGCCGTGCCGGTCGGCGATCGTGATCCCCTCGCGCAGCGGCGCGAGCGCCGACTCCGTCTCGCCCGCGTCGACGTAGGCGAGCCCGAGCTGCAGCAGCGTCTCCACGCGCGGCGCCGAGTCGGCCTCGAAGTGGAGCTTGCGGATCGCGAGCGCCTCCTCGAGCAGCGGGACCGCTTCGGCGGCGCGGCCGTCGGCGCACTGCACGTCGGCGAGCAGCGCGAGCGACCACGCGATCACCGGGTTCTTCGGGTCGTAGAGGGCGCGGCGGATCTCGAGGCTGCGATCGAGCAGCGTCTCCGCTTCTTCGAGCGCTCCCTTGGCTCGAAGCACGCGCGCGAGCGTCTCGAGCGCGATCGCGTGGCGCGGATCCTCGGGCGGCAGGAACTTCGTCGAGTAGGCGAGCACGGCGCGTGCGGGGGGCTCGGCGCCGGCGGCGTCGCCGCGCTCGAGCCGGTTGAGCGCGAGCGCGGCCTGGAGGCCCGGGACCTGCGCGTCGTCCGCCGCGCCGGCGGAGCGACGGCGCGCGAGCGCCTCCTCGAGCACGGCGTCGGCGTCGTCGAAGCGGCGCAGCGCCGTCAACGTCAGGCCGAGCTCGGCCTGCGCGAGACCGAGCTCGTCTTCGGGACCGCCGAGCTCGCGGGCGAGCGCGAGCGCTTCGCGCAGGAGCCTCTCGGCCTCCGCGTACTGCGCGCTGTTGCGCCGCGCCCAGCCGAGCACGCGCAGGATCTGGACGGTGCGCGCGTCGCGCGGCGCACCGGGACGCCGCGCGAGCGCGAGCGCCTTCTCGAGCTGTCCGGCCGCCCAGCCCGGGTAGCCGAGCGATCCGTAGACGCGGCCGATCGCGATGCGCAGGTCGATCTCGAGGTCGGGCTCGTCCTTCAAGAGCCCCTTCTCGAGCTCGGCGTTCGCGAAATGGAGCTGCTTCTGCAGCGAGCTCTCGAAGCCGCGCGCCGAGGTCGGCTCCAGCTGGACCAGCATCTCGCGCAGGAGCTTGTTCACGCGCTGCGTCGACTCGGCCTGGCGGCGCGCCTTCGCGCTCCCGCTCACCAGCCCCGCCGCGCCGGCGCCCAGCGCGAGCAGCGCGACCAGCGCGGCGGCGACCAGCGCGCGGTGGCGGCGGACCCAGCGCGAGAGGAGGTAGGCCGCGCCCGGCGCGCGCGCGACGACCGGCAGGTGGGCGAAGTGGCGGTCGACGTCGGCGGCGAGGCGGTCGACCGACGGGTAGCGCCGCGCCGGCTCGGGGGCGATCGCGGTCATCACGATCGCGTCGAGGTCGCCGCGCAGCGCGCGGCGCAGCGCGCCGGTCTCCAGCCCGCGCGCCGCGGCCGCCGCGTCGGGGATCGCCGCGGCGCTCGGGCGCGGCGGCGTCGTCTCGGTCATCGCGCGCTCGAGGTCGGTGGTCGAGCTCTCGGCCGACCGCCACGGCCGCGCGCCCGTCGTCATCTCGTAGAGGATCACGCCGAGCGAGAAGACGTCGCTCGCGGTCGTGATCGCGCCGCCGCGCACGATCTCCGGGCTCGAGTACTCGGGGGTGAGGCGGCGCTCGATCGTGCGCGTGGTCGCGTCGGGCGCGCCGGCGTCGAGCACCTTCGCGATCCCGAAGTCGACGAGCTTGACCTTTCCCTCGGCGGTGACGAGGACGTTGCTCGGCTTCAGGTCGCGGTGGATCACGAGGTTCTGGTGGGCGTACTGGACGGCGGCGCACACGTCGCGGAAGAGCGCGAGCCGGCGCGCGAGCGGGAGCCGGCGCTCGTCGCACCAGTCGTCGAGGCGCGTGCCGGCGACGTGCTCCATCACGAAGTACGGGACGCCGTCCTCGGTCTCGCCGCCGTCGACGAGGCGCGCGATGTGGTCGTGCGAGAGCGCGGCGAGGACTTGGCGTTCCATGCGGAAACGCGCGAGCATCTCGGGGTGGTCGGCGCTGCGCTTCAGGAGCTTGAGCGCGAGTTTCTGCTCGAAGGCGCCGTCGTCGCGCGCGACGAGGTAGACGACGCCCATGCCGCCCGCGCCGATCCGCTCGAGCACGCGCCAGCGGTCGATCCGCTGCCCGACCCAGGGGTCGGCCGGCTGCTCGAGGAAGTCGCCGGCGCCGCGCTCGAGATCGAGCAGCGCCGCGACCTCGGCCTTCAGCGCCGCGTCGCCGCCGCAGCGCTCGTCGAGGAACGCGGCGCGCCGCGCCGGCGGCAGCTCCTTCGCGGCGGCGAAGAGCTCCTCGATGCGCGCCAGATGGAGCTGGTCGGGGCGGAGCGCGTCGTTCATGACCACGGCGTCCCACCGCCGGAACGGCGGCCGG
>DASRRB010000234.1:0-13277 GCA_035695985.1 Planctomycetota bacterium | reverse complement strand
CTGCAGGCGGCGGCGCTGCACGACCAGGCGGCCGCGCCCGGCCTCGTCGCGCGCCGCGTCATCCTCGAAGGGGACGCTCCCGTCGACGACGCCCGCTACGTGCGCGCGTCACAGAAGCTCGTGCTCGCCGGCGGCGCGTCGGTCGACGTGCCGAAGCTCACGCTGCGCGGCGCGCCGTCGCGCGTCGCTTCGATCGAGCGCACGCCGACGCGCGTCGCGGTCCGGCTCGAGGAGGGCGGCGACGGCGGCTTCCTGCGCCTCTCCGAGGGGTTCGACCCGGGCTGGACGGCGAGCGCCGACGGCCGCCCGCTCACGGTGCTCCCCGCCGACGTCGCCTTCCGCGGCGTGCTCGTGCCGGCCGGGACGCGGGAGATCGTCTTCGACTACCGCCCCGCCGCCGTCTCGAAGGGGCTCGCGCTCAGCGGCGGCGCGCTCGCGCTCTGGGCCGCGCTCACGGCGTTCGGCGTCGCGCGGCGGCGCCGGCCGACGGCGGCGCCGGCCGCGCCGGCACCCGCAGCATGACGCGGCCGACGATGTGGTCGCGCGCGACCGGCCCGAACTCGCGGGAGTCGATCGAGACGCGCCGGTGGTCGCCGAGCAGGAAGTACTCGTCGCCGCCGAGGCGGCGCGGCCCGAAGTCGCTCGCGTCGCGGTAGCCCTCGGGGATCGGGTCGAGGACGCGCTGCCCGTTGCGGCGCAGCTGCCCGTGCTGCAGCTCGACCACGTCGCCCGGCGTGCCCGCGACGCGCTTGATCACGATCTCGCCCTCGACCTCCGCGATGATCGCCTCGCCGCAGTGCGGCTCGCCGAGGAAGCCGGCCGACTTCGCGACGACGACCCGGTCGCCGTCGAGGAAGGCGGGGGTCATGCTGTTGCCGGCGATCCGGTAGGACGAGAGGTAGGCCTGCTGCGCCATCGCCAGCCCGAGCGCGAGCCCGACCAGGAAGCGCGGGACGAGGCGCAGGCGCGTCTCGATCGGCAGCGCGGGGTCGTCGCGGTCGTCGTCCATCCTGACCGCACCCTTCGACGCGCCGGAGCCGCCGGGTGCAGGGGCGCGCCGCAGCGCGCGCAGGCAAAGTCGACCCGCGAAGAAACTGCGGAGCCGGCCGACGTGCTCAGCGCCGCAGGTTGAACTTGACGATGACCCAGAGCGCCTCGAAGGCGTCGAGCGGGCCGATCTTCTTGCCGTGGGCGTAGTCGCGCCCGTAGTAGCTGACCGGCACCTCGTAGATGCGGCACTTCATGCGCGCGACCTTCGCCGTGAGCTCGGGCTCGACCCCGAAGCGGCGCGACTCGATCGTGATCTTCTTCGCGACCTCGGCGCGGAAGACCTTGTAGCAGGTCTCCATGTCGGTCAGGTTCAAGTTGGTGAAGACGTTCGAGACGAAGGTGAGGAACCGGTTCCCCACGTAGTGCCAGTAGAGGTGGCAGCGGTGCGTGCCGCCGAGGAACCGCGAGCCGAACACGACGTCCGCCTTGCCCTCTTCGATCGGCTTGATGAGCGCGGGGTAGTCGGCCGGGTCGTACTCGAGGTCGGCGTCCTGGATCAGGACGACGTCGCCGGTCGCCGCCGCGAAGGCGGTCTTGAGCGCGCCCCCCTTGCCCTGGTTCGTCTCGTGGAAGATCAGCTTGAGCCCGTACTTCGGCTCGAGCTGCTTCAGGACGTCGCGCGTGCCGTCGGTCGAGCCGTCGTCGACGACGACGATCTCCTTGTCGTAGGGCGTCGCGTGCACGAGCGCGACGATCTGCTCGATGGTGTCCCGCTCGTTGTAGCAGGGCATCACGACCGAGAGCTTGAGCGGCCGGCGGGCCGCGGGGTCAGCGGCGTCGGGCACCGAGCAGCCTCTCGTAGATGGCCACGGTCTGCGCTCCGTTCTCCGCGGTCGTGACCACGCGCTTCCGGCTCTGCGCGAGCCGCTGGCGCAGCTCGCCGTCGCGCGCGAGGAGCGCGAGCTTGCGCGCGAGGTCGACCGCGTCGCCCACGTCGAAGAGCAGCCCGGTCTTCTCGTCCTCGATCGCCTCGGCCATCGCGCCGAAGTTGCTCGCGACGACCGGCACGTCGGCCAGGAACCCCTCGCGGATCACCATGCAGTAGGTCTCGTACCAGATCGAGGGGACGACCAGGCAGTCGAGGCCGGCGAGCAGCGCGGGCGTCCGCTCCGGCGCGTAGGCGCCGTGCAGCGTGATCTGCGCCTCCCACCCGGCGATCTGCCGCTTCAGCCGCTCGCCGTAGGTCGTGTCCTGGTGGAAGGGGAGCACCGGGCCGTGCAGCTCGAGGCTGCGGTCCGACCCGCCGATGCGCTTGAAGGCGTCGACCAGGAGGTGCGCGCCCTTGCTCGGCAGCAGCGTGCCGAGGTAGCCGATGCGGAAGCGCGCCGACTTGGAGCGCTCCGGCCGGCGCGGCCCGCGGTAGAGCTCGACGTCGAGCCCGTACTCGACGATCTCGATGCGCCGCTCGTCGACGCCGTCGCGCGCGAAGACGCGCCGCGTGAACTTCGACGGCGCGATCAGCGCGTCGGCGCGGTCGAGCGTCTCGCGGATCCGCCCCTGGTAATCGCCGAAGACGCGCTGGTCGAAGGCGCGGTCGGGCTCCTTGGGGAACCAGAACGGCCAGGTCTCGCGGTAGCAGCGGGTGCAGCGCTCGACCTCGATGCTCGGGCAGTAGGAGAGGTCGGCGCGCATGCGCTGGCCGCGCGGGCAGCCGAGCCAGTAGTCGTGCAGCGAGACGACGACCGGCACGCCCGCCTCCTGCGCCGCGTCGACGATCTCCGTCGTGAGGCAGGTCGCGTGGTGGAGGTGGACCACGTCGGGCCTGAAGCCGGCGAGCACCTCGGCGAAGGCCTTCTTGTGGCTCGCGTTCTCGACGAGGTGCTGGAAGGTCGACGCGTCGCCGAAGCGGTAGTTCACGCCGACGACGCGCGTCCCCTCGACCACCTCCTCGTGGAAGGTGAAGTCCTCCGCGCCGGGCCGGTCGTAGCGGCGGTAGACGAGGATCTCGTGGCCTTCGCGCGCGGCCCACTTCGCGAAGCGCTGCAGCGAGAGCTCGACGCCGCCGAGCCCGTCCGGGACGAATCCAGCCGTGACGAGGAGGATCTTCATCGCTCGAGTCGGGCGATATTACGGCGCGCCGCGGCCGTGCCCACGGAGCTTCTCCGCGAGGGCCTCGAGCTCGCGGATGCGCGCCTCGTACTGCTGCTTCGCCTCCTCCCAGCGCTCGAGGCGCAGGAGCTCCCGGAACGCGAGCTCGCGCCGTTCCCAAGAGAGCAGCCACTCCTCCCCCGGCCGCGCCATCGCCGGCGCGCCGCGCGGCGCGCCCCGCCGCACCGCGTCCTCCAGCAGAGCGACGACCCGCGCGAGGTGGTCCTCGAGGTCGATCCGCGCCGGCGCGGGCGCGGCGGCGAGCGCGGCGCGCTGCGCCGGGTCGTCGCGCAGCGCCGCGAGCGCGGCCGCCAGCGCCGCCGCGTCGCCGGCCGGGACCCGCCGCACGCGCCCGGTGGCGCGCTCGGCGATGGCGCCCGCGTCCGACGCGACGATGGGCAGGCCGGTCTGCACCGCCTCGTCGAGCCAGAACGACCAGGTCTCGTGCGCGAGGGTCGGGATCACGGCGACGTCGGCCGGCGTGCGGCAGAGGTCGTCGTGGGCGAACGCGCCGTGGAAGGTCGCGTCGAGCCCGCCGGCGAGCGCGCGCAGCCGCGCCTCGAACTCCGGCGTCGCGAACGCCCCCCACAGGTCGCACGCGACGCCGCCCTTGGCGCCGCTCCGGTCGGCCGCCGCCAGCCGGCGCAGCGCCTCGAGCAGCACGTGCGCCCCCTTGAGCGGCGCGAGGCGCGAGAAGTAGAGGACGCGCAGCCGGCCCGCCGGGCTCCTGGCCGATGGCACCGGAGTGTCCACCGAGCCGGGCAGCCACGGATGGCTCACGAGCTCGACGGTGCGCCCCGCCAGTGCGCCGTGCAGCGTGAGGTCGGCGAGCTGCGCCGTCGAGAGCGCGACGAGCGTCGTCGCCGCCGCGATCTCGGCCGCGACCGCGCGCCCGTAGTGGTCGATCGAGAGGCCGACCTCGCGGTCGCCCTGGAACCGCCAGCGCGGCACGCACGGCCGGCAGGCGTCGACCCCGAACGGCTCGCGGCAGAACTCGACGTCGCCCTCGGCCGCGCCGGGCGCGCGCGCCGGCCGCAGCCGGAAGACGCGCGGGCAGTTCGTGTAGAGGTCGTGCAGGTGGACGACCGTCGGGATCGACCGCGCCGCCGCCCGCCGCACCAGGTCGTCGGTGAGCCGGATCCAGTGCTGCAGGTGGACCACGTCGGGCCGCCACGCGTCGAGCTCGTCCTCGAAGGCGAGCGCGACGCGCGGATGGCCGATCTTGTCCCACGAGTCGAAGTAGAGGTCGTCGCGGTGGACGCAGGTGACCGGGACCTGGTCCTGGACGCGCCGCTCGACGGTGAAGCTCTCGCGCCACTCGAGGCTGCCGGTGAAGACGCGCACCGCGTGGCCCTGCGCGGCGAGGCCGCGCGCCACCGCCTCGGCGTAGCGCTCGGTCCCCCCCACCCCGTCGGGCGGGTAGGCGTGGCTGACGACCAGGACCTTCACGGGGGCCCGCCCGCCGCGGCGCCGGCGCGCGCGTAGATCGCGTCGAGCGCGGCGACGTGCTCGTTCATGGGGGGCGGCAGCTCGGCCGCGGCGGCGAGCTCGCCGAGCCGGCGCGGCTCGTCGACGAGTCCGCGCAGCGCGGCGGCCAGCGCGTAGACGTCGCCCGGTTCGAAGAGCAGCCCGTCGACGCCGTCGCGCACCGCCTCCGCCAGCCCGCCGAGCCGGCTCGCGACCACGGGCACGCGGGCGAGCCGCGCCTCCTGCACGGAGACCGGCCAGTTCTCGAGCCAGAGCGACGGCACGACCAGCGCGTCGACCTGCTCGAGGGCGTCGGGCACCTGCGCATTGTCGATCGCGCCGGCGAAGCGGACCGGCAGGCCGCGCGCGCGCCGCTTCAGGTCGGCGAAGTAGGCCGGGTTGGTCCGGCTGCCGCCGAAGATCACGAGCTCGGCGCCGTGCGGGCGCGTGCGCTCGAGCTCCGCGGCGCGGAAGGCGTCGATCAGCACGTGCACTCCCTTGTGCGGCGCGGGCGTCCCGAGGTAGGCGAAGCGCACCTTGCCGTGCGGCGCGTAGCGGCGCGCGGTGGCGCGCGGCGCGAGGTCGACGCCGTAGCGCAGGAGCGAGATCTTGCCGGCCGGAACGCCCCAATCGAGCGCCCGGTCGAGCAGCATGCGCGACGGCGCGATCACGTGGTCGACCGCCTCGACCACGCGCGCCGTCGCCTCGGCGCGCGCGCGCAGCTGGCTCTGCGGGATCGGGCGCCCGTTCTCGGCGGCGGCGCCGCGGCGCGCCAGCAGCGGCTGCCAGCCGCGCACGCGCTCGACCAGCGGCGAGAGGTCGACGCCGAACGCGCGCCGCAGCATCCCGAGCGTCCGGAAGGCGTGCTCGGCGCCCTGCTTCTGCGTGAAGGGGAAGGTGGCGAGGCACTGCGAGCAGCGCTCCGGCGTCGGGCCCGGGCAGATCGAGCCGTCGGGCTGCAGCAGCTGGCCCATGCGCGCGCACCAGAGCCAGAAGTCCTGCAGCGTGAGGACGGTACTCGCCCCCGCCGCCTTGGCGCGCCCGACCAGCCCCATCGAGAGCAGCATCAGGTGCTGGAAGTGGACCACCTGCGGCCGGCACTCGCGCACCACCTCGTCGAAGCGCTCCTCGATGCGCGGGTTGGCGAACGTCGCGCGGAAGTCGGGCTCGAGGAGGTTGTTCACGACGACGCGGCAGTCGAGCCCCTCCGTCGTGCGGCGCAGCAGCTCGTAGTCGGCGCGCGAGTGGATCTTCTCGCTGAAGAAGAGCGTGACGTCGTGGCCGGCGCGCGCCTGCGCCCGCGCGACGCGCAGCGTGTAGATCTCCGTGCCGCCCGAGTGCTTCGGCAGGAAGAAGTGGAGCGCGTGGAGGATCCTCACGCCGCGACCTCCGCGCCGGACGGGCCGGGCGCTCCGCCCGGGGGCGGCGGCAGGAGCTGCGCGCGGCGCGCCGCGTCGAACGGGCGGCCGCGCCAGCCGTCGAGGAGGCCGCGCGCCTTCCAGAGCGCGGCGCCGGGCCGGCCGCGCAACCCGCCGTACAGCAGCGCCAACGGGAGCGTCGCGACGTCGGCGGCGAGGAAGCGGAGCCAGCGGCCGGGCGTGCCGTGCTTGCGCAGCAGCCGCCACGCGCCCACCGCGCTCAGGTACTTGCGCAGCGCCGAGTAGCCGCCGCCGCTGGCCGCCGACCCCTCGTGCACGACGACCGAGCTCGGCTCGTAGCGCAGGCGCGCGCCGCGTGCGCGCGCGCGCACGCAGAAGTCGACGTCCTCGACGTAGCAGAAGAAGCCGTCGTCGAGGCGGCCCACCTCCTCGAAGACGCGGCGCGCGACGAGCCACGCGGTGCCGGGCAGGAAGGTGACGTCCTCGGCGCGGTCGTGCTGGCCGCGGTCGGCCTCGCGATGGCCGCGCAGCACGCAGAGGTTGCGGCCGAAGGTGACGGCGCCGCCGGCCGACCAGATGCGGCGCGGCGCGCCCGGCAGGAGGAGCTTCGGGCCCGCCACCGCGGCGCCGCCGGACAGGGCGTGCAGGAGCGGCGCGAGGAAGTCGGGCGCGACCTCGGTGTCGGGGTTGAGCAGGAGGACCGGCCCGCCGGGCCGCGCGAGCAGCCGCTCGAGCGCGCGGTTCACCGCCGCCGCGAAGCCGACGTTCTGCGGCAGCAGGACCAGCTCGACGTCGGGGAAGCGCTCGCGCAGCGCGCGCGGCGAGCCGTCGTGCGACGCGTTGTCGACGACGAGGAGCGGCCGCGCCCCGAAGTCGGAGCGGCGCAGCGCCTCGACGCAGCGCAGGAGCGAGGCGCCGCCGTTGAAGTTGACGACCACGCCGCTCGCCCCGTCGTCCGCGACCGCGCTCATCGGACCCACCGCCGCACCAGCCGCCACCAGCCGCGCAGCCAGAGGTCGAGCGTGCGCTCCGCGACGCGGGCCACGACGCCGCGCCGCACCATCGGCGCGTGGGTCAGCGGGAGCGCCTGCAGCAGCACGCGGTCGCCGACGCGGCGCGCGTGCTGGATCGTGCGGCGCTGCGCCCGGAGCGCGCCCCACTGCCGGAGGACGTCGCGCTTGCCGTCGACCCACGGCCTCACCAGCCCCTGCGTGAGGGCGAAGCAGAACCAGACCACGTCGTAGGCGAGGATCCCCGGCAGGCCGAGCAGCAGCGCGCGCGTCGAATGGTTGCGCAGCAGGAGGCGCCAGCGGTTGCGGCTGTGGAGGAAGGCGCGCCGCGCCGGGTACTCGGGCCCCTCGCGATAGGAGATCCCCGGCGTCCCCTGCCGGTGGAAGGCGAGCGCATGCGGGAGCAGCCGGAGCCGTTCACCCCGCGCCCTCAGGCGATACGAGAGGTCGTGGTCCTCGAAGAGGATGAAGTAGTCGAGGTCGTAGCCGCCGGCGGCGCTCACCGCGTCGCGCCGCAGGAGGAGCGCCGTCGCGATCACGGCGTCGACGTCGAGCGCGTCGTCGGCGGGCCCGGGGCTCCCGCCGTCCGGCGAGATCGGCGCGAAGAAGTTGCGGAGCGTCATGACGCCGGCGTAGTGGAACGAGCCGCCGTCGTAGTGGATGCGCCCGCGCTCGTGGTCGAAGAGCGTGCGCGGCATCGTGACCGCCGCGCCGGTCGCCTCGGCCTCCTCGTGCAGCTGCTCGAGACAATCGCGCTCGAGGATGACGTCGGAGTCGACCTGGAGCACGTACTTCGTGCCGGCGTCGCGCAGCCCGCGGTTGCGCGGCGCGCCCGGCCCCTGGTTCCCCCCCATCGCGACCACCTCGACCTCGGGGAACTCGGAGCGGACGAACGCGACGCTCTCGTCCTTCGAGTCGTTGTCGTAGACGACGACGCGCGCGGGCGGAGAGGACTGGTCGAGGAGGGCGCGCAGGCAGTCGCCCAGGTAGGCGCGGCCGTTGTAGTTGCACACGGTCGCGGTGACGTCGGTCAGTTCTGGCACGCCCCGCATCATCGGTCCGCGGCCCGTCCGCGGGCAAGCGAGGGGGCGCGCGCGGCCGATCGCCGCGAGATCGGCGCGCGGCACCGCCGGAAAAACTCTCCGGTCGGCGTCACTCCGTGGGGAGTCGGAAGTCCGGGGCCCGGCAGACCCTTCGCCGCTTCAGGCAGTAGGGCAGGTTCAGCAGCGCGTTCAGCGTCGCCTTCACCGCGATCCAGAAGCCGCCCGGCGTCGCGCGCAGCGACTGGTCGAGGCCGATCGTGCCGGTCGCCTCCGACGCGTCGCCGCCGCCCGCCTGCGCGCCGAGCAGCGCCTTCCTCGCGAGGTGGAGCGCCGCGCGCAGCACGTCGCTCCACGCGCAGTTCTTGAACGCGTAGAGCCAGAAATTCCGCACGTGGTAGTAGAGGCTGCGCCGCCCGGCCTTCAGCCCGAACGGCGTCGCGTGGAACGTCACGACCTCGGGCGCGAAGAGGATCCGGCCGCCGTCGGAGAGGAGCCGCGCCGAGAGGTCGCGCTCGTTGCCGTAGATGAAGAAGCGCTCGTCGTAGCCCCCCGCGCGCAGCAGCGCGGCGCGCCGCACGAGGCTCCCGCAGCCGCGGAAGGTCGAGAGGTAGCGCTCGGCGCGGACGTCGGCGCGCGCGACGTACTCGTCGGGCATGGCGGGCTCGATCACCTGCGTGGTGACCAGCACGGTCGTCGGCGGCTCGCGGTCGAAACGGGCGAGCAGCCGCTCGACCCAGTTCGGCGGCAGGACGACGTCGTCGTCCAGGATCGCCACGAACTCCTGCGTCGCCGCGCGGAAGCCGAGGTTGAACGTCTCGCACGCGCCGAAGCGGTCGTGCGGCATCTCGATCAGGACGAGCGGCGAGCCCGGGATCGGGAACTCGGCGCGCAGCGCGGCCGCGGTGCCGTCGCTCGAGGCGTTGTCGACCACGACGATCTCGCGCGGGCGGCGCGTCTGCTGCATCAGCGCACGCACGTTGGCGAGCACGTGCGCCCGCTTGTTCCAGCTCGAGATGACGGCCGTCACCGGCGCGTCCTGCGCGTTCGTGCTCACGGGAGTCCGTATTTCCGCAGGAGCGCGCCGAGGTCCTCGAAGAGCTCCGCCACGCGGGCGGGCGCGACGTCGAGGAACGCCTCGGCGTACTGGACCGCCGGCAGGTCGACGTTGACGGTGCGCGCGTAGCCGCCGGCGAGGCACTTGCCGACCACGTCGGTGTAGCGCAGCTGGCTCCTGAACTGCGCCAGCGCCTCGCGCTTCACGTCGATCCACGGGGTCACGTCGAGCAGGAAGCTCGCGAGCGTCGGGTGGTTCACCTCGAAGAGCAGGAGCCGCGTCGCCGGCGCCGCGGCCGCGAGCGCCTGCGCCGCCGCGAAGCCGGCGGCGAGGTGGTCGGGGTGGCATTCGAGCGGCGACGGGGCGTAGGCGACGGCGGGCGCGACGCGCCGCACCTCGGCCTCGAGCCGCGCGAGCAGCGCGGCGTCGGGCGCGAGCCTGCCGTCCGGGAAGCCGAGCTCGACCGACTCGCGCACGCCGAGCAGCCGCGCGGCGGCGCGCGACTCGGCGCGGCGCGTGGCGACCAGCGCGTCGCCCTCGTGGCCGCGCGGGTCGCCGCGCTCGCCGCTGGTGAGCTGCAGGACGTGGACGGGGTCGCCGCGGCCCGCATGGAACGCGATCGCCCCGCCGCAGCCGATCACCTCGTCGTCGGGGTGCGGCGCGAAGACGAGCACCGGCCCGCGCGCGATCGTCGCGGGGTCGATCAGCGGCGGGAAGCCACGGGCGGCGCGGAAGGCGGCGCTCACGGCGCAGGCTCGCGGGCGCCGGCGGGGTCGAGCGCGGCGTCGTAGAAGCCGCGCAGCGCCCGCGCGTGGTCGTCGAGCCGGTGCGGCGGCGGGAGCGCGGCGCGCATCGCGGCCAGCCGCTCGGGGTGGTCGAGCAGCTCGGCCAGCGTCGCCTGCAGCTCGCGCGCGTCCTCGACTCGCACGATCCTCCCGAATCCCGCCACGCGGCGCGGCGGCGCGCCGCGGTCGGAGACGACCACCGGCAGGCGCATCGCGATCGCCTCCTCGAGCACCATCGAATAGGTCTCGTGCGCGCGCGACGGGAGCACCGCGAGGTCGAGGTCGGCGGCGCGCCGCGCGAAGTCGTCGAGGTCGTAGTGGCCGTGCCACGTGACGGGCAGGCCGGCGGCGCGCCGCTTCAGGTCGTCGGCCTCGGCCGCCAGCGGCACGCCGAACAGATGGAGCTCGACGCCGCGCCCGACGAGCGGCCGCATCGCGTCGAAGACCAGGTCGAGGCCCTTCAGGAGGTTCAGGTTGCCGAAGCAGACCAGGCGCAGCCGGCCCGGCGCGGGCCGGTGGTCGCCCGCGCGCGCGAGCTGCGCGATCTCCTCGGCCGGAAGCCCGATCGGGAGCGCGTGCATGAGCTCGCGCGGCACGATCCCGGCGCGCACGATCGTCTCGGCGTGCGCGGCCGACGGCGCGAAGGCGAAGCGCAGGCGCGCCACCTCGGCAGCGAAGCGCGCGCGGCGGGCGGCGAGCCGCTCGTGCAGCGCGGCGTGGCCGTCCTCGGGCCGCACGCACTCGACGCAGCGCTCGAGCGGCACCGGCAGGTCGCTGCCGCAGAAGAAGCCGTCGGGCCGCAGGAAGAAGAAGCGCACGCAGCCGGCGTAGCTGTCGTGGAACGTCGCGACCGCCGGGATCGGCGCGAGCTGCGCCAGCAGGTCGTCGCCGAGGTTGAACCAGTGGTGCAGGTGGAGGACGTCGGGCGCGAGCTCGCGCACGAGCTTCGCCACGACGGCGCGCGGCTGCGCCGGCCGGAAGTCGACCGCGAACGGCTCGTCGGGGCGGCGGAACACGCGGAAGACCGGCGCTCCGGCGAACTCCTCGCGCCGTGCCCCGCCCTCGCGGCGCGTCTCGCTGCCGCAGACGACCGCGACGTCGAGCCCCTGCGCGCGCTGCAGCGGGACGAGCCGCGCGAGGTAGCTCTCGGTCCCGCCGCGGAACTCGGGCGGGAAGTTGTGGACGAGGTGGACGATGCGGCGCGCCGCGCGGCGCGCGGGGGCGCGCGGCGCTGCTTGCGGCGCGGCGGGCGTCTCGTCTCGCACCATCAGTAGATGTCGCTGTCCCCCATCAAGACGTACCAGTGCGCGCGCGCGAATTCGAGGTCGAAGCTGTCGGTGAAGATGCGGATGCAGAGGTTGAAGCGCGACGATTCGGGACGGAAGCCCAGGGCGGAGAGGTCGCGCCAGTGGCGATGCGGCGGCGGCGCCCACGCGAGCAGCGTGTCGAGCGGCGCCGCGCCGTCGCCGCCGGCCGCCGCCGCCGCGCGCGCGGCGTCGCCGAGCAGTGCCCTCCACGTCGCCGTGTCGCCGGGGGCGACCAGGAAGTCGACGATCGGCGCGATCTCCTTCCGGAAGCCGTGCCAGCCGAGTCCGTGCACGAGGAAGCCGCGCAGCGCGCCGCCCGCCGACTCCGCGCGCAGCAGCCGGTAGCGCGTCGTCGGGCAGTCGGCGTAGCGCCAGTTGAGGTAGCGCGCGTCGCGGACCGCGGAGATGCCGCGGCCGGCCGCGAGCGCCGCGTCGAACGCGTCGACCTCGCCGCCGAAGCGCTCGATCTCCTCGACGTGGATCGCCTCGGGCTCCCAGTCGCGCGCCGCGGCGATCGGCAGCGCAAGCTCCGGCACCGGGCAGTGGACCGGCAGGTAGCCGACCTTGGTCGTCCCGATCCGGAACGCCTGCGGATTGGGGAAGCCGTAGACGATGCGGTCGCGTTCCTTCCTGCCGTAGTGGTCGAACCAGCGCTCCGCGAGCGTGAGGAACAGGCCGTTCTTCCGGAGCGAGCGGCGGAATTCGGGCGCGACGACCGTGTCGACCGCCTGCGCGCCGAGGTGGACCCCTTCGGGGAAGCGCCAGCGCGCCGGGATCGCGGTGTAGGTGCCGACCAGGCGGCCCGCCGACTCGGCGACGAAGGTGTGGTGGCCCTCGGGGTTGCGCGCGAAAGCCCAGCTCCACTGCTCGGGCGTGCGCGGCACGAAGTCGGGGTTGCCGACGCGGAAGACGTCGTTGAAGAGCGCGAGGATCGCGTGCTCGTCGCCGTCGCGATACGGACGGACGGAGAAGCGCGCCTCGCCGTCGGCCGGCGCCGGTTCGCTGCCGCTCATGCGCACGCCACGCGCTTGACGATCCGCCGGATGTCGCGCAGCGCGCCCGCACGGTCGGGCGCCTTCATCGTGCGCCACGACTTCCACGTCTCCTCGACCGCGCGCATCAGGAAGGCGAGCTTCACCGTCGCGACGCCGAGGAGGCCGTGGCGCTTCCGGTAGTAGCGCACGCGGTTCACCACCCACTCGGCGACCACGTCCTTGAACTGCGCGGTCGAGCGACCGACGTGGTGCAGCACCTCGGGACGCGCGAGGTAGCGGATGCGGAAGCCCGCGTCGGCGATCGCGCGGCAGAGCTCGACGTCGTTGAAGAAGAGGAAGAGCGACTCGTCGAAGCCGCCGATCCGCGCGAGCAGGTCGCGCCGCAGCAGCAGGCAGGCGCCGGGCGGCTGGTCGACGTCGGCGTCGTGGAGGTGGTCGAAGTCCTCCATGAAGTAGCGCCGCACGCTGCGGCTGCGGCCGAAGCGCCGCTCGAACCACGAGTCGTAGAGGAAGCCGACCGCGAGGCCGGGGAACCGCATGCAGCTCTTCTGCACGCTGCCGTCGCCGTTCACGAGGCGCGGCGCGACGCCGCCGTACTCCGGCTCGCGGCGCAGGAAGTCGACGAGCGATCGCAACGTCCCCGGCCCCTCCGCCGGGTCGCGCACCTCGGTGTCGCTGTTGAGCAGCAGCACCAGCGGCGCCCGCGCCAGCGCGATCCCCTGGTTGTTGCCGCGCGCGTAGCCCTCGTTCTTCCCGTTACGCAGCAGGCGGGCGGCCGGGAACTCGCGTTCGACCATCGCGGCGCTGCCGTCGTGCGAGGCGTTCTCCACCACGATCACCTCGAGCGCGAGGCCGTGGTCGCGCCCGAGCACCGACCGCAGGCAGCGGCGCGTCAGCTCGAGCGTGTTCCAGGAGAGGACCACGATCGAGAGCTCGGGCGCGCCGCTCACGCGACGAGCTCCGCCGGCGGGTGCGAGTCGGCGAGGCGGTCCAGGAAGTCGGCGTCGCTCGCGACGGGGCGCAGCGGCGCCGTCTTCCTGAAGCGCCACGCGCCGAGCGGCGCGAGCTCCGGCAGCGAGAGGAAGCGGACGTAGTAGTC
>DASRRB010000233.1:0-10321 GCA_035695985.1 Planctomycetota bacterium | reverse complement strand
CCGTTCCTGGGGGTGCCCGACGGCCACCACGAGACCTCGCACCACGGCGGCGATCCCGGCAAGCTGGAGAAGCTCGCCAAGATCAACCGCTTCCACGTCGAGCAGCTCGCCTACCTGCTCTTGAAGCTCGCGGCGGCGAACGACGGCGACGGCTCCCTGCTGGACCACGCGCTCGTGACCTACGGCTGCGGCATCTCCGACGGCAACGCGCACAACCACGACCACCTCCCGATCGTGGTCGCGGGCGGCGGCGGCCTTTCGACCGGACGCCACGTGCGCTTCGACGGCGACCCGCCGCTCTGCAACCTCTTCCTCGCGCTGCTCGAGTGCGGCGGCGTCCGCCGCGCGAGCTTCGGCGACAGCACCGGCCGGCTCGCAGGGATCTGACGCGGTCGTGCACCGCCTCGCGCGAGCTCTCGCCCTCGTCCCGACGCTCTCCGCCGTCGCGGCGCCGCGCGCGGCCGCGCAGGCGACGGCGGCTCCGGCGTGGGAGACGTGGACGCCGGTCCGGCTCGCTTCGGCGGGCGGCGCGACGCTCACGCCGCAGGGCGACGGCTCGATCCTGGTCGGCGGCGCGAATCCCGACAAGGACACGCTCACGCTCGAGTTCTCGCTCGAGAAGAACGGCTGGAACGGGATCCGCGTCGAGGCGCTCGCCGACGCGTCGCTCCCGGGCGGCGGACCGGGCCGCTCGACCAACGGCAACTTCGTGCTGAGCGAGGTGAAGCTCGCCGCCGCGCCGCGCAACAGCGACGGCTGGAAGCCGGTCGCGCTCGACCGCCCGAGCGCCGACTTCGAGCAGATCGGCCTGGGCGCGACGATGGCGATCGACGCCGCGCCGTCGACCGGCTGGGCGATCTGGCCGAACGCCGGGAAGAACCACGAGTGGGTCGCGCAGCTCGCGCGGCCGCTCGGCTTCGACGGCGGCGTGAAGGCGACGCTCACGCTCGAATTCCAGCACGGCGGCCAGCACGCGCTCGGCCGCTTCCGCGTGAGCGGCTCGACCTCGCCGCTGCCGATCCGCGCGGCGGCGAGCGACGGCGGCTTCGGCGAGTTCGCGGGCCGCATCCCCGGCGCGATGGAGGCCGGCATCGGCTGGCTGCTCGACCACCAGCTGCTGGACGGGAGCTGGAGCTACAAGCAGCCGGAGTATCGCCACGGCTACACCGCGCTGGTCGCCTACACGCTCGTCAAGTCGGGGGTGCGCAAGGACCATCCGGCGGTGCAGCGCGCGTTCGCGTTCATGGACGCGCAGCTCCCGAACCGGACCTACGAGGCGGGGCTCGAGCTCATGGCGCGCGGCGCGCTCGACGACGAGCGGCAGCTCCCGCACATGGAGGAGATCGTCGCGCGGCTGCTCGCGTGGCAGGTCGGCGGCTGGAGCTACCCGTCGGGCGGCCCCGACCTCTCGAACACGCAGTACGCGGCGATGGGGCTGCGCGCGGCGGCGCAGCACGGCGTCCGCATCCCGGCCGAGGTCTGGACGAAGCTCGGCGACGAGGTGCTGACCCACCAGCAGGTGGCGACCGGCGCCTACGAGCCGGCCGGCTTCGGCTACGGGCCGCGCGGCAACCCCTTCGGCTCGATGACCGCGGCCGGCACCGGCGTGCTGCGCATCTGCGTCGAGCAGCTCGAGCGCGGCGGCAAGCCGCCCGCCGCCTACACGACCGCCTACAAGCGCGGCATCACCTGGATCGGCAAGCACTTCCTCGCGACCGGCAACCCGCTCGCCGGCCCGGAGTGGACCATCTACTGGCTCTACTCGGTCGAGCGCGTCGGCGGGCTCTGCGGCGTCGCCGAGTTCGAGGGGCACGACTGGTACCGCGAGGGCGCGAAGTACCTGATCGGCGCGCAGGCGGCGACAGGCCAGTGGGAAGGCCACGACGGCCCTTGGTCGCACACCTGCTTCGCGATGCTCTTCCTCGCGCGCGCGACGGCGCCGGCGTCGGGGCTCGCGACGCGCGGGCCGAAGCTCTACGGCGGCGACGACGACAAGGTGCCGGCGAGCCTGCGCGCGACGGGCGACACGCCGCTCACGATCTGGCTCTCGTCGTTCGGCACGTTCGAGCTCGCGAACTACGAGTGGCCCGAGGACGCGGGCAAGGGGCTGCGCGTCGCGAGCGTCGACTACGTCCTGCCGGGCCGCTCGATCCTGCCGGCAGCGCGGGAGGACGCGGGCCGCTGGCACTGGACGACCGACCCGCCGACCGCCGGCTGGGAGCGGCCCGACTTCGACCCCGAGGCCGCGAAGTGGCGCAGCGGGCCGGGCGGGTTCGGGCTGCCGGGCTCCGCCGGCACCGCCGTGCGCAGCGAGTGGCGCAGCGAGCAGCTCTGGATGCGGCGCAGCTTCGAGCTCGACGACGCGCCGCTCGTCGATCCGCAGCTCCTGGTCCATCGCGGCAACGCGCTGCCGGTGCGCGCGGGCGCGCTCGAGACGGCGCCGCTCGTCTGCCTCTTCGACGAGGAGCAGGACTTCGCGGCGCAGCTCACCGAGCGGCCCGAGAAGTCGACGGCGAACGTGCAGGAGAAGGACGCCGCGAACGGGCGGCGCTGCCTCGCCGTCACGCCGCTGCAGTCGTTCTCCGCGGCGCTGCGCGGCTGGAACTGGCCGATCGCGGAGAAGCCGCAGCCCGGCGAGTTCCGCTTCCTCCGCCTCGCGTGGAGGAAGGAGGGCGGCGGCGGGATCATGATCCAGCTCGCCTTCAACGGCGCCTTCGACGGCCGCACGCGCCGCGTCTACTCCGGTCCCAACGAGGTCGGATGGGCCGGGACGCAGGTCGAGAAGGAGGCGCCGAAGGGCTGGAAGGTCGTCACCGTCGACCTCTGGAAGGAGCTCGGCGCCGGCGGCGTCCTCACCGGCATGGCGTTCACGCCGATGAAGGCGGGCGTCGCCTACTTCGACTCGATCTGGCTCGCGCGCGCCGAGGCCGACTTCAAGCTCGTCCCGAAGAGCGGCGTGCCGGAGCGACCCGAGCCGCCGCCCGTCGCCGGTCCCGAGGGTGGCGCGCCCGGCGGCGCGAACGGGACCGCTCCGCCGACCGACGCGGCCGTCGCGACCGGCGAAGGGCCGCGCTTCGAGATCTGGATCAACGGCACGCGCGCCTGGTCGGGCGACGACGAGTTCGCCGAATACTCGCCGGTCGCGACGAACGCGCCGCTCGCGTCGCTGCTCCATCCCGGCACGAACGTCGTCGCCGTCTACTGCCGGCGCGACGGGCCGGGCCAGTCGGTCGACGTCGCGCTCGCCGACCAGCGCGTGCTCGCGCGCGTGGAGGGCAAGCCCGACGGCGCGTCGCGCTCGGAGCGCTGGCCCGCGCAGATCACCTTCGAGAAGAACGGGACCTACGTCGTGCGCGCGCGCGCCCACGTCCGCCCGCCGCCGGCCGAGGACGGCGCCGCGGCTCCGGCCGAGGCGCTGGTCGAGTCGGCGCCGCTCACCGTGCGCATCCGCGAGGCGCCCGACCCCGAGCTGCTCTCGTTCGCGCAGGATCCCGCGCGCAACCTCGTCGCGCAGGTCGGCGCGACCGTGACGGCGTCGAGCTTCCGCGACGCGGGCTGGGCGCCGCAGCTCGCCGCCGACAACTTCCAGTCGCGCGGCTGGCTCTCGGCCGACGGCGATCCGCGGCCGGTGCTCGCGCTCGCGCTGAACAAACCGGTGCGCGCCGACGCCGTATTGATCAGCCCGCTCGGCGACTGGGTGAAGCAGATCGCGCCCGATTTCGCGCCGCGCGTGCGGCGCGTGGAGGTGGCGGTCGACGGCGGCAAGGGTGGGACTTTCGAACTCGTCCTGCCCGACGACGGGCGCAAGGGCGTCCTGCGCTGGCCGCGACCGATGGTGATTCGCCGCCTCGACGTCCGGGTGCTCGACGCCGAGGGCGGCGCACAGCGCAAGGGCGGCGTCGGGCTGGCCGAGGTCGAATTGCAGCTCTCGCCGCGGAAGTGACCCCCGCGCCGCCCTTGCGCGGAATTCGCGAGGGTCCGTGCTTCGCGACTTCCGAAGCAACCTTTACTTTGGCCGCCGGGGGGCGTTTCGAAGTGGGGCCGAGAGAACGAGCGTGAGACCACGGATCGCTTCCACCCTCGAGGGCCGCGTCGCCGCCTCCTTCCATCGGCTCGCGCTGCTCGCGCTCGCCGGCCCCGGGATCGCGCTGCTCGCGTTCACCGGCGGCTGCCAGGAGTCGGCGGGACCGCGCCGGATCACGGAGACGCGCGAGATCACCGTCCGGCCGGGCGACGACTGGATCGGCGCGACCAGCAAGCAGCGCTTCGAGACCGAGTCGACCGAAGAGCCCGAGTTCGCCTGGACGATGCCGGCGGGGTGGAGCGAGCTGCCGACGCGCAGCATGCACCTCCTCGACATGAAGGCGGGCCCCGACCCCGACGTCGAATGCTCGCTCAGCACGGCGCGCGGCAGCGTCCTCGACAACGTGAATCGCTGGCGCGGACAGTTCGGGCAGCCGCCGCTCGAGGAGTCGGCACTCGCGAAGTTCGCGCGCCAGCCGCTGCTCGGACTCGAGGCGGTGCGCGTCGAGGTCGAGGGCGCCTACGCCGGAATGGGAAAGGGCGCCGCAGCCAAGGAAGGCTTCAAGCTGCTCGGCCTGATCGCTCCGGCCAACGGGCAGCAGGTCTTCGTGAAGATGACCGGGCCCAAAGCGGCGGTCGAGGCGCAGACGGCGGCCTTCGACCAGTTCGCCGGCTCGCTCACGGTGAAGCAGGACGCCGGCGGCGGCGCGCACGGCGGGCCGCACGGCGGCGCGGCGATCGCGGGCGGCGCCGACACGGCCGACCACTCCGACGACTTCGACTTCGCGCTGCCGACCGGCTGGACCAAGCAGAAGTCCGACGGCAACCGCATCGTCAACGTGCGTCCCGCCGACGACCCGGCCATGGAGTGCTACCTCTCGATCGCGAGCGGCGGCGTCCTCCCCAACGTGAACCGCTGGCGCAACCAGTTCGGCGCGCCTCCCATCGACGACGCCGGGCTCGCGAAGCTGCCGCGCCTCTCGCTGTTCGGGCAGGAGGCGGTGCGCGTCGAGGTCGACGGCAACTTCACGACGATGGCGGGCGAGAAGCGCGAGGGCTACGCGCTGCTCGGCCTGGTCGCCGACGCGGGCGGGCAGCAGATCTTCGTCAAGCTGACCGGTCCCAAGGCGGCGGTCGAGCGCGAGCGCGCCGGCTTCGTGGCGTTCGCGGCGTCGCTGCGCTTCAAGGGCGGCGCGCCCGACCCCGGTGCGGCGAACCCGTCCAGCGGGACCTCCGGCGGAGCGTCCGGCGCCGGCGGACTCGGGGGCGGCGACGCCGATCTGCAGTACGACGTCCCGTCGAAGTGGAAGAAGCTCCCGCCGCGGCCGCCGCGCCTCGCGACGTTCTCGGTCGGCGACGGCAAGCTCACCGAGTGCACGGTGTTCTCGCTCGGCGGCGACGGCGGCGGCGTGGCGGGAAACGTGAATCGCTGGCGCGATCAGATGGGGCTCGCGGCCGCCTCGCCTTCGGAGCTCGCGAAGCTCCCGACGCTGAAGGTGCTCGGCGCCGACGCGCTCTTCGTCGACCTCTCCGGCCACTTCCAGGACTCGATGACGAAGCGCGACATCGAGAAGGCGCGCTTCCTCGGCCTGATCTGCCCGAGCGGCGACACGACGCTGTTCGTGAAGCTCACCGGGCCGGAGCCGGAGGTGGCGGCGGCGCTCGAAGACTTCCAGTCCTTCTGCAAGTCGCTGCGGCGGTGAGGACGCGATGGCATTCCTGAAGAAGCTCCTCGCCTTCCTCTCGTCGTTCGGGTTCGCGGCGATCCTGCTCGTGTTCCTGACGCTGCTCACGTTCCTCGGGACGCTCGAGCAGGTCGAGCACGGCCTCTTCGAGACGCAGAAGAAGTACTTCGAGTCGATGTTCCTGGTGCACTGGGCCGGCCCGATCCCGATCCCGCTGCCCGGCGTCTACCTGCTGCTCTCGCTGCTGCTGCTCAACCTGACCTGCGGCGGCATCGTGCGCATGCGGAAGGACCTCGCGCGCGCCGGCATCCTCGTCGCGCACCTCGGCATCGTGCTGATGCTGGTCGCCGGCTTCGTGAAGTACCGCTTCTCGGTCGACGGGCACCTGCGGCTGTGGCCGCGCGACATGAGCCTCGCGGACTATCGCCTGCGCTACGACCCCAAGGCCACCGCCGTCCCGCCCACGTCGGGCGACGAGTTCCAGGGCTACTACGACTGGGAGCTCTCGATCCGGGAGGCGGTCGCGACCGGGCGCACCACCGAGTACCTCGTCCCCCACACCGAGTGGGCCGACGCGCTCGAGAAGGGACCGGTCACCTTCACGCACGACCGCCTGCCGTTCGACGTCGTCGTGAGACGCTGGATGAAGAACGCGCAGGTCGTCTCCGACCAGACGCACCCGCCGATGATGCGGGCCGAGGACACGTTCCCGAGCGTCGACGGCTACGTCCTCTGGCAGCAGCCTCTCGCGGTCGAGGCGGAAGCCAATGTCGCGGGCCTGGTCGCCACGCTGCGCGAGAAGGCGACCGGCCGCATGACCACCGCCCAGTTCTGGGGGCTCGAGTTCGGCGGCTTCACGTTCGAGTCGGGCGGCAAGACCTGGCTGCTGCACCTGCAGCACAGGCGCTGGAAGCTCCCCTTCGCGATCGCGCTCGACAAGTTCACCTTCGAGACGCACCCCGGCATCTCGCGCGCGGCGGTCTTCCTCTCCGACGTCACGAAGACCGAGGACGGCGCGCAGCAGAAGTCCAAGATCACGATGAACGAGCCGATGCGCCACAAGGGCTTCACGCTGTTCCAGTCGGGGTACGGCCCGCCGAACGTGCCGGTCGACTGGCCGCACTACTCCGACTTCGCGGTGGTGAGCAACCCGAGCGACCAGTGGCCGAAGTACTCCTGCTTCATCATCGCGGCCGGCCTGCTCTTCCACTTCTCGATGAAGCTCATGAAGTACGTCCGCTCCGAGAACCGGCTGGCGCGGCCCACGGTCGCGGCCCGGGCGGCGATCGGGTCGGCGGACGTCGAGGCGGACGAGGCGTTCGCCGCGGGTTCGAAGAAGCGCTGATCGAACGACGGAGGCGGTCATGAAGTCCTGGATCACGTCTCTCCTGCTGGTCGCGGTCGCGAGCGCCGCCGCGCCGGCGCAGCACGACCATTCGGTCGATTCCCCCGCGACCGCGACGGCGGTCGAGCCGCCCGCGCACCTCCCGCAGTGGTCGAAGGAGGCGCTCGCGCTCGCGGCGACGCTCCCGCTCCAGGAATCGGGGCGCGTCAAGCCGCTCGGGACCTACGCCGACTTCAAGCTGCTCGAGGTGAACGGCCGGCGCACGCTGCGCTGGTCGGTCGAGCGCGACGGCAAGGTCGAGAAGTTCGAGCGCACTTCGATGGAGTGGCTGCTCGACAGCCTCTTCTTCCCCGAGCTGGCGGAGACCTATCCGGCGTTCCTGCTCGACACCTGGGAGGTGGCCGACGCGATCGGCGTCCCGCGCGGCAAGCACGAGAAGCGCGACCGCTGGAGCTTCGCCGAGCTCGCGCCGGGAGGCCGCACGCTGCTGGCGAAGGCCGACGAGCTCGAGCACGACAAGCAGAAGGGCGACGCCAAGAACCGCGACGTCGTCGAGGAGCAGATCGTCCAGCTCGCGCGCAAGATGTCGACGTACCAGCAGATCTCCTTCTACGCCGAGATCCTGCGCATCGACTACCCGCTCGGCGACGACCCCGACGTGCGCGCGCTCTTCGGCGGCGCGGAGAAGGCGTCCTTCGCGCAGATCCTCGCGGCGGTGCCGCGCGTCCCTGCCGGGCAGAAGGGCGTGCTCGACGGCCTCCTCGCCAAGGTGCGCCAGGCCGCGAAGTTCTCGACGGCGCTCGACCTCTTCCCCTCCCCCGAATCGCCCGACCTGCGGGTCAGCCGCGCGACGCAGTGGCTCAGCCTGCGCGACGTCGTCGAGGGCTGCCTCGCCGGCGACGCGCGGCTCGGGCCGCAGAAGGCGGCGCTCGCGGCGCTCGACCGCGCCTGGCACGCGCGCGAGGACGGCGCGGCGTTCCTCGCGGCGCTGACCGACTGGAAGAAGGCGGTCGTCGACGTCGCGGGACCGACCGGCGAATACAAGAAGATCGAGAGCGAGGTCGCCTTCTACAGGGCCGACCTCTTCTACTACGCGCTGATCCTCTACGTCCTCGGCTTCGTCGCCGTGGCGATCGGCTGGATGGTGCGCGCCGGCCATCCGCTGCAGCGCTGGCTGCCGGCCCTGCTCGCCGCGCCGCTCGCGCTGCACGTCACCGGCATCGCGTGGCGCTGCTACCTGCGCGCCCGGCCGCCCGTCTCGACGCTCTACGAGACGATCCTCTTCATCTCGGCGATCGCCGTGACGGCCGCGCTCGTGCTCGAGGTCCTGAACCGCCGCCGCATCGCGATCGCGTTCGCGGCGCTGATCGGGGCGTCCGGCCTCTTCCTCGCGATGAGCTTCGAGGCGAAGGAGGCGTACGACAGCGGCGCCGACACGATGCCGCAGCTCGAGGCGGTCCTGAACACGAACTTCTGGCTGTCGACGCACGTGACGACGGTGACGATCGGCTACTCGGCGGGACTGCTCGCCGCCCTCCTCGCGCACGTCTACGTGATCGGCCAGCTCGTCCTGCAGCTGCTCGGCAAGGCGCACCTGCACACCGACCTCGTCCGCAACGTCGTGCGCATGGTCTACGGCGTCCTCTGCTTCGGCCTCCTCTTCAGCGTGGTCGGCACGATCCTGGGCGGCGTGTGGGCCAACGACAGCTGGGGCCGCTTCTGGGGCTGGGATCCCAAGGAGAACGGCGCGCTGATGATCTGCCTGTGGGAGCTCGCGACGCTGCACGGCCGCATGGGCGGCTACCTGCGCGAGCTCGGGCTGTGCACCGCCGCGATCTTCAACGGCGTGATCGTCGCCTTCAGCTGGTGGCACGTGAACCTGCTCGGCGTCGGGCTGCACGCCTACGGCTTCACGCACGGCATCCTCGGCCGCCTCTCGGTTTTCTATGGGATCGAGGCGCTCGTCCTGATGGCGGCGCTCTACCTCTGGCTCGATCGCCACGCCGAGAAGGAGGCCGCCCGGAAGGCCCGCCAGGCGGTCGCGGCGGGCGGTGAGGCGCGCTGAAGCGGTCGCGGATCCTCCCGGGAGGCGCCCGGGCGCGCCGTCGGCCGGAAAGCGGGCGGCCGAACGCCTTCCGTTCGCGCCGCGGAGATGAACGCGAGCGCCAGCTCCCGAACGGCGACGCGACGCTTCGAAGCGGTCCGAACCGCGGAAGCAAGGCATTTTCCGACTACCACCGCCCGAACCTCCGCCGCTAGAGTCCCGCGCGGTCGAGCGGAACGTCTGTTCGGGAAATGGGGCGCGCGCGCGTGCAGCCAGGGTTCGGGATCGGGGGTCTTTCGGTGCGTTGGGATCGCGGCCACTGCCGCGCTTCGTCTTCCAACGAACCTTCTCCGTCTTTCCAGCACCGGTCGCAGTGCGCGTACTCTTTTTTTCCGGACGGACGTGAAGGGAATCGGGTGGAAGGCGAGTTCAGCGTCGCGATGTCGCGGCGCACGCCGACCAGTCCGGTTCCCGAAAGTGTCGGAAACGTGATCGTCGGTACGCGTCCCGGCCGAGTCGTCCCGTTCGCTCGTCCTACCGTAGTTGGCCGTCAACGCGGCCGTTCCATGGCAGGCGGACTGCCCAGTCCGACTGTCGATTGATGACCGGAGATCGAGAATGGGCACGAAGTTGTATGTGGGCAACCTGCCGTACTCTGCGACCAGCGAGGAACTGAACGCGCTGTTCGCCGCGCACGGTGCGGTCAAGAGCTCGGACGTGATCATGGACCGCGAGACGGGCCGGAGCAAAGGCTTCGGATTCGTCGAGATGGGGTCCGACGCCGAGGCGAAGGCTGCGATCGCTGCGCTGAACGGCCACCAGCTGGGTGGGCGCGCACTGACCGTCAACGAGGCCAAGCCGCGTGAAGATCGCGGCGGCGGCTTCCGCGGCGGCGGAGGCGGCGGCGGCGGCTTCGGCGGCGGCCGGGGCGGCGGCGGCGGCGGGTACGGCGGCGGCGGCCGGAGCGGTGGCTTCGGCGGCGGCGGCGGCGGCTACGGCGGCGGCGGTGGTGGCCGCGGTGGCTTCGGCGGCGGTCGCGGCGACCGTTACTGAGAGCCCGCGAGCGGAGCGGCGCAGGCCGCATCGCTCCTGAAAACTCAAACGCTGCATCGGGGCGCGTCGCGAAAGCGGCGCGCCCCGGTGTTTTTCAACTCGAGCGGACGTCGAGAACGCGGGTGAAGGGGGCGCGGGGAGAGGGATTCGTGCACGAACGCGCGACGGGCG
>DASRRB010000232.1:0-9419 GCA_035695985.1 Planctomycetota bacterium | reverse complement strand
GCAGCGGCGCGCGATCACGCTCGACGAGCCGGCGCTCGACCACCGGCTGCGCGACCTCGACGAGAAGATCCTGAAGAGCACCGCCGGCAAGAAGGGCCTCGAGCAGTTCCGCGCCGAGCAGCACCTGACGCTGCCCGAGCTGCGCGAGAAGATCCGGATGGCGACGCTCGCCGAGAAGATGATGGCCGACGACTTCGGCCTCTCGACCGGCACCGGCATCCCGGAGGAGAAGCAGAGCCTCTGGTACCACGACGGCAAGCGCGCCGCCGTGAAGCGCGACGGCCTGCCGGAGGGCGTCGTCGCCGACGTCGAGGGGAAGGCGGTCCGCCGCACCGAGTGGGGCACGCTCCTCTACCGGCAGCTGCCGGAGAAGGAGCAGAAGAAGCTGCGCGAGGACTTCAAGGGGGCGACAATCCTGCTGCGCCGCGGCGCCGACGCGAAGGTCGCGGCGACGAAGGAATTGGTCGACCGGGAGATCGCCGCGCGCGACGCGGCGCTGGTCAAGATGCTGGCGCAGCAGGGCATGCCCAACCAGGGCGTCGGCTTCCTCGACGCCGTCAAGGCGCGCGGCCAGGATCCCGTCGCCTTCGTGCAGAGCGACCGCTTCCGCGCCGAGGTCGTGCTGAACGAGCTGGCGCGCCGGCAGCACGGGCGCGACGGCTTCAAGGCCTACTACGAGGCGAACCGCGCCGACTTCGACAAGCGCTTCGGCCGCAGGATCCGGCTCGCCGCGATCTTCCTCGCCGCCGCGCCCAAGAAGTCGGCGAAGGTGACGCGCACGTGGGCCGAGGCGACCGACGAGCTCGACCGCCTGAAGGGCCGCATCCTCGCCGACCCGAGCGCCGTCCCGCAGACTTTCGGCAGCCAGGCGGCGATCCACTCCGACGACGCGGCGTCGCGCGCGCGCGGCGGCGACCTCGGGCTGCTCGGCCACGACGCCCTCGACGCGCGCGGGCTGTCCGACTCCCTCCTCGACGAGAAGGCCGGCCAGGTGGTCGGCCCGGTCAACGCGCGCGACGGCGTCTACCTCCTCCTGGTCGGCGACCCGAGCCCCGCCTCCCCGTTCGAAGAGATCCAGGAAGAGGTCGAGAAGGCGGCGCGCCGCGAGGTCCTCCTCGAGGCGACGCGCGACGCCGTGTTCGAGCTCGACCTGTGAAGCCGCCAAGGAGCCTCTGATGCAGCTCGGACGCGTCGTCGGCACCGTGGTCTCGACCGTGAAGGAGCCGCGCATGCGCGAGCTCAAGCTCCAGGTGGTGCGCCTGCTCGACGAGCAGGGGCGAGCGACCGGCGGCTACACCGTGGCGGTCGACGCGGTCGGCGCGGGCCACGGCGACGTGGTCCTCTTCGCGGCGGGCTCGAGCGCGCGCCAGACCGCGCTCACCGACGGCAAGCCGACCGACGCGACGATCATGGCGATCGTCGACAGCTGGGACGTCGAGGGGAAGGCGGTCTGGGCCGCGCACGAGGAGCACCCGTGAGGCTCGGCCGCGTCGTCGGCCGCGTGGTCGCGACGGTGCGCGCGCGCGACCTCGACGGCGAGAAGCTGCTGGTCGTCCAGCCGCTCGACGCGGCGCGCCGCCCCGCCGGCCCGGCCGTGGTCGCCTGCGACGTCGCCCAGTCGGGGCTCGGCGACCTCGTCGTGTGGGTCGGCGGACGGGAGGCCGCGCTCGCGCTGCGGCGGACCTTCGTCCCGGTCGACGCGACCATCGTCGGCCACGTCGAGCAGGCGGCCGAGGCGCCGCCGCCGCCGCCGCCGCCGCCGCGCGACGCCCGCGGGGGGAAATGACGTGTACCTGGCGCGCGTGATCGGGCCGGTCGTGACCCCGGTGCAGCACCCCTTCTTCGAGGGGAGAACGCTGCTCCTGGTCCGCCGCGTCGAGCCCGACGGCCGCTCGACCGGCCCCGACCGCGTCGCGGTCGACCGCGTCGGCGCCGGGCCGGGCGACGCCGTGCTGGTCCTGGAGGAGGGCAACTCGGCGCGCCAGGTCGTCGACGATCCCAAGGCGCCGCTGCGCAGCGTCATCGTCGGCTTCGTGGACGAGGTCGAAGTCGACGGCAAGATCGTGCTCGCGGCCGACGGCCGCGCGGAGGACCGCCCATGAAGTTCCCCTACGCCGAGAGCGAGCTGCGCCGCCAGCTCTGCGACATCGGCCGGATGATGTACGAGCGCGGCTTCATCGGCGCCGCCGACGGCAACCTCGCGGTGCGCATCGACGAGAAGCGCCTGCTCGTCACGCCGGCGGGCTGCCTCAAGGGCTTCATGACGCCCGAGGAGATGGTCGTCACCGACCTCGACGGCAACGCGCTCGACGGCGGCCGCCCCTCGACCGAGATCCAGATGCACGTCGCGCTCCTGAAGGAGCGGCAGGACGTCTCCGCCGTCGTGCACGCGCATCCGCCCTACTGCGTCGCCTTCTCGCTCGCCGGCATCCCGCTCACGAGCTGCATCATCCCGGAGATCGTCGTCACGATCGGCAACGTGCCGACGGTCCCGTATGCGACGCCCGGCACGCGCGAGCTGCCCGACTCGCTGCGCGATCCGATCCGCCACTCCGACGTGCTGATCCTCGAGCGCCACGGCATGGTGACCGTCGCCGACGAGATCTGGACCGCGTTCAAGCTGCTCGACATGGTCGAGCACTCGGCGAAGATCGTCCACCTCGCGCTCCAGCTCGGCCCCGCGAAGGTGCTCGACCAGGAGCAGGTCGCGAAGCTGATGCAGTCGCGCTACGACCTCGGACTCAATTCGCGCAACACGCTCGCGCAAGATCTACTGGCGCGGCTCGCGTGCTCGACCCCGTTCACGAAGAGGACCTGAGCGGAACGATGTTCCAAGGCCCGCTCGCCAGCAGCGCAGGACTCGCCCTCAGCGACTGCCACGTCATCCTGGACGCGACGGCGGGCGCGCGCGACGAGCTCTCGGGGGTGGGTCGTTACGTCCACGAACTGGTGCGCGCGCTCGGCCGGCAGCTCGACGCGCCGCAGCTCGAGCTCGGCGTGCGCTTCTCCAAGTGGTCGCGCCGCAAGCGGCTGCCGGCGCCCGACGGCTCGAGCCGCGTCCTGCGCGTGGTCGACGACCGCCTCGACTTCCTGCTGCTGCGCGACTGCGACCTCTTCCACGGCCTCGACGCGCGCATCACCCCCTGGAAGAAGATCCCGCGCACCGCCACGCTGCACGACGTCTTCTCGCTCGAGCGCGACGACCTCGCGCGCGACCAGTTCCGCGCCAAGAAGGCCGACCAGTACCGCCGCCTCGCCGACGAGGCCGACGCGATCGCCTGCGTCTCGAGCGTGACCGAGTCGGCCTTCCTGTCGCTCTTCCCGCAGGCGCGCGACCGCACCCACGTCGTCCACCACGGCGTCGGCCCCGAGTTCCGCCCCGCCGACGGCGACGAACTCGCGGCGCTGCGCGCGAAGCACGGCCTCGAGCACCCCTTCCTCCTCTTCGTCGGCCTGCTCTCCACCCGCAAGAACCTGCTCGTGCTGCTCGCCGCGTTCGCCGAGCTCGCGCGCGCGCACGAGGAGCTCGAGCTCGTGCTCGCCGGCAAGGAGAGCCACGGGTACGACGAGATCGAGGCGGCGATCGAGCGCCACCCCTTCAAGGCGCGCATCCGCCGGCTCGGCTACGTCCCGTCCGAGGACCTGCCCGTCCTCTACAGCGCGGCGGAGTGCTTCGTCTTCCCGTCGCTGACCGAGGGGTTCGGCCTGCCGATCCTCGAGGCGTTCGCGTGCGGGACGCCGGCCGTCGCGAGCGACCTGCCGGTGCTGCTCGAGGTCGGCGGCGACGAGCTCGAGGTGGCCGCGGTCGGCGACCCGTCCGCGTTCGCGGCCGCCTGCGCGCGCGTGCTCGCCGGCGCGAGCGACGAGGCGGCGCGCACGCGCCGCATCCGGCGCGCGGCGCGCTTCACCTGGGACGAGGCGGCCGCGGCGACGCTCGACCTCTGGCGCATCGCGCTCGACCGCTTCCACCGCTGAGGTCCCTTCCCGTGCCACCGACCGCCGCGGCTGCCGCGCTCGCCCTGCTCGCCTTCGCCGTTCCGGCGCGGGCGCAGGACGAGAAGGCGCTCGAGCGCGAGGCGGCCGCCGAGGCGCCGCTCGACGACGACCTGCGCCTGCGCGTCGAGAACCGCCTGCGCGTGCTCGACGTCGCGGCCCATCCCGACGACGAGGACAGCGGGCTGCTCTGCACGTTCGCGCTGCAGGGGGCGCAGCCGTTCGTCCTCTACACGACGCGCGGCGAGGGCGGGCAGAACGTCGCCGGCGGCGAGCTCTCGACCGCGCTCGGCGAGCGGCGCGAGGACGAGGTGCTCGCCGCCAACCGCGTGGTCGGCGCGCACGCCTGGTTCCTCGGCTTCGACGACTTCGGCTTCTGCAAGCGGCCGGAGGAGGCGTTCGAACGTTGGGGAGGCCGGGAAGAGGTCGTCCGCCGCATGACGAAGGTGCTGCGGTCGGTGCGCCCCCACCGCGTCTTCACCAACCACACGCAGACCGGCGGCCACGGCCACCACCAGGCGACCTCGCTCGCGCTCTTCGACGCGGTGGTCGCCGCCGCCGACCCGGCGCGCTTTCCCGAGCAGATCGCGCAGGGGCTCGCGCCGTGGCGCTGCGACGCGCTCTTCGTGCGAGTCACGAAAGAAGAACGGGACGTCGCGGAGAAGGCGAACACGCCGATCGCCGACGCCACGCGCTTCGACTACGACCTGCCCACGCCCGACGGCCGCACGATCGTCGCGCGCGCCCACGACGCGCTGCTGCGCCACGTGAGCCAGGGGCCGTGGCCCGACGTCGACCCGGCCAAGAAGCACGACGCGCTCTACCACCTCTCGTGGACCTCGCTCGAGGCGAAGAGCGCGGCCGAGCTGCCCGACCACGTCGTCCCGCTGGTGGTGCCGCGCGACGCGCCCTTCACGCTGATCGAGCTCCTCGCCGCGCTCGCGCAGGGAGAGCCGGCCGACGCGGAGCGCACCAGCGAGCTGCTGCAGGCGGCGCTCGGCCTCGATCTCGTCTGGCCGCGCGAGGACCTGACCGATCCGCGCCGCGCGTTCGCGCCGGGCGAGACGAGCGAGGTGTGGGTCCTGGCGCACGGCCGCGACGACCTCTACCGCGGCGCGGCGTGCGCCGAGGCGGTGCGGGCGGTCGCGCTCGTGCCGCGGATCGTGGGCCCGGTCGACGGCGTCTCGCTGCACTCGCTCGACGAGCTCGTGGCCGACGAGGCCGACCGCGCGATCTGGCGCGGCGTCTTCGTCGCGGCGCTGCGCTTCACGGTGCGCGCGGACGCGCGGCCGGAGCTCGACGTCCCGCCCGCGTCGCTCGTGACGCGCGAGCCGCTGATCGGCTCGCACCGCCTGCCCTTCCGGCTCGCGGTCGCGCTCGTGGCGAAGGAGACGCGGATCGGGGAGATCGCGCTGCCGCTGCCGCGCTCGATCGCGCCGCCGCTCGAGTTCACGGCGGTCGACTCGCCGCTGGTGCTGTCGCGGTTGCGCGGCAGCGACGGCGCCACGTTGCGCCTCTCGCTGCTCTTCCCGACCGGTCTGGTGCCGGGCTTCCCGCTCGCGGTCTTTCTCGAGGGCGACTACGACTTCGTCGAGAGCGACGCGCCCGACGCCAATGGGAAGCCGGCCCGCGCGACCTCCGTGACCTGGAGCTGCGACGCCGGGAAGAACCTCGGCACGCGCAACGAGCCGCGCTTCGAGCGCGTGCTCACGGTCGTGCCGCGTTCCGTCCCGCCGCGGCCGCGCGACGGCAAGGCGACGGCGCAGTCGCTCACGCTCCGCCTGCTGCCGGCGCAACCGCTGGCGAGTGACGGCGAGCCGGATGCGAAGCTCGAGGTGCCGGTCGCCTGGGTCGACGTCCTCGCGCCGCGCCGCGCCAACGTCGCCTTCGTCGCGGGCAGCGACGGCACCGCGGGCCGCGCGCTGCGCGTGCTCGGCGTCGCGACGCGCGACGTGACGCCCGAGCAGCTCGCCGAGCTCGACCTGAAGACGGTCACGACGGTGCTCCTGGATCTCCGGACGCTCGGCGGCAGCGAGCCGCTGCGCGCGCAGTCGCCGCGCCTCAAGGAGTTCGTGAAGGGCGGCGGCCACGTGGTCGTGCTCTACCACAAGAGCGGCGAGTGGAACCCGTGGGAGGAGAAGGGGCAGACGCCCGCTCCGCTCAAGCTCGAGCTGTCCGACGAGCGCGTGGTCGACGAGACGGCGCCGGTCCGGATCCTGAAGCCCGGCCATCCGCTGTTCATGCAGCCCAACGTGATCTCGAGCTCCGACTTCGACGGCTGGGTGCAGGAGCGCGGGCTCTACTTCCCCAAGGAGAGCCACGACCCCGGCTACGACGAGCTGCTCGCGATGGCCGATCCGGGCGCGGAGGCGCCGCTGAAGGGCGGCCTGCTCGCGTACAAGAACGAGGCGGGCGGCACCTTCGTCTACTGCGCCCTCTCGCTCCACCGGCAATTGCGCGCCGGTGTCGGCGGCGCGTGGCGCCTCTTCTCGAACCTCGTCGGCTACGGCCTGCGCGACTGACGTGGCGGACGAAGCGACCGGCGAGCCCCCGCGCACCGACGGCGACCGCCAGGCCGAGCGCGACCGCATGTGCGAGGAGCAGCTCGCCGCCCCCTCCGACCGCCGCGTCCCGGTCGTCGACGCGCGCGTGCTGCAGGCGATGCGGCGCGTGCCGCGCGAGAAGTTCGTCGACGCCGAGCTCGCGGCGCGCGCCTACGACGACGCGCCCCTCGCGATCGGACGCGAGCAGACGATCTCGCAGCCCTACATGGTGGGGAAGATGACCGAGCTGCTCGAGCTCGACGCACCGGCGCCCGGCGCGGCGGCGCCGAAGGTGCTCGAGATCGGGACCGGGTCGGGCTACCAGGCGGCGGTCCTCGCCGCGCTCGGCGCGCGCGTCTTCACGGTCGAGCGCGACCCGGAGCTCGCGCGCACGGCGGCACACCGCCTCCAGGAGCTCGGCTACGCCGTCGCGGTGCGCTGCGCCGACGGCTTCGCCGGCTGGCCCGAGGAGGCGCCCTTCGAGGCGATCGTGGTCGCGGCCGCGCCCGAAGAGGTCCCGCGCGAGCTCGAGCGGCAGCTCGCCGACGGCGGCCGCCTCGTCGTCCCGGTCGGCCCGCGCGACGGCGACCAGGAGCTCCGCCAGATCCGCCGCCGCGGCGACCGCTTCCAGGAGACGCGCCTCTTCCCGGTCCGTTTCGTCCCGATGACCGGCGACGCGGGACGGACCGGCTGATCCGCAGCGCGCGCCGCTACCATCCCGCGCCTTCGAACGCACCGCTCTCCACGCGGGAACGACCGATGAAACTGCAATTCTCGGTGATGATGTTCCTGCAGTACGCGATCTGGGGAGCGTGGCTTCCCGTCCTCTTCCCCTACCTCGGGTCGCTCGGGTTCACGGCCACGCAGTGCTCGTGGATCTTCGGCGGCGGCGCCGCCGGCGCGATCCTCGGACCGGTCATCGCGGGCCAGTTCGCCGACCGCTTCTTCGCGACGGAGAAGTTCCTCGCGGTCAGCCACCTGCTCGGCGCGGTGCTGGTCTTCTTCCTCGCGCGCGTGCACGACTTCCCGACCTTCCTCGGGCTCTCGGTCGTCTACGGCGTGATCTACTCGCCGACGCTCGCGCTCACCAATTCGATCTGCTTCCACCATCTGCCCGACCGCGACCGCGACTTCGGGCGCGTGCGCCTGTGGGGCACGATCGGCTGGATCGTCGCGGGGATCCTGGTCGGCCAGTGGCTGCGCGTGAACCACAGCCCGGCCGGACTCACCGGCGTCGCGCTCGAGGCCGCGTGGAACCACGGGCGCGCCGACGCCTTCACGCTGAGCGCGGCGCTCGGGGTCGTGCTCGGCCTCTTCTGCTGGACGCTGCCGCACACGCCGCCGAGCTCGAATCCGGACCGGGAGAACGCGTTCACCGCGGCGCTCTCCTTCGTGTTCCGCCAGCCGCTGCTGCTGCTCTTCGCGCTCGCCATCCCGATGAGCTGCGTGCACCAGTTCTATTTCGTGCACGCGTCGAGCTACCTGCAGCGCTTCCAGAGCGGCGCCGGCGGCGACCTCGCGGCCTTCTTCAACCGCATCCTCGGCGTCGGCGGCGGCGGGCTCATGACGATCGGGCAGATGTCGGAGATCGCGGTCCTCGGGCTGGTGACCGTGCTCGCGAAGAAGACGTCGCGCAAGTCGCTGCTCGGGCTCGGGCTCGCGGCCTACGCGGCGCGCATGGCGCTGTTCGCCTACACGGACAGTCTCGCGACGGCGCTGCTCGGCGTCGCGCTGCACGGCTTCTGCTTCGGCTGCTTCATCTTCGTCGCGTTCATGGTCGTCGACGAGGAGACGCCGCCCGACGTGCGCGCCAGCGCGCAGAACCTCTTCAACCTCGTGATCATCGGCATCGGGATCATCGTCGGGAGCTGGTTCTCGCTCGACGTCGTCGCGGCCGACGCGAAGGCAGCCGCCGGCAGCGACTCGAGCCCCGAGTACTTCCGGGAGCTCTTCTCCGTCCCGATGTGGATCGCGCTCGCCTGCCTCGCGCTGCTGCTCGTCTTCTATCCGGGCCGGCGGCGCGCGCCGGAGGCGGCCGTCCCGACCCCCTGAGCGAGCCGCGCGAACGCCGCGGTCCACAGCCGCTTCTGCGCCGCGACCGCCTTCGCGTCGGGGAGCTTCATCACGTCGGCCGTGATGGCGCAACGCGCCTTCCCCTTCGGGACGAGCCGGAACTCGACGATCGCCGGCCCCGCGCCGAGCGCCGCGCGCAGCCGGCGCGGCTTCGCCCGGGTCCGGATCGCGAGCTTCGTCCCTTTCAGCCAGCGCGCGCGCCGGCGCGGCTCGACCAGCGCGGCCCACAGCGCGGCGGCGGACGCGTCGATCGTCTTCGTGCAGGTGACGTTGAAGCCGCTCGCCGTCTGGTGGCGCACGCGCTTGCCGCGCGCCTGCTCGTAGGCGACGGTCACCATCTGCGACCACCAGCCGGCGAGCCGCTTCTGCGTCGCGAGCCAGTGGGCGATGGCGGCGTGCTTCCACTCCGACGCCTTCGCGCCGTCGAGCAGCGCGAACCACTCCCGCCAGCCGCGGCCGGTCCGCTTCGCGACGGCGTCGCTGCCGATGCCGGCGTGGCGGTCGGCGTGGTCGGACTTCGCGGCGGACTTCGCCGCGACCATTGAACTTCGCGCGGCTCTCTTCGTCTTCATCGCCGTTCCTCGCTCCACGGGCATCCCGTCCCCCGTCACGGTACCGAGCGCCCCCCGACGAGCAGGTCGCCCCAGCGGCGCTTCAGCTGCTCGAGCCCCGCCGCGAGCGGCACGGCGGCGAGGCGGCCCTCGTCGTCCCGCTTCACGAGCTCCAGCCGTTCCAGCTTGCGCAGCGCGTCGTCCTCCTCGAAGTCGACCGCGCGCCCGGTCTTCTCCTGGATCCACTGCTCGATCTGCA
>DASRRB010000231.1:0-3528 GCA_035695985.1 Planctomycetota bacterium | reverse complement strand
CGCCGCGTCGGGGTCGCCGCGGTCGGTCAGGAGCGCTTCCGCGGCGCGCGTGAAGACCCAGCTCGCGACCCGCTCGTCGTCCCCGCGCTCCGCGTCGTCGTCGGGCCCCTTCGCGGCGAGCAGGCCGTTGCGCGCGTGGTCGTGCGAGTGCTCGATCGCCTCGACGAGCGCCAGCGCGGCGGCGAGCCACGCCTCGGCGCGGCGGGCGCGGCCCGCCGGCTCGCGCGCCCACGCCGGGCCGAACGGCCCGAAGAACGCCTCGTCGACGAAGCAGCGGTCGATCACGACCGGCGTCGCCGTGAGCGCCTCGACCAGGGGCTCGACCGCCGCCTTCGTGTCGCCGGCCTCGACCCACGACGCGACCAGCGCGCCGCGCAGCGCGAGGACGGCGAGCGCGTCCTCCTGCGCGAGCGGCGGCCGCGGCAGCACGCGCGCCGCCGCGGCGGCGGTCGCGGCGACGCCGCGGCTCGCGTCGCCGAGCCACGCGCTCCACGCCAGCGCGAGGTGCGCCTGGCCGAGCGCCTCGATCGCCGACGTCGCGGTCGCTCCCGAGTTCGCGCGCGCCACCACCTCGAGCAGCCCCTGCGCGCGCGTGCGGTCGCCCGACTCGAGCGAGGCGGCGCAGGCGTCGAGCGCGAGCGACGGGAGCTCGGGGTGACGGGCGAAGAGCTCGCGCTGGACGTCGGCGACCTCCGCGGCGCGCCCGCCGGTGCGGCCGCGTGCGAGGGCGGAGTCGTAGGCGAAGCGCGCCGCCGCGACGACGTCCGCCTCGGGGCGGAGCTGGTCGGCGAAGAGCTCCGCGAGACCGTCGACCTCCTCGAGCGGGGCGAGGAGGTTGTCCGCGGCGGCGAGCAGCTCGACCGGGCCGCGCCCGGCGCGCGCGCGCGCCGCGACGGAGCGCAGCGCCGTGCGCGCCGCGGCGGGTGGCGCCTTCCCGATCCACTCGAGGAGCGCCTCGTCGAGGATCCCGCCGCCCCCCGTTTCGGCGGCGAGCGTCGGCAGCCAGGCGGCGGGCGTCGGCCGCGGCAGCCGCCGGATCAGCTCGAGCGCGAGCCCCGGCCGCGCCACCACCGCCGCGAGCTCGGGAGGCCCCTCCGCCGGCGCGAGCAGCGCCGCGGCGACCGCTTCGGTCGCGCTCGCCCGGCCCGACGCGGCGAGCTCCCGGAGCTCGCGGACCGCGGCGGCGGGGTCGCCGACGTAGCGGGCGGCGACGTCGTCGACGCGGTCGTGCTCGCCCCCCGTGCGCGGCGGCGTCGCCCGTGCCGGCGACGTCGCCAGCGCGCCGAAGAGCCCGGCGAGCGCGAGCGCGGCGGCCCGGGACGGAGCGCGCTTCGCCGCGGCAAAAATCCATAGGAAGGGGCGCCGCGGTTGACCCCGGCGATTGGCGCGCGTTACGATCCCCCGGCTTTTCTCCGGCGCCGCGCAAAGAGGTGGGCCCTGCCCACTTCTTTTCGTCTCCGGCTCGAACGTCAGGTTCGAGCGGGGTCGAGCGGCGCTTTGGCCATTGGATCGGACTTCAACGTTGGTGTCGACACCTCTGGCGCCGCGCGGGACCGCTCCGGGTTCCGCGCTGAAGGAGAAGAGCCGCGCGCCGGCCTCCGGGCCGCCGGCCGCGGCCGCGGAGGCCCGACGGGCAAGGAGTCCCTTCATGGATGGCGCAGAAATCCTCCGGATCATCGACGCCCTCCATCGCGAGAAGGACATCGACAAGGAATACCTTTTCACCTCGATCGAGTTCGCGCTCGCCTCCGCGGCGAAGAAGAAGTTCGAGGCGGGGGACGAGCTCGTGGTCCACATCGACCGCAAGACCGGGAAGGTCGACGCGTTCATCGGCGACAAGGCGGTGGTCCTCGGCGACCTCGGGCGCATCGGCGCCCAGGTCGCCAAGCAGGTGATGATCCAGCGCAACCGCGAGGCCGAGCAGGACGTCGTCCTGGCCCAGTACGACGACCGCCGCGGCCAGATCGTCACCGGCATCGTGCAGCGCATCGACATGGGCAACCTGATCGTCAACCTCGGCAAGTGCGAGGGGATCCTGCCGCGCTCCGAGTCGGTGCGCGGCGAGTCCTATTCGGTCGGCGACCGCATCAAGGTCCTCGTCACCGAGGTGAAGAAGGTCGGGCTGCGCGTCCGCATCATCTGCTCGCGCACCCACCCCGACCTGGTGCGCCGCCTCTTCGAGATCGAGGTGCCCGAGATCGCCGACGGTGTGATCGAGATCAAGCGCGTCGCGCGCGAGCCGGGCTACCGCACCAAGATCGCGGTCGCGTCGGCCGACATGCGCGTCGACTGCATCGGCGCCTGCGTCGGCATCCGCGGCACGCGCATCAAGTCGATCACCGAGGAGCTGAACGGCGAGAAGATCGACATCATCCGGTGGAACGAGTCGGTCGAGGCGCTGATCATCAACGCGCTGCGGCCGGCCGAGATCACCGACATCAAGCTCGACCCCGCCCGGAACACCGCGACGGTGAACGTGACCGAGGACCAGCTCTCGCTGGCGATCGGCCGCCGCGGGCAGAACGTCCGCCTCGCCTCGAAGCTCACCGGCTGGGAGATCAACCTCCAGCCGATCCGGGCCGACGGGACGCCGATCCCGCCGGAGGAGCTCGTCCGGGCGGGCGCCCCCGCGGCTGCGGCGGCCCCGGCGCCGGCCGGCGCGGCGGCGGCGGATGCGAGCGAGGCGGGCGCGGCCGCGGCAGACGCGGCTCCGACGGACGCGGCTTCCGCGGGCACGCCCGACGGCGCGCCGCCGGCCGCCGATGGCGCGGCTCCGGCGGCGCCGGCGCCCGAGTCCGAGACGGGCGGAGTCGACCGGTCGGGAGACGCTGCGGCATCGGGCTGAGCCGGTCGTCGCGTCGGTGGTTTCGCCCGAAGTTTCCCAGGTCCGAACGGATCGCGTCCCAGGAGTCGTCGCTTGCGGCTGCACGAACTTGCGAAGTCGATGGAAGCGGAGTCGAAGGAGCTTCTCGCGCTGGCGAAGAAGCTCGGCCTCCCCGTCAAGAGCCCGTCCTCCAACCTCGAGCCCGGCGAAGTCGGGATCCTCAAGGCTGCGTACAAGTACCGCGACCTGAACGAGGACGAGATCCTCGAGAAGCTCGAACAGGCCGAGACGCAGAAGGAGGCCGAGAAGAAGACGAGCGAGGCGGCCTCGAAGATCCAGGCCGAGAAGCTCGTGCACGAGCGCGCCGCGCGCGAGGCGCAGGCGAAGATCGAGGCCGAGGAGGCCGCGAGCGCCGCGCAGGCGACCGACGAGGAGGCGCTGCCCGAAGAGGGCGAGGAGGCCGGCGTCGAGGAGGAGGCTCCCGCGGAGGAGCCGGCCGGCGAGGAGGTCGTCGAGGCGGCCGCCGGCGAGGCGCCCGCGGCCGGCGAAGCCGTCGTCGAGCCGATGGAGACGACCGGAGCGCCGGCCGCGAAGGCGGGCCCGGGCGTCGGCGCCCCAGCGGCCCCGGCCGCTCCGGCCGGCACCCCGGCCGCCGGTCCGGTCCGCCGCGGCGCGAAGATCCTCGGACGCATCGAGCTCAACAA
>DASRRB010000230.1:0-9313 GCA_035695985.1 Planctomycetota bacterium | reverse complement strand
GCAGAGGATCGCCCCGAGCTGGATCACGATCGAGTACATCTTCCAGTAGTCGCTCGTGAGGCTCACGTGCAGGAGCGACTCGGTGATGCGCAGGTGCGCCGTCGAGCTCACCGGGAGGAACTCCGTCAGGCCCTCGACGATGCCGAGCACGACGGAGATGACGTAGTCGTTCATCCGCGCCACCATACCCGCGACGTATCGTGCGCCCGATCGTTCACGCGCCGCGGCGGGAATCCGCGGCGCTCGCATCACGACGTCGCGCCGCGCGACGCTGCAACGCGGTTCGGAGCGCAGCATGAGCGCGAAGAAGAGCCCGGCGAACGGCACTCGCGACGCCGAGCGGCGGCGACTGGACGAGGATGAAAGGCGCGAGCTGAACTGGAAGCGCTGGGGCCCCGACCTCTCCGAGCGGCAGTGGGGCACGGTGCGCGAGGACTACAGCGCCGACGGCGACTGCTGGAGCTACTTCCCGCACGACCACGCGCGCAGCCGCGCCTACCGCTGGGGCGAGGACGGCCTGCTCGGCGTCACCGACCGCGAGTGCCGCCTCTGCTTCTCGCTCGCGCTCTGGAACGGCCGCGACCCGATCCTGAAGGAGCGGCTGTTCGGGCTCGGCGGACCGGAGGGCAACCACGGCGAGGACGTGAAGGAGCTCTACTACTACCTCGACGCGACGCCGACCCACTCCTACCTGAAGGCGCTCTACAAGTATCCGCAGTCGGCCTTCCCCTACGCGCGCCTCGTCGAGGAGAACCGCGCGCGCGGCCGCGACCGGCCCGAGCTCGAGCTCGAGGAGACCGGCGCGTTCGACGAGGACCGGTACTTCGACGTGCAGGCCGAGTACGCCAAGGCCTCGCCCGACGACCTGCTGATCCGCATCACCGTCTGGAACCGCGGCCCCGAGGCCGCGACGCTCCACCTGCTGCCGACCGCGTGGTACCGCAACACCTGGAGCTGGGGCTGCAAGCACGAGGGCTGCTGGGTGAAGCCGGTGCTGCGGCAGAAGGGCGACGACGCGCTGGTCGGCGACCACGCGACGCTCGGGCGCTCGCGGCTGCGCGTCGCGCCCGGCCCCGACGGGAAGCTGCCGCGCTTCCTGTTCACCGACAACGAGACCAACACGAAGCTCCTCTACGGCGCCGAGCCGCCCCAGCCCTACGTGAAGGACGCGTTCCACCGCGCCGTCGTCGGCGGCGAGGCCGACGCGACGAGCCCGAAACAGGTCGGGACGAAGGCGGCCGCGCACTACGTGCTCGAGCTCGCGCCGGGGCAGTCCGCCGTAGTCCGGCTGCGCCTGTGCGCCGACGCCGAGGCGCGGCACGCGCCGTTCGGGCCCGAGTTCGAGGCGACGTTCCGCGCGCGCATCCGCGAGGCCGACGACTTCTACGCGGAGCGCCTCCCCGCGAGCGCCACGCCGCAGGAGACGGAGGTGGCGCGCCAGGCCTACGCGGGGCTGCTCTGGTCGAAGCAGTTCTACCACTACGTCGTGCGCGACTGGCTCGACGGCGACCCCGAGCAGCCGACGCCGCCGCCGGGCCGCGAGGTCGGCCGCAACCGCGAGTGGGTGCACCTCTTCAACCGCGACGTGATCTCGATGCCCGACAAGTGGGAGTACCCGTGGTATGCGGCGTGGGACCTCGCGTTCCACATGCTCCCGTTCGCGCGCGTCGACCCCGCCTTCGCGAAGGACCAGATCGTCCTGTTCCTGCGCGAGTGGTACATGCACCCGAACGGACAGCTCCCCGCCTACGAGTTCGCGCTCGGCGACGTGAACCCGCCGGTGCACGCGTGGGCGGCGTGGCGCGTCTACAAGTCGTCGGCGCCGGCCGGCCGGCGCGACAAGGCGTTCCTGCAGCGCGTCTTCCAGAAGCTGCTGATCAACTTCACCTGGTGGGTGAACCGCAAGGACGCCGAGGGGAACAACATCTTCGGCGGCGGCTTCCTCGGCCTCGACAACATCGGCGTCTTCGACCGCAGCAAGCCGCTGCCGACCGGCGGGGAGCTCGAGCAGGCCGACGGCACCGCGTGGATGGCCTTCTATTGCACGACGATGATGTCGATGGCGCTCGAGCTCGCGCAGCACTACCCCGCCTACGACGACCTCGCGAGCAAGTTCTTCGAGCACTTCGTCGCGATCGTCGACGCCATGAACGCGATCGGCGGCGACGGGCTGTGGGACGAGGAGGACGGCTTCTATTACGACCAGCTGCGCGGCGCCGGGCCGTCGCGGCCGATGCGCGTGCGCAGCATGGTCGGACTGATCCCGCTGTTCGCCGTCGAGGTGCTGCGCGACGCGGAGCTCGAGAAGGTGCCCGGCTTCAAGAAGCGCATGGAGTGGTTCCTGGCGAACCGGCGCGACCTCGCGCGCCACGTGACGATCGCGCGCGGCGGTGCCCACGACGACGCCGGCTCCCACGGCGAAGCCGGCGCCCACGGCGAAGCCGGCGCCCAATTGGGCGACGGAAAGATCGGCGGGACGCAGCGCCGCCTGCTCTCGATCCTCTCGCGCGACCGGCTCGAGCGCGTGCTCAAGTACATGCTCGACGAGAGCGAATTCCTGTCGCCCTACGGCGTGCGCTCGCTCTCGAAGGTGCACGAGCGGCAGCCCTACCTCTTCGACACCGGCGGCGAGCCGCTGCGCGTCGACTACACGCCGGGCGAATCGACGACGGCGCTCTTCGGCGGCAACTCGAACTGGCGCGGGCCGATCTGGTTCCCCGTCAACTACCTCCTGATCGAGGCGCTCGAGCGCTTCCACCACTTCTACGGCGAGGGCTTCAAGATCGAGTGCCCGACCGGGTCGGGGCACCTGATGACCCTGAAGGAGGTCGCGCACGAGCTCTCGCTGCGGCTCGCGCGCCTCTTCCTGCCGGGGCCCGGCGGCAAGCGGCCGTGCCACGGCGGCTCGGCCCGCTACGCCTCCGATCCGCACTGGAAGGACCTCGTCCTCTTCCACGAGTACTTCCACGGCGAGGACGGCCGCGGTCTCGGCGCGAGCCACCAGACCGGCTGGACGGCGCTCGTGATCCGCTGCATCGAGGACCTCGTGCAGGAGCGCGTCGACTGCGGCGCCGCGCCGCCGGCCGCGGCCAAGGCGGGGCGCCGCGTCCGGGCCCCACGCCCGGCGCGCGCCCGCAGCCGCCGCTGACGATCGCTAGAACATCGCCCCCCGAGGTTGGAGGAAGGGCGATGGACCTGCGCGCGGAGTGGCTCGAGACCGACGGACTCGGCGGCTTCGCGATGGGGCCGCTCGCCGGTCCGCGGACGCGGCGCTACCACGCGCTGCTCGCCGTCGCGCTCTCCCCGCCGACGCGCCGCCACGTCCTGGTGAACGGCTTCGACGCCTTCGTCGAGACGGCGGCCGGCCGCATCGCGCTGACGTCGCAGCGCTACGCCTCCGGCGCGACCGACCCCGACGGCGCCGCGAACCTCGAATCGTTCACGAGCGAGCCGTGGCCCACCTGGACCTTCCGCCTCGACGCGGCGACCACGGTCGTGCAGGAGCTCTCGCTCCAGCGCGGGGCGCCGCTCGCAGTGCTCTCGTGGCGGCTCGTGAGGAAGGGCAAGAAGCGGCGCGGTGAGGACGGGCGCGCGACGCTGACGGTCCGCCCCTTCCTCACCGGCCGCGACGCGCACGCGCTCCATCGGGAGAACGGCGCGTTCCGCTTCGAAGCGACCGTCCGCGAAGGGCGCGCGACGTGGCAGCCCTACGAGTCGCTGCCCGCCGTGACCGCCCTCACCAACGGGACCTACCGCCACGACCCCCACTGGTACCGCGCCTTCCTATATGAGGAAGAGAGAGCTCGCGGATACGGAGCGACGGAGGACTGCGGAGCGCCGGGGGAATTCACCTACGAACTCGCTGCGCTCCCCGGCGCGACCGCGTGGCTGGTCGTCGGCGCGGAGCTCGACGCCGCCCGCCGCGCGCTCGCCGGTCGCGCCGCCGCCGCTTCGCTTGGGAAGCGCGTGCGCACGACGGAGAAGCGCCGGCGCGCCCGCTTCGACGGGCCGCTCGACCGCGCCGCCGAGGACTTCGTCGTCGCGCGCGAGTCGGGGCGGTCGATCGTGGCCGGGTATCCGTGGTTCACCGACTGGGGCCGCGACAGCTGCATCGCGCTGCGCGGGCTCGCGCTGTCGGCCGACCGGATCGACGACGCGCGCGCCGTCCTGCTCGCCTGGTCGCGCTTCGTCTCCGAGGGGATGCTCCCCAACGTCTTCCCCGAATCGGGGAGCGCGCCCGAATACAACAGCGTCGACGCCGGGCTCTGGTTCGTCGTCGCGGTGAAGGAGCTGCTCGCGGCGCGCGGCAGCAAGCGCGTCGTGTCGGCGGCCGACCGCAAGCGACTGCTCGCGGCGTGCGAGGCGATCCTCGAGGGCTGCTTCGAGGGCACGCGCCACGGCATCCGCGCCGACGTCGACGGCCTGCTCGCGGCGGGCGTGCCGGGCCAGCAGCTCACCTGGATGGACGCGCGCGCCGCGGGCCGCGAGGTGACGGCGCGCATCGGAAAGCCGGTCGAGATCGAGGCGCTCTGGCTCAACGCCCTCGCCTTCGGCGCGGCGGTGCTGCCGGGGCGGCGCGGCTGGCTGCGCGCGCTCGCGACCGGGCGCGCCGCCTTCGCCCAGCGCTTCTGGAACGAGGCGCGCGGCTGCCTGCACGACGTCGTCGACGTCGACCACGTGGTCGGCACCGCCGACGCGAGCCTGCGCCCGAACCAGATCTTCGCGGTGGGCGGGCTGCCGCTGCAGCTCCTGAACGGCGCGCGCGCCCGCGCCGTCGTCGACACCGTCGAGGTGCAGCTGCTCACGCCGCGGGGGCTGCGCACGCTAGCGCCCGACGACCCGGCGTACCGGCCGCGCTATGAGGGCGGGCCCGACGAGCGCGGCCGCGCCTACCATCAGGGCACGGCGTGGCCGTGGCTGCTCGGGCCGTTCGTCGAGGCGTGGTGCCGCGTGCGCGGCGACACGGCGGCGGTGCGAAAGAAGGCGCATGCGGTCTTCCTCGCGCCGCTCCTCGCGGAACTGTCGGGACGGGGCGTCGTGCACGTGCCCGAGCTCGCCGACGGCGACGCGCCGCACGCCTGGAAGGGCGCGCCGGCGCAGGCGTGGTCGCTCGGCGAGCTGCTGCGCGTGACGCGCCGTTGAACGAGGAACCTCCCATGGCGAAGACGATCGACCCCGCCGAACTCCAGTCGAAGTACAAGGACCACGTCGCCGAGCTGCTGCGCCAGTACGCGCGCGTGCTCGAGGAGCAGAAGCTCGCCGGCGTCGTGATCCACTCGGGCGCCCCGAAGTCGCGCAGCCTCTTCGACGACCAGTACTGGCCGCTGCGGCCGGTCCCCCACTTCGCCCACTGGCTGCCGCTGGTGACGGCGCGCTCGGCGCTGCTGATCGAGCCGGGCCGCAAGCCGACGCTCTTCTGGTGCAACGTGCTCGACTTCTGGGAGGCCGCGGCGAAGCCGGAGACCGACCACTTCTGGGCGAGCTTCGACGTGCGCGAGGTGCGCGAGCCCGCCGCCATCAAGACGCTCCTGCCGGCCGGGCGCGCGCTCGCCTTCGTCGGCGAGGAGCGCGGCGACTGCGAGCTCTGGGGCCTGCCCGCGTCGGCGTACAACCCCAAGGGGCTGCTCGCCGCGCTCGACCAGGTGCGCGTGAAGAAGACGCCTTACGAGATCTTCTGCCTCGCCGAGGCGAACCGCCGCGCGGCGCTCGGCCATCGGGCGGTCGTCGACGCCTTCCGCGCCGGCGAGGCGAGCGAGCTCGAGCTCCACCTGACCTACCTGCGCGCCACGCAGCAGGACGACGCCGAGACGCCCTACAAGAACATCGTCGCGCTCGGCGAGCACTGCGCGACGCTCCACCACGTGAACTACGGCCGGACGAAGTCGGCGGCGCAGTCGCTCCTGCTCGACGCCGGCGCGAAGTACCAGGGCTACGACGCCGACGTCACGCGCGTCGCGGTGAAGGGCGGCGGCGCGGCCGCGTCGGCGTTCGCGGCGCTCGCGACCGGGCTCGAGAAGCTACAGCAGGAGTCCTGCCGCCGCGCGCAGCTCGGACTCGCGTACGAAGCGCTGCACGACGGCGCGCACCAGCTGCTCGCGCCGCTGCTGAAGGACGTCGGCCTCGCGAACGGCAGCGCCGACGAGCTGGTCGCCAAGGGGGTGACGCGCAAGTTCCTGCCGCACGGCCTCGGACACGCCTTGGGTCTGCAGACCCACGACGTCGGCTGCCGCAACGTCGAGCCGCGCGCCGACAACCCCTTCCTGCGCAACACGACGAAGATCGCGCCCGGCCAGGTCTTCACCATCGAGCCCGGCGTCTACTTCATCCGCCACCTGCTCGACGACCTCAAGGCTTCGCCCGCCGGCTCGCTGGTGAACTGGCCGCTCGTGCAGCAGCTCGTCCCGTTCGGCGGCGTCCGCATCGAGGACGACGTCGCCGTGACCGACCGCGGCCTCGTGAACCTCACGCGCGAGGTGCTGCCGGAGCCGCCGCTGGTGGTCGCGAAGGGGTGAGCGCGGCGGCGGGGTGCGCAGCACCGCCGAATCCGCCTTCCGAGCCCGAGAACGGCGTCGTCCCGGCGATTCTCCGCGTGAACGCGCGCCCCGGGTCCGCGGTACGAGCGGCGGCCGGCCGCCCGACGAAGTAGCGTACGGGGCCGGTGATGACCGCGGCGTCGCGGTCCGAGGGGGACGGACGATGTTCCACAACCTCTACTACGCCTGCGCGGCGATCGGCGGCTGCATCCTCGTATTGCAGACGCTGCTGACGCTCGTCGGCGGCGGCCACGACGTCGGTGCGCACGACGTGCACGACCTCGGCCACGACCACCTCGACGGCCACGACTCCGACCACGGCGACACGTTCGTCAAGTTCATCACGTTCAAGACGATCGTCGCGTTCGTCACGTTCTTCGGGCTCGCGGGGCTCGCGTGCGAGTGGTCGAACCTCACGCGCACGACGTCGTTCGGCGTCGCGCTCGGCGCCGGCGCGGCCGCGCTCTTCGCGGTCGGCTGGCTCATGCAGGGGCTGTCGCGCCTGCACTCGGCCGGGAACCTCGAGCTCGAGAACGCCGTCGGCTGCGCCGCGCAGGTCTACCTGCGCATCCCCGCGCGCGGCACGGGCTCCGGGAAGATCACGGTCACGATGCAGGGCCGCACGGTCGAGCTGAACGCGGTGACGGCCGGACCCGAGATCGCGACCGGATCCGCGGTGAAGATCATCGCCCTCCGCGAGGGCGACACGCTCGAAGTTCTGCCCTTGGCGCAGGCGACCGGGTGACGCCGCGCCCCGCGGCTGCGCGGGGCGCATCGCCCGCCGCCGGCGCCGCCGACTCGTGGAGAGCCCCATGCCCCCCGGCCCGTCCGCCCAGAATCCCTACCTGCTCGCGATCGTCGCCGCTGCCGTCCTGGTCGCGTTCGGCTTCCTGATGATGCTGGTCAAGCGCTACAAGCGCTGCCCGAGCAACCGCATCCTCGTCATCTACGGCAAGACGACCGAGGGTCGCTCCGCCCGCTGCCTGCACGGCGGCGGCGCGTTCGTCTGGCCGCTGATCCAGGACTTCGAGTACCTGAACCTCGACCCGATGCAGATCGGGATCCCGCTCAAGGGCGCGCTGTCGGCCGAGAACATCCGCGTCAACGTCCCCAGCGTCTTCACCGTGGCCATCGGCACCGAGCCGGCGACCATGCAGAACGCCGCGATCCGCCTGCTCGGCCTGCAGACGACGGCGATCGTGAAGCAGACCGAGGACATCATCTTCGGCCAGCTGCGCCAGGTGATCGCCGCGATGCGGATCGAGGACATCAACCGCAACCGCGACCAGTTCCTGGCCAGCATCCAGAAGTCGCTCGAGCCCGAGCTCGTGAAGATCGGCCTCGTCCTCATCAACGTCAACATCACCGACATCACCGACGAGTCGGGCTACATCGAGGCGATCGGCAAGAAGGCGGCGTCGGAGGCGATCCAGCAGGCGACCATCGACGTGGCCGAGCAGGTGAAGAAGGGCTCGATCGGCGTCGCCGCCGCCGACCGCGACAAGGCGGTGCAGGTCGCGAGCGCGCATCGCGAGCAGGAGATCGGCACCAAGGAGGCCGAGCGCGACCAGATCGTGCGCGTCGCCGAGCTCACCAAGGACAAGACCGTCGGCGAGCGCACCGCCGCCTTCGAGCAGGAGGCGCAGATCAAGGAGCGCGAGCGCCAGATGCGCATCGCCGTCGCCGACGCCAACGCGAAGGCCGTGACCGGAGAGAACCTCTCCAAGGCGCTGATCGCCGCCACCAACTCCGAGCTGCGCGTGAAGGAGGCGACCGCCTACCAGACCGGCGAGACCAAGTACCGCGAGGCGCAGGCCGCCGTGAACGAGGCGCAGTACCTCGCCGAAGCCAAGGCCATGCAGGCGCTCGGCGTCAAGATCGAGCAGGAGAAGCGCGCCGAGCTCGAAGCCGTCGCCAAGGCCTCGAAGGCGAAGCAGATCGTCGACGCCGAAGCCCAGGCGGAGAAGACCCGCATCGAGGCGATCGGCGAGGCGAGCGCGACGTTCGCGCGGCTCGAGGCGCAGGCCAAGGGCGAGTACGAGATCCTCGCCAAGAAGGGCGACGGCTTGAAGCGGATCGTCGAGGCGTGCGGCGGCGCGCAGCCGGCGTTCCAGCTCATGATGCTCGAGCACCTGCAGGCGCTCGCGCAGACCGCCGCGACCGCGATCTCGAACATCAAGTTCGACAAGGTGATCGTCTGGGATTCCGGCAACGGCGCGAACGGCGCCGGTCCGGGCGGCGGCGCGGCGGGCTTCCTGCAGAGCCTCGCGAAATCGATCCCGCCGATGATGAACGTCATGCAGGACCTCGGCGGCGTGAAGATGCCGGAGTTCCTCGGGAAGCTCACGACCGAGGGCGGCGAGGCGGCGGCGGCGAAGGGCGAGGCGGCGACGGCCAAAGGAGAGGCCACGGTCGCCCGGAAACCCACCTGATCCCGGCCATCGGGAATCCGATCGCGGCGGGTCCCGGCCGCCGGAAGTTCGAAGATTCTCCCCCTGGACGAATCGCCGGAAGTGGATTGAATCCGCACACTCCCCCCGAGACCTCTCCTTGCCGGAGGATCGGGCGTGAGCGAGCGACGAACCTGCCTCGGTCGATGCGCGCTCGCACCTACGGGACTTCTCACCGTCGCGCTCCTGGTCGGAGCGTCCTGCCGCGCGGAGTTGCGGACCGGCTCGACCTCGTCCTCGCGCGCCAGTCGCGCGCGCGCGGAGCGGCTCGCCTGGCTCGTCACCTGGGCTGACGTCGTCGAAGAGGAGCCCGATCTCGCCTTCGTCACC
>DASRRB010000229.1:0-7951 GCA_035695985.1 Planctomycetota bacterium | reverse complement strand
ACCGCGCCCGACGGCGGCGTGCGCTTCCTCCCGGAGTGGACGGAGACGCCGCTCCCCTTCGCGCAGGGCGTCGAAGCGGGCGGCGCGGGCGGCCCGAAGACCCTCGCGCTGTTCGACGCGCCGGCCGGCGACGAGATCGTGCCGGGCGCCTACGAGATCTGCGTCGGCCTGTTCTTCCCCGGCGCCAATCCCAACGTCGCCGCGAACTGCCTCTGGTCGACGCGCGGGCGCCTGACGATCGAGCCGCGGGCGGCCTGACCGCCGCGGAGCACGCCCTTTCCGCCGGCGGCTCTCGCGCTATCTCCGGCGGCACGCTGCAGGAGATCGAGGAAGGGCATGCGTCGAGACGCGATCAAGCTCTGGGTCGGCCGGCTCCTCCTTGCGACCGTCGTCCCGCTCGTCGTGCTCGAATGCGTGCTGCAGGTCGGTTCCCTCTTCATGCCCGACGCGCCGTCTGACGCGCGCGCGCCGGTCGCGGACCCCTGCTGCGTCCTGTGCGTCGGCGATTCGTTCACCTACGGCCTCGGTGCCTCGAACGCCGCGCGCTCCTATCCGGCGCGGCTCGAGGAGCGGCTGCGCGCGGCGCCGATCGACGGCCGCTGGCGCGTCGCGAACGGCGGCGTGCCGGGCCGCAATTCGCGCGACGTCCTGCTCGACCTGCCGCGCCAGTTCCTGCGCGAGCGTCCGCGTTTCGTCGTCGTCCTGGTGGGCTGCAACGAGCTCTGGAGCCGTCCGGAGCTGGCCGACATCCACGCCGCGGCTCGCGAGGCCGGAGTCGGCGCCTCGACCTGGCGCCCGACGTGGCGGACGAGAAAGCTCGTGCAGCTCCTGACGAGCCGCGCGACGAGGGTGGGATTCTTCGAGGGGGCGGACCGGGGCGACGCGGCCGCGTCGAGGGTCCCGGCGAAGGCCGCGAACGCGACCGCCGCGGCCCGGCCGGCGCGACCGATTCACGCGAAGCCGAAGGAGGACTTCGACATCTGCTGCTCGTACGACCTGGTCGGCGGCTGGAAGTCCGGCCCGGAGTCGCTCCGCTTCGAGCGCGACGGACGCGGCACGCGCGGAACCGCCGGCCTGCGCTGGAGCGTCGCGCGCGCCGGCGAACTAGACGTCGCCGACGCCGATGGCCGCGGCGCGCTCCGCGTGAGAGCGGTTCGCAAGGGCCCTCGCCTGCTGCTCCAGCCGCCGGGTGCGACGGCGTTCGTCGAGTTCGAACGGACTCCGGAACCCCCGCTCGCCGCCGGCGAACGGAGGGCGTGGGACTGGTACCCCGAATTCGCGCGCCACTGGGAGGCCGGGGACTTCCCCGCCGCATTCGCGCTGGCGGAGCGCTGGATCGCGGCGGTGCCCGACGACCCCAGCGCCTGGTTCAACCACTTGATGGCCGCGGATCGGCTGCAGCGGCGCGAGGTCTTCGCGGCCGACCTCGCCCGCCTGGAGCGCATCTTCGGCGCGACGGGGACCTGCGACGCCGCGGAGAGCCTGGCTGCCGCGTACGGCGTCGCCAACGAGCCCGCGCGCACGGCGGAGCTCGCGCGCGAACAGGTCGAACGCTTCCCGGACAGCGCGCCGCTGCACTTCCACATCGCGAAGGCCGCCGATGGCGTCGCGGACTACGAGACGGCGGTGCGCGAGATGACCCTTTCGATCGACAAAGACGTCTGGGTGCATGGCGCCGATCTCGCCTGGCGGTTCCGCGAGAGGGCGCGCTGGAACGACCTGCTGGGGCGCGATGGCGACGCCATCCGGGACCTGATCTACGCGATCCGCACGCAGCCCGACGACAAGCTCGAGCTCCAGCTCCTGTATCGCAGCCACTTCGACGAAGGATCGATCGGCGAGGGCTTCTTCCTGGCGGAGGCGACGGACGAGGAGCAGGCCGCCGTCCGCCGGCGATTCGCCGAGCTCCGCGAGGCGTGGTCGGAGACGCCGCCGGCGACGTTCGTCGACCACCTCACGCAGATCGTGCGCTGGGTGCGCGAGCAGGGCGCCGAGCCGCTGCTCTGCGTCTACCCGTTCCACGCCAATGCGCTCGAGACCGGCCAGCGCGAGGTCGCCGCGCGCGAGCACGTCCGCCTCGTCGACCTCGCGGCGCGCTTCGATTCGCTCCTCGCGACGCGCTCCCACGAAGAGCTCTTCGTGCCGGACGGCCACTGCAACGACGCGGGCTACGGCTTCATGGCCGAAGAGGTGTACGGCGCACTGCGCATGCTCGCGCACTGAACGGTCGCGGCCAGCGCGCAGCGACCGCGCCGCGCGCGCGGTCCGGTCAGCGTCCGCGCAGCGCGCGCGCAACCTCCTCGGCGATCGACCGATAACCGAAATCGTTGCAGTGGCCGTCGAGCACGAAGAGCTCCTCGCGCGAGTGCTCGGTCAGCAGCTGATCGAAGCGCGCGGTCACCTCCACCAGCTGCGCGCCCGTCTCCCGCGCGACCGCGCGCTGCGCCTTCTCGACGGCGTCGCCGTGGAACGGATAGGTCACCAGGAGCGGTTCCGCGCCGTGGTCCCGGCAGTACCGCACGACCTGCTCCAGGTGGTCGACGAGCGTCGCGGCGGCGGGCTCGTCGTCGCGAGCACCCGGCTCGCCCGCGACCCGCTTCGCCGTCGCGAGCTTCTCGCCCGCGAGTCCGACCTCGGGCGCGAGCTCGTCCACGAGCGCGGGACCGCACTGCATGCCTTCGCACCGCAGCGCGTTGCGCAATTCGCCTTCGAGGCCGTCGACGGCGAACGCCTCGAGCACGTCGCGCGCGGCGCTGCGCGCGTCGGAACGCGCGACGTGCGCGCGCGCGCGCAGACGCAGGTTGGCCACCAAGGGCCAGGCGCGCTCGCGCCGATCGAGGGCGATCGCCTTGCCGACGGCCTCCTCGAGCGTCGGGAGGTCGCGCGCCACGTCCGCCGAGACGGCGAGCGTGGTCCACAACGTCACGCTGCCGGGCCAGCGCTCGAGGTCGGCGCGCGCGGTCCGGCCGGCCTCCTCGGTGAGGTTCGCGGTCCGGAGCGCCGACGCGAGCTCCTCCGCGACGGCGACGTCGGGCTGCCGGATCCGGCGAGCGCGGAGCCACGTGAGGCCTTCGTCGACGACGTCCTGGCGCGCGAGACGCGTTCCGACGGTCACCAGGAACCCATGGGCCCAGGGCGACTCGGGTTCGTTCGCGAGCCAGCTCCGGCAGATCTGGAGCGCCTGGTGCAGATCGCCGGCGTCGATCGCGTGCCACGCCTGCGCGCACAGTTCGGGCTCCGGCGCCGTCGGCGCGCGCACGAACTCGCGCGGCGTCGCCGCGCCCGCGACGGACAGCGCGAGACGGCCGTTCTCGAGTCGCCACCCGACCGGGGTCGGCGCGCCCGCCCCGACGAACACGATCGACTTCGAAGCGAGGGCCCAGCGCAGCGGTGCACCGTCGAAGCATGCGCTGCCGTCCGCCTTCAGCTCGAGCTGCGATGCACCCGCCCGCCACGTCCCGACGAGGAGATCTGCCGTCTTCGCGCTCTTCGCGGTTCCGTCGGGCGTCGGCGGTGACGCGCCGGCGGGCGGTGTCGCGCGACCGGCGGGGATGAAGAAGCCCTGGAACCTGGGCGAGCGCACCAGGAGCGCGATCAGCCGAGGCAGTCGCCACTCGAGTCGGAATCCCGTCGAGGAGCCGCCGCTCGGGAGCGGGTCGGCGAGCTTCTCGATCTCGACGTGGTCGGGATGGCTCCAGAAGTCGTTCGTACCGAGCAGGATCGCGACCCGGTGCGGCCGGAACTCCGCGATCTGACGCGGCAGCAGCTCGATCACCTCCCGCGAATTGCGCCCGGGCCAGCCCCCGTTCACGACGCGCGAGAGTCCGTCGATCGGTCCGTCGCGCAGGAGCGCTTCGAGGGCGGCGGGATAGGAGGTGCTCGAGGACGACGCGCCGACCCCGAAGGTGTACGAGTCGCCCACGCACAGGACGGCGCAGCCACCGCTTCCCGGCTGCTCGCGCGACCTCGCGAACACCGCCACCGCGAGCGCGCCGAGCTGGAGCACGAGCTCGGCGAGGAGCAGCGGGACGACGGTCGCGAGGATCAGCCGGCGGAGCCAGAGCGAGCGGAGCATGCCCCGTCCCTCACCGCGCGAGCGCGGCGTAGCGCGCCCGGAAGTCCGCGAACTGCGTCGCGACGTCGGGAATCGCGTCGTCGACCGGCAATCGCCGGAACTTCCGCGCGCGCACGCGCGACGCGACCTCCGCGAGCCGCGCGCGCAACGCGACCGGGTCGCCCGGAGCGAACGCGGCGCCGCGCCCCTCCGGAACGCACTCGGTCATGCCGGCGAGGTCGCTCACCACGAGCTCGATCCCGGCCGCGCGCGCCTCGAGGCAGACAAACGGCGTGTTCTCGCGCCAGAGCGACGGGACGACCAGCGCATGCAGGCCGGACAGCACCGGCGCGAGCCGGTCGTGGTCGAAGGCGCCGGCGAACTCGATGCGCGGATCGCCGGCGGCGATCTCCCGCAGCCGGTCGTCGTAGGCGCCGAAGTGGCCGAACCGTCCGTGCACGTGCAGCACGACGTCGCGATCGGGCAGCCCGCGCATCGCCTCGAGCAGGACCGCGAGCCCCTTGTGCGGCGCGAACGTCCCCATGAATCCGAGGTGGACCCGGTCGCGCGGCGCGGGCTCCAGCGCGTCGACGAGGGCGCGGTCGATCGCGTAGGGCACGATCGCGAGCGCCGGCGGCGCGGCGCCGGCCTGCGCGAGCGCGGCCTGCACCGTGCGCGACGGCGAGATCACGAGCGTCGCCTCGCGCAGCGCCGCGGCGAGCGCGCGCGGCCGCTCGACCATCGCGAAGCCCGCCTGCTCGCCGCTGTTCTCGTTCGCCGGGAATTCGCCGGCCGCCCGGCGCTCGACGTGGCGCGCGCGCGCCCACGGCTCGCGCGCCCACTGCGCGATGCCCGGGTTCACGCATTCGAAGCAGCCGTAGCCTCCTTCCGGCGGGCCGTCGCACTGGACGCCGTCGCCCGGCGGCTGCACGCGCAGCAGCAGGTAGTTCGGGCAGACGAACCAGAAGTCCATCAGGTGGACCACGACCGGGACCTTGCGCGCGCGCGCCTCGCGAATGCGGTCGATGCCGACGAAGCGGAAGTGGAAGAAGTGGACGACGTCCGGCCGGAACTCGTCGAGCAGACGCGTGAAGCTCTCGGCGTTCTGCGGGTTCCACCAGTCGATCAGGATGCCGTTCTTCACCAGTCCCTTCTGGTAGTCGTGGCAGACGACCGGCACGCCGCGGTGGACGTACTGGCGGACGTTCGCCGGACGGTCGGGGTGGCTGCCGTCGGGATCGACGGTGTAGACGCGCACGTCGTCGCCGGCCGCGCGACCGGCGCGCGCGAGCGAGAGGACGTACTGCTCCGTGCCGCTGATGTGCTCGGGGAAGAACTGGTGGACGACGTAGAGGATCCGCATCGGCGTCGCATCATCGCGTCCGGCCGGTCCGGACGTCGCGCCCGAGCTCACCGCCGCCGGACCCAGATCGTCACTCCCGTGCGGGAGAGGTCTTCGCACGCCATCGATCGCCAGGGCTCGACGAATCTCGCCCGCGTCGCCGCGTCGACTTCATGGCGCCGCCACACGTGGGTCCGCTTCACCTCGAGGCCGTGGCGTTCGAAAACCGGCTCGAAACTCTGCGGCCGCATCCGGTTGCACCCGAAGACGATCGGGTCGGTGGTCCTCGTCTCCAGGAACTGCAGCGGACGCACTTTCGCGTCGAGGTAACTGCGGTGGTCGACGGTGTCGATGATGTGGACGCCGCGACCGCCGCGCTTCGTGACCCGCGCCATCTCCGCGATCACCGCGTCGACGTCGGGCACGTGCTCGAGGAAGGTGGACGAGCAGCAGAGGTCGACCTCGCCGTCGCCGAAACCCAGCTGCGCCGCCGATTCCTGCCGGAGGTCGAGCCGGCCGCGGTCGACCCCGCTCGGGTCGCCGGCGAAGAGCTTCGCGAGGTCGAAGCGCGTCGCCGCGAGGTACGCCGCGACCTGCTCGCGAGTGATCGGGAACGAGCGCACGAGCAGCTTCGGATCGGTGAGCATCCACCCGCCGCAGCGCGCGAGCGCGCGCACCGCCTCCGGGACGTCAGTGACCCCGTCGAGATCCACGCCGATGGCGCGCCGCGCGCCGAGCATGACGAAGATGAACATCACCGAGAGCGGATTGCGGTTGCCGCAGCCGAGCTCGACGACCGTCTCGTCCTTCAACGACGTCGGGCCGAAGGAGTCGCCGCCCCAATACGCCTCGAAGCGGATGGCGGCGTTGCTGCGCGAGAATCGATCCGAATCGACGTCGAGCCGCAGCAGCAGCTCGCGTCCGAGCGCGGCAAGGCCCTCGACGTCGTCGTCGAAGCGGTCGTCGCTCGGCGCGATCGCACCGGCGCGCAGTCGCGCGTGCAGTTCGCTCCCGAGCTGCTTCATCGTGAAGCGGGCGAGCGCCGGCTCGGCGGCGACGACCTTGGGGATGAGGTGTCCGGGAGGACCGCTGTCCGCTTCGCCCACTCTGACGCACCTCCACGATTCCGCCGGACGATCGCCGGCGGAGGGAGCGAGGCCGCGGCCGCCGCGTCGACGTCGGCGTCGAAAGTAGGGGCGTGGCCCCTGCGGCGGTAGCCCCGGTCGCGCTCGACGGCGGTCGCTCTCGATCCGGATCGGGAAGAATCGGCCGCTCGCCCACGACGACTGCAGCCGCCGGCGCGCGCCGCGCGAAAGGAGAGGATCCGCCCGCGCCGGCTTTACGCGGGGAGCGTGCGGCGCTAGAGAGTCCCCCCCTCCGCGGCGGCCCCACCCGATCCGATGAGAATCGCCCTCCTCTCCTTCGAGTATCCGCCGGAAACCGGTTTCGGCGGGATCGGGACCTACGCCTGGTACCAGGCGCGCGCGCTGGCGAAGCTCGGCCACGAGGTCCACGTGCTGTCCGGCGCGACGGCGCCGACGCCGCTGCGCACCAGCGCGCACGACGGCGTCACCGTCTTCCGCTTCCGCGCCGACGGCCGCGTCATGAGGACGCTCGGCCGCCTCGACAAGCACCGCCTCTGGTGGACCAAGAACCGCCTCGAGAACGGCTGGTGCATGCACCTCGCGTTCAAGGAGCTGCGGCGCCGCTTCCACTACGACGTGGTCGAGATGCCGGAGTGCGGTGGCGAGGGGCTGCTCCTGAATTGGCTTCAGCGCACCAAGACCGTGATGAAGTTCCACTCGCCGGCGCAGCTCATCATGTCGACCTACGACGTGCGCAAGGCCGACGTGCGCGCCTGCGCGTGGGTCGAGAAGATCGGCATCCGCGGCGCCGGCGCCTTCACCAGCTGCAGCCGCTTCCTCGCCGACGAGGTGCGCACCAAGATGGGCGTGCGCCGCGAGATCGAGGTGATCGCGAACGGGATCGACCTCGACCTCTTCGACCGCGCCGAGCAGATCGACGCGCGCGCGAAGTTCGGCCTGCCCAAGGACAAGCCGGTCATCCTCTTCACCGGCCGCATGGAGAAGAGGAAGGGCATCCACCTCTGCCCCGAGATCGTCGAGACGATCCTGAAGAAGCACGACGTCGCCTTCGCCTTCGCCGGCGCCGACCTGTTCGGCTTCATGGAGAAGGAGTTCCTCCCGCGGATCCGCGGACAGGCGCTCCGGGGCTCCTTCCACTACCTCGGGAAGCTCTCGCTCTCGGAGGTCGGGAGCTGTCTCCGGCAGAGCGACGTCTACTTCATCCCGAGCCTCTGGGAGAACTGCCCCTACTCCTGCCTCGAGGCGATGGCGGCCGGGCGGGCGATCGTGGCGAGCGACGCGGGCGGTCTCCCGGAGCTGATCCGGGACGGCGAGAACGGATTGATCGCGAAGAGCGAAGATGCCCCGGCGTTCGCCCGTCAGATCGAGCGGCTGCTCGAGGACGCGCCGCTGCGCGAGCGGCTCGGCCGCGCGGCGCGCCGCACGGTCGAGGAGCGCTACACCGACGTC
>DASRRB010000228.1:0-5692 GCA_035695985.1 Planctomycetota bacterium | reverse complement strand
TCGGGCGCGATGGTCGGCACGCCGCTCTACATGAGCCCCGAGCAGATCCGCGCCCGCAGAGGCGAAGTGGATCGCCGGACCGACGTCTATTCGCTCGGCGCGACGCTCTACGAGATGGTGACGGGCCGGCCGCCGTTCTTCGGCGACTCGACGCAGGAGATCCTCCAGAAGATCCTGGATGAGGAGCCGCGGCCGCCGCGCGCGTGGACGACGTCGCTGCCGGAGGACCTCGAGGTCGTGATCCTGAAGGCGCTCGAGAAGGAGCCCAAGCGCCGCTACGCGTCGGCGCTCGAGATGGCGCAGGACCTCGAGCGCTACCTCGAGGGCGAGCCGATCCTCGCCAGCCGGACGACGTTCGTCGGGCGCGGGTGGCGGCGCGTCCGCAAGCAGAAGACGGTGGCGCTGCTCACCGTCGCGGTCGTCCTGATCGTGGCCGGCTTCTCCACGTTGATGAAGGCGTCGTCGAGCGCGACCTCGGCGCGCGAGTTCAAGGCGGCGCGCGAGAAGGGCGACGCGGCGTTCGGCGAGGGCAACAACCTCGGGGCGCTGGCCGGCTACGAGGAGGCGCTCGCCAAGCGCGACGACGACGACGCCCGCCTCGGGCGCGCGCGGGCCCTCTGCGCGCTCGCCAAGAACTGGGAGCTCCAGATCGCGCGCGGCGATCGGGACGTCCTGCCGCTGATCATGAAGTCGCAGAACACGACGAGCGTCGAGGACGTCTACGCGAAAGCCCGCAAGGACGTCGACGTCGTCGCACAGCACCGGCCCGACGACGCGCTCGCGCTCTTCTACGCCGGCTTCCTGCGCTGGCGGTCGACGAACGCGATCGAGCGCAACGCCGGCGTCGACCTCCTGCTCCTGGCCGGCGAGAAGAGCGGGAAGGACTGGCGGACGCAGCTCGAATTCGCGAGCTTCCGCCTCGGCCTCTCCAAGAACACGAAGTTCCCCGCCGACACGCGCAGCGAGCTGCTGCAGCAGGCGCTCTCGAACGCGAGCGACGCGCTCCGAGTGATGCGGCCGCTGATCGAGCCGGGCGCGCCGCTTCCCTCGCCGCTCTTCCTGAAGGAGATGGCGCGCGCGCACCGCATACGCGCCGACATCTACCAATCGCTCTACGAAGCGAGCGGCGACACGAGCGGCTACGTCAATCTCTGCCTCGCCGACGCGAAGAAGGCCAAGTCGTACGACGAGCGCGACGAACGGGCCAGCACCCTGGTCGACTGGGCGGAGGATCGGATCGCCTTGATCGAGAAGGCGCGCAGCGAGCCGGCGCCCGCGCCGGCGTCCGACGCGGCCACCAAGGGCTCGCCGTCGAACCTGACCCGGATCTTCGGCGCCAAGGAGACCAGCGCCGGCAGCGAGTTCTTCGCGAAGATGCTGCAGAAGGGCGGCGAGCTCCTCGCGAGCGGATGGCAGTCGACCGACGGCATCCGCGCCGACCTCATGGACAAGTTCGTGAACCCCTACTTCCCGGGGGACACCGGCGCCGTCTCCGAAACGCAGCGGATCGAGGCGGCGGGCCGCGCCAACGAGGCGCGCGACGAGATCAAGCGGGCGCTCGACGCCGGGGCCCTCGACGACGCGATCCGCGTGAAGGCGCGCGACAAGCTGAGAGAGGCGGTCGCGATGAACCCGCGCAGCCCGCAGTTCTTCTACGAGCTCGCCGTCGTCGAGCAGGACCTCAAGGATTTCGAGTCGGCGCGCACGCACCTGACCAACGCGACCGACATCGCGAAGAGCAACCCGCTCTTCTTCCACCAGCTCGCGCTCGTCTGCGAGCAGCTCGGGCTCACGGGCGACGCGCTCGCCTACGAGCGGCGCACGTTCGACCTCGCGCCGGGCAACCCCGACTACGTCGCGAAGTACGCGTCGCTCGCGGTCGCCGCGGCGCGCGCGGCGACGCCCGAGACGCGCGGCGCGCTGGTGAAGGAGGCGCGCAAGGCCACCGCGTCGCTCGAGTCGATCGCGCCGCAGCACGAATCGCTCGCCCCGCTGAAGAAGGCGCTCGACGAGCTCGAGGGCCGCAGCGGCCCGGCGGGCGGCTGAGGTGGCGCGCGCGCAGCGGCGTCGGGGAGCGACGGGGTCCGGGGCGGCGGCGCTCGCGCTCGCGGTCGCTGCGTGCGCCGGCGAGAAAGTGCGCGCGCCCGAGGTCGAGGCGGTCCGCCCGCCGCCGTTCGAGGTCCGGTACGACGGCACGGCCCAGTTCGAAGGCGACTTCGAGAAGCCCGGCGAGCGGAGGACCGTCGCGACGAAGCTGCGCTCGCTCGCGAGCGGCGGCGACCGGCTCCTGCTCGAGCAGTCCACCTGGATCGACGGCGGCGACGCTCCGCCGCGCGTCGAGACGACGCTCGTGCGCGGCGTGCGCGTCTGGCGGCGCACCGTCGAGGCGGGCGGCGACGCCGCCTTCGTCGAGCTCTCCGGCCTGGCGGCGGCCGACGCGCGCCGCTTCGCCGAGCTGCCGTGGCGCGCGCGCGCTCCCCTCGCCGGCGGCACCGGAGAGAGCGACTTCCAGAGCGAGCAGTGGCGCGCCCATCCGCGCCTCGGCGACCTGCTCGAGAAGTCGCGCTGCTCCGGCGTGAAGCTGGTCGACGGGCGGCCGGTCGCGAGCGCGATCTCCTTCGAGCGGTCCGGCGACTTCGACGCGCAGCGCACCGAGCTCGCGCTCGCGAAGGCGGGGACGGCGCCGGAGTCCGCGCGCGAGCTCGAGCTGCCGGCCGGGGCGAGCGCGTCGGTGCCGGCGCACGCACTGCCGGCCGCGCTCGCGACGCTCGCGCCCGGCGTCTTCGTCGTCGAGGATCCCGCCTGCCCGGTCCGCTCGCTCGCCGTCGAGTTCGCCGACCATCTGGTCGTCCTCGAGGCGCCCGCCTCGAGCGCGACCGGCGAGCGGATCGTCGACGCGCTCTCGGCCGCGCATCCCGGCAAGCCGATCCGCGCGATCCTCTTCTCCCACCACCATGCGCGCTTCTGCGGCGGGCTGCGGCCGTTCATCGCGGAGGGCGCGGCGATCGTGACGACGCCGCTCGACGCGCCGTTCGTCGAGGCGGCGGTGATGCGGCCGTTCACGCTCGCGCCCGACCGCCTCGCGCGCCGCGGCGGGAAGCTGCGCATCGAGACGTTCGACCCGGGCCGCCGCTTCGCCGACGACGGGCAGGAGCTCGACGTGCTCGACCTCGGCGCCGCGTCGCGCCACTGCGACGACTACGTCGTCTTCTGGCTGCCGCGCGCGCGGATCCTCTTCGTGGGCGACCTCGCGTGGAGCGGCTTTCAGGGCGGCGCGCCGCGCGTCGGGCCGTCCGGCCGCGCGCTCGCCGACTTCGTGGCCGAGCGCAAGCTCGACGTCGCGACGCTGGTGCAGGCGCTGCGCGTCGTCGGCGGGCCGGCCGAGATGCCCTGGGCCGACTGGCTGCGCGCCGTGCCGCCGGCTGCGCCTGCCGCCCCCACCGCCCCTGCGGACCGTCCCGCTCAGAACTTGTAGTAGGCGCCGAACCAGAAGCCCGAGACGTCGCCCGTGTTGCGGCCGTCGAGCGTGTCCTTCCAGCCGCCCGTGACGCCCCACTGCTCGTTCACGTGGACGATCACGCTCACGCCCCAGCGCTTGTACTCCTCCGCCACGCCGGGCTCCTGCACGATCGGGAAGGGCGTGGTCGAGAGGTCGCGGTGGCCGAGGCTGCTGACGTATTCGAAGAAGGGCGTGATCGTCGCGAAGCGCGTGCACGGGATGCCGACCGTCAGGTTGAGCGGCACCTCGTTCGGCGGGCTCTCCGTGCGGTAGTCGTAGCCCGACTCGGCGGCGATCCAGATGCCCCAGTTGGTCGTGTACTGCAGGATCCCGCGGCCGCGGTAGTCGATCTGTCCGTCACCGATCCCGGTGATCGCGTTCGACTCGTAGTGGGTCATCGGGATCTTGGCGGCCGGCGCGAAGAAGAGGGTGAAGTTGCCCGGCCCGAGCTGCCACTTGTTCAGCTGGTACTTGAAGCCGATGGTCGCGTCCTGGAGCGCCTTCTCGTCGCGGTTGCTGGTCGTCGCGATGCCGTCGCTCTCGGAGTCGACGTAGGTCGCGTTCAGGACCAGGTCGGTGCGGTTGTCGATGCCGTAGGCGAGCCAGAGGTTCGCCGTCTCGTGCGTCACCTTGCCGACGTTCGGATCGGAGGTCTTGGTCGAGCCGACCCAGAAGTCCTTGAACGACTCGGAGCCGTAGGAGACGGCGACGTCGGTGCGCCCCGTCCCGCGCAGGAAGCCCGTGTCGCCCTGGGCGGGCGCGCGCGGCGCGACGGCCAGCACGGCGGCGGCGAACGACGCGGTACGGAGAATTCCCAGGCTCCGGTGCATGTCGGTCTTCCCTCGCGAAACTCGACTTCCGACGCGCGCGCCGTCGGTGCGGCGAGCGAGGCGCGCAGGGTACCGTCCGGCTCGAACGGGGTTGGAGCGCATTTCCGACCGGGGTTGAACTCGACAAGAGGCCTCGCAGAACCGAATCTCTGCCTCCCTTTTTGATCCAGGGACCGATTCCATGCTGAAGGTCTTCATCCCGAAGGAGAGCGAGCCCGGCGAGACGCGCGTGGCCGCCACTCCCGAAACGGTGAAGAAGCTCGTCGCGGCGAAGCTCGCCGTGTCGATCGAGGCCGGCGCGGGCGAGCGCGCCACCTTCTCGGACGCCGCCTACGTCCAGGCCGGCGCGCAGATCGAGGCCGACCGCGCACGCGGTCTCGCCGACGCGGGGCTCGTGCTGAAACTGCATCCGCCGCGCGACGACTCCGAGCTGCCGGCCGTCGGCGCGGCGCTCGTCTCGTTCGTCTACCCGCATCAGCGCATCGACCTGGTGCGCCGCATGGCGGAGCGGCGGCTCACCGTCTTCGCCATGGAACTGATCCCGCGCATCTCGCGCGCGCAGCCCATGGACGCGCTCTCCTCGCAGGCGAACATCGCCGGGTACAAGGCGGTGATCCTGGCGGCCGATCGGCTCGGGAAGCTGTTCCCGATGCTGATGACGGCGGCGGGCACGCTCAAGCCCGCGAAGGTCGTGATCCTCGGGGCGGGCGTGGCCGGGCTGCAGGCGGTCGCGACGGCGCGGCGGCTCGGCGCCCTGGTCGAGGTCTCCGACATCCGGCCGGCCGTGAAGGAGCAGGTCGAGTCGCTCGGCGCGAGGTTCATCGACGTCCCGGTGCAGGAGAACGCGCAGGACCAGGGCGGCTACGCCAAGGAGGCGTCCGCCGAGTTCAAGCGGGCGCAGGAGGAGGCGCTCGGCAAGCGTGTCGCCGACGCCGACGTCGTGATCTGCACGGCGCTCGTCCCGGGTCGCCCGGCGCCCAAGCTCCTGCCCGCCGCGATGGTCGAGCGGATGCGCGCCGGCTCGGTGGTCGTCGACCTCGCCGCCGACCAGGGCGGCAACTGCGAGCTGACGCAGCCGGGCGCGACCGTGACCGTGCGCGGCGTGCAGATCGTCGGCCTGCGAAACGTGCCGTCGCTCGTGCCGGTGCACGCGAGCGACGTCTACGCCAAGAACCTGCTCGCCTTCTTGAAGATCGTCACGCTCGAAGGCGCGCTCAACGTCGACCTCGCCGACGAGATCGTCACGGGCAGCCTCGTCACCCGCAACGGCCAGATCGTCCACGCGCCCACCGCGGCGCTGCTCGCGCCGGTCGCCGCGAAGTGATCGCGCGCGCGCCGCCGCCGGAGAACCCCGCCCCCATGC
>DASRRB010000227.1:0-1780 GCA_035695985.1 Planctomycetota bacterium | reverse complement strand
GAGGCCGGCGGCGTCGGGGATCGCGTCGATCACCGCGGGGCCGCGCTCGGGTCCGAGGACGAAGAGCGCGGTCGCGAGCGCGTCGCTGCGCGCGGCGGTCGCGGCGATCACGGTCGACGACATGCTCGCGACGGCGGGTCGGCCAGTGGCGGGGTCGAGGATGTGGCCGAAGCGGCGGCCGCCGATCTCGACGAACTTCTCGTAACCGCCCGACGTCGAGCAGGCGGCGTCGCGCAGGAGGAATCTTTCCACGGTCGCGTCGGCGTCGGACGGATCGCGCACGGCAACCGGCCAGCCGCGGCCGTCGGGCCCCGCGCCGAGCGCGCGCTGCGAGCTGCGGAAGTCGACGAAGGCGTTGCCGACGCCGGCGGCGCGCAGCGCATCGGCGACCGCGTCAACGGCCATCCCCTTGCCGATCGCGCCGGGGTCGAGGACGACGCCCGGGCGAGTGAACGCGACGGTGTGCGCGACCGGGTCGAGCGCGACGCCGGCCATGCCGCAAGCGGCGCACGCCGAGGCGAGCTCGGCCGCCGACGGCTCGCGGGGCGGGCCGCCGCGGAAGCCCCACCTCCTGACGAGCGCGCCGATGGTCGGGTCGAACGCGCCCGCCGTCGCCGCGGAGAGCGCCGCGCTCTGCTGCAGGAAGTCGAGCAGCTCGGGGCCGACGGGGACCGGGCCGTGCACCGCCTCGCGGTTCACGCGCGAGAGCTCGCTCTCCTCCTTCCAGTCGGAGAGGACGAGGTCGAGGCGCTCGGCGGCGTCGAGCGCCTGCTGGACGGCGCGCCCGGTCGCGTCGCGTTCCGCGTCCGCCGCGAGCGCGACCACGCGCAACTCGCTGCCCATGACGAGGCGGCGCGCCTCGATCGGGCCGACGCGCGCGCCCGAGTCGCCGGCGGGGGAGCTGGCCGCGAGCGCGATCTCCTTCGCGCCGCGCGCGCGCGCGTCACGAATCAGGGCGTCGTCGTCGCGCCCCGCGACGCAGAGGTCGAGCAGCGCGAGCACCTTGCGCGTCCCGTTGCAGAGCGCGTTCGCGGAGAGCGTGGCGCCGCTGACGTTCACGACGTCGCGGTGGAGCTCGATCGGGTCTTCACAGGTCCGCCCCTCGAACTGCGCGAGGAACCGCTTCGAGCGCACCTCGCCGCCGCGGCACTCGCGATAGACCATCACGGCGACGCGCCGCACGCGCAGTTTCGCCGGCTTCACCGGCTTCACCGGCTTCGAGTCGCCGGGGGCGCGCTCGGCGCCGACGATGAAGGTGATCGGCTCGGTCTTGCCGATCTCGTTGGTGATCACGGCGAAGCCGTCGACCTGTTCGCCCTTTTCACCGGCCAGCCCGAGGTAGACGAGGAAGCCCTTCTCCTCGAGCGGGCGGCGCAGCGCCGTCTCCAGCGCGCGCCGCTCCTCGTCGCCGAGCATCCGGCGCTGCTCGAGGACGCGTTCGCAGCGCGGGAAGACGACGCGCAGCGCCTCCACCTTGGAGAGCAGCACCTCGGGTCCGTCCGCGCACGGCGCCGCGGACGCCGGAGCGGCGAACGCGGCGACGAAAGCCAGCGTCGCCGCCGCCGCCTGCCGCATCCACATCGAGGTCGTCGCGCGCTGCTGCACGGTGAAGTTCACAAGGGAGCTCAGAAGTAGGTCGCGATCGACAGGAGGAACGCGTCGTTCGCGACGCCGGGCTGCTGCCCGCTCTCCATGTTGAGCTGGTAGTCGAGCTTGAGGACGGTCTGGAAGCGGTTCGGCCGGAAGTTCACGCCGAAGGTCCAGCGCTCGCGTCCGAAGC
>DASRRB010000226.1:0-10014 GCA_035695985.1 Planctomycetota bacterium | reverse complement strand
TTCCGGGGGCTCGGCGCCGAGGGGCTGAAGATGCTCCACGAGGTCGGCCGCCGGACCGGCCTGCCCGTCGTCTCCGAGATCGTCTCCCCCTCCGACGTCGACCTCTTCGTGCAGAACGCCGACGTGCTGCAGATCGGTGCGCGCAACATGCAGAACTACCACCTGCTCGACGAGGTGGGGAAGGTCGACAAGCCGATCCTGCTGAAGCGCGGAATGATGTCGACGATCGAGGAGCTGCTGCTCTCCGCGGAGTACATCCTCCAGCACGGCAACTCGCGCGTGATCCTGTGCGAACGCGGCATCCGGACGTTCGAGACGTCGACGCGCAACACCCCCGACATCGCGGCGATCCCGGTGGTGAAGCACCTCTCCCACCTGCCGATCCTCTTCGACCCCTCCCACGCCGCCGGTCAGCGCCGCTTCGTGTCACCCTTCGCGCGCGCCGGCATCGCGGCGGGCGCCGACGGCCTCCTCGTCGAGGTGCACGTCAAGCCGGAGGAGGCGCTCTGCGACGGCAAGCAGGCGCTGCTGCCCGAGGACTTCCGGCGCCTCGTCGGCGAGATCGAGGGGATCGCGGCGGCGATCGGCCGCCCGCTGCGCGCGGCCGCGAAGGCGCCCGGCATGCGCTGACGTCCCCACGCGGAAAACGCGTGGGGCGCCTGGAAAAAGACCTCCGCCCTTGTGCCGTCGCCCATGGTGCTACCTGAAACCCGACTTCAAGGTGGGCGCCTGCCCGGTCGCGAGGAAGTCCACCGCATGATGGGTGGCATTTCCAGCTTCCAGGGATTCGGCTCCCTTGGGCTTTCGTCAAGGTTCAAGAATTGACGCGAGCGTCGAACACGGCAGAGGCGAGGGAGAGCGTGCCACTTCGCGCAAGGCGAGGCAAGCCCCTCGCCGTCGCTTCACGCGTCCAAGATCCCGCGTTCACGCGCGCAGCCGGATCCCGAGCTTCGCCAAGCGCTCGACCACCTTCTGGTGGATCGCGTCGACTTCGGCGTCGGTGAGCGTCCGGTCGGCCGCGCGGTACTCGAGGCGGAACGCCAGAGAGCGATGGCCCGCGGCGAGGTTCGCGCCGCGATAGACGTCGAAGAGCCCGACGTCGGCGAGCGTCTCGCCGCCCGCCGCACGGATCTCCTTCTCGACGTCTGCGACGGTCCGCTCCTCCGGCGACTCGACCGCGAGGTCGCGTCGCGCCGGCGGGAACTCGGAGATCGGCCGCATGCGCGCCGGCGGCCGCGGCGCCGCGGTCGCCGCCGCGAGGTCGAGCTCGAGGACGCACGCGGGCGCCTCGATCCCGAAGTTCCGGGCGACGCCGGGATGGAGCGCCGCCACCCGCCCGACCGCCTGGCCGTCGGCGACGAGCTCGATCGTCCGCCCCGGATGGAGGAACGGCGGCAGCGCGCCCTCGGGCCGCCGCCCGCGCCACGCGACGCCGAGCCGGGCGAGCAGGACCTCCGCGTCGCCGCGCGCCTCGAGCAGCAGCGCCTCGCCGTCGGCGCCCCGCCGCGCGCGCACCGCCGCGACCACGCGCCGCTCGCGCGGCAGCCCCGCCCCCTCGTATTCGGAAGGGAGCTCCGGCAGGTACTCGCGCCCCGCTTCGACGAGGCGAACCTCCTCGTGGTCGACGAGGTTCTTCTGGAGGAACTCGAGGAGCCCCGGCACGAGGCTGCGCCGCAGCCGCGTCGCGTTCGTCGTGAGCGAATTGAGCAGCCGCACGTGCTTCGCGCCCGCCGCCGCGCCCCCCTCCCGCTCGATCTGGCGGTCGGTGGCGAACGAGTAGTTCATGCACTCGGCGTAGCCGCACTCGTGGACCAGGGTCCGCAGCGCGGCGCGCTCGACCCGCCGCAGCGGATCGAGCCGCGGCGGCGCGCACTGCAGGCGCGGCAGCGACGCGGGCACGCGCTCGTAGCCGGCGAGCCGCCCGACCTCCTCGATCAGATCGTCCTCGCACGCGACGTCCCTGCGGGCGAAGCCGGTGGGCGGGCGCACGTCGAGCCGCTCCCCGCTCCCGCTCGCCTCGAAGCCGATCGACGCGAGGCGTCGCTTCATCTCGTCGGTCGGCAGGTCGTAGCCGAGCTTCGAGCGCGCGCGCGCCGGCCGCAGCGAGAGGATCGCCGGCGGCGGCGGCGGCTCGCCCGCGCCGGAAAAGCCGCCGCGGACGCGGACTCCCGGCGCGATCTGCTTCAGGAGCTGCGCGTAGCGTCGGATCGCGAGCTCGGGCAGCGCGGGGTCGAGCCCCTTCTCGAAGCGCGCCACCGCTTCGGTCCGCAGCCCGAGCCGCGTCGCCGTCCGGCGCACGCGCGCGGCGTCGAAGCGCGCCGACTCGAGCAGCAGCCGCCGCGTCGACGCCGACACCTCCGTCGGCGCCCCGCCCATCACGCCCGCGATCGCGACCGCCTTCGCGCCGTCGGCGATGACGACGTCCTCGGCCGTCAGCGTGCGCGCGACGCCGTCGAGCGTCGCGAGCTTCTCGCCGGGAGTCGCGCGCCGCACGACGATCCGCCCGCCTTCGAGCCGGTCGGCGTCGAAGGGGTGGGTCGGCTGGCCCGTCTCGAGCATGACGTAGTTCGAGAGGTCGACGAGCAGGGAGATCGGCCGCATGCCGACCGCCTCGAGCCGCCGCGCGAGCCAGTCCGGCGACGCCGGCAGCGTCTCGTATTCGACCTGCAGCGCGAGGTAGAGCGGACAGCCCGCCGCGTCCTCGAGCGCGATCGGGAACGTCCCGGGGCCCGGCGCCGCGCGCTTCAGCCCCGCGTCGACGGGCAGCGCCTTGAGAGTCCGCCCGAAGATCGCCGCGAGCTCGCGCGCGAAGCCGTAGTGGCCCCAGAGGTCGGGGCGGTGCGTGATCGACTTGTTGTCGATGTCGAGGATCGCGTCGTCGAGGCCGAGCACCTCGGCGATCGGCCGCCCGACGGGCGCGTCCTCGGGGAGCACGCGGATCCCGTCGTGGTCCTCGCCGAGCTTCATCTCGGCGTTCGAGCAGATCATCCCGTGGCTCAGGACCCCGCGGATCTTGCGCGCTTCGAGCGTGAGCCCGTTGGGGAGCGTGCAGCCGACCGGCGCGTAGCAGATCTTCTGGCCCTGCGCGACGTTGGGCGCGCCGCACACGACCTCGACGACGCCGCTGCCCGCGTCGACCTTGCAGAACGACAGGCGGTCGGCGTTGGGGTGCTTCTCCCGGTGCACGACGAGCCCGACGCGCACCTGCTCGAGGCCGGCGCCGTGCCGCACGACGTCCTCGATGAGCGCCGTCTTCATCGTGAGCTCGCGCGCGACGTCGTCCGGCGCCACGCCGGCGAGGTCGACGTGCTCGCCGAGCCACTTCAGCGAGAGCTTCATTTGAATTGCCGCAGGAAGCGCAGGTCGCCCGACATCAGCCAGCGGATGTCGGGGATCGCGTGGCGCATCATCGTCAGGCGGTCGATGCCGAGCCCGAACGCGAAGCCGGAGTACTTCTCGGGATCGACGTTGCCGGCCGCCAGCACCTTGGGGTGGACCATGCCGCAGCCGCAGATCTCGATCCAGCCGGTGCGCTTGCACGTGGAGCAGCCGGCGCCGCCGCAGATGCGGCACTGGAAGTCGAGCTCGAGCCCCGGCTCGACGAACGGGAAGTAGTGCGGCCGCAGGCGCGTGCGCACCTCCCCGCCGACGAGGCGCGCGAGCACCTGCTCGAGCACCCCCTTCAGGTGGCCGATCGAGATCCCCTCGTCGACCATCAGCCCCTCGAGCTGGTGGAAGGTGTGCTCGTGGCCGGCGTCCTGCGTCTCGTTGCGGAAGACGCGGCCGGGCGCGACGAGGCGCAGCGGCGCGCCGTACTTGCGCATCGCGCGGACCTGCATGCCCGACGTGTGCGTGCGCAGGACGTTGTCGCCCTCGACGTAGAAGGTGTCCTGCGCGTCGCGCGCCGGGTGGTTCGGCGGGATGTTCAGCGCCTCGAAGTTGAAGAAGTCGGTCTCGACCTCGGGGCCGTCGACGACGGTGAAGCCCATCGACTCGAAGAGGTCGTCGAGCTCGCGCATCACCGACTTCACGGGGTGCTCGTGTCCGAGCGGGCGGCGCGGGCCGGGCTGGGTCGGGTCGATCCGCTCGGCGGCCAGCGCCGCGGCGACCGCGCCGTCGGCGATCGCGCGCCGCCGCTCGGCGAGCGCGGCGGCGAGGCGCTCCTTGCTCTCGTTGGCGGCCTGGCCGGCGTCGCGCCGCCCGGCGGCGTCGAGGTCCTTGAGCCCGCGCAGGATCTGGTTCAGCTCGCCGCCCTTGTCGAGGACGGCGCGCTCGATCCGCTGCAGCTCGTCGAGGGCGTTCGCGCCCGCCGCCGCCGCGATCGCCGCGTGGGCCTTCGCCTCGATCCGGGCGATGGAGTCGACGAGCGACTGGCTCATGGAACGTGTCCCGGAGCCGTGGCTCCGCTCACGCCGCCAGCGCGGTCTTGGCCTTGGCGACGATCTCGTCGAACTGCGCCGGCGCCTCGATCGCGAGCGCCGCGAGGACCTTGCGGTCCAGCGTGATCTGCGCCTTCTTCAGTCCGTTGATGAACTTCGAGTAGGAGATCCCGCGCGAGGTCACGGCCGCCTTGATGCGGGTGATCCAGAGGCTGCGGAACTCCCGCTTCTTCATCCGGCGGTCGCGGTAGGCGTACTTGCCGGCGCGGATCGCGAAGGCGCGCGCCTGTCGCTTCTTCTTGTGCAGGCTGCCGCGGAAGCCCTTGACGCGCTTGAGGAGACGCTTGCGGCGCTTGAGGCGCGTGACGACGCTGCGGACGCGGGGCATCGGAGTTCCTCCGGTTCTTTCGGTTCAGGAGCGCGCGACGCGCCGCCTCACAGGCTCGGACGGAGCAGCTGCATGTAGGCCTTGACGAGGCCCTTCGGCACCGGCGCGGGCTTGCGGAGCTTGCGGCGCCGGTTGCCGCTCTTGCCCGACATCAGGTGACGGCGGCCCTCACGCATGCGCATGAGCTTGCCGGTGCCGGTCACCTTGATCCGGCGGATCAACGACTTCTTGGTCTTCATCTTGGGCACGGCGCACTTCCCTTCGTTCGGTTCGGGTTCGTTCAGCTGGTCTTCACGGGGGCCGGCGGGGTTCCGTCGGCCGACGGAGCGGGCGGCGCCTCGGGCGGCTTCGCTTCGCTCATCTTGTCGGGGGCCTTCGCCCCCGCTTCGTCCTTGTGGGTCGCGTTCTCGGGGTCGGCGGCCTTCTCGTGGTCGGTTCCCTTCTCGTGGTCGGTTCCCTTCTCGTGGTCGGCCGCCTTCTCCGTCTTGTGGTCGTGCGGCTTCGGAGGGGCGGTCGACAGCAGCAGGAGCCCGAGCCGGCGCCCCTCCATCTTCGGCGGACGCTCGACCTTCGAGACGTCCGCGAGCTTCTTCACGAACGAGTCGAGCACCACGCGCGCGACGTCCATGTGCGACATCTCGCGGCCGCGGAACAGCATCGTCACCTGCACCTTGTCGCCGTCGAGGAGGAAGTCGCGCGCCTGCTTCGCCTTGTAGGAGACGTCGTGCTCGGCGATCTTCGGGCGCAGCCGGATCTCCTTGATCTGGACCTGGTGCTGCTTCCTCTTGGACTCGTGCTCCTTCTTCTTCAGGGCGTACTTGAACTTCCCGTAGTCCATGATCTTGCAGACCGGCGGCCGGGCATCCGGGGAGACCTCGACCAGGTCGAGGCCCGCGTCGTAGGCGCGCCGACGCGCCTCCCCGGTCTCCACGACGCCGACTTGGGCGCCGTTCTCGTCGATCAAGCGCACCTCGCGGATGCGGATCATGTCGTTGATGCGGTACTGGTGCGTGGTCGTACGCCTGCCCTCCGGGAGTTCGGGTCGAAGAAACGAAAAGAGGCCGGCGGGAAGGGTCCCGACCCGGCTCTTGGTGCCGCTCCGGTCAGCGGAGCGGGCGGGGAATCCTAGGGGGCGGGAGCGTTTCCTTCAAGGCAGCCCGCGGGAGAGTCACTCGCGGCGCCCGACCTGCTCCTGCGCCTTCACGATGAAGGCGTCGAGCGCGATCGCCCCCTGGTCGCCGCTCTTGTGGTCGCGGACGGCCACCGTCCCCCCCTCCTTCTCGCGCGCGCCGACCACCAGGAGGTAGGGGATCTTCTCGAGTGCGCCGTCCCGGATCATGGCGCCGATCTTCTCCTGACGTTCATCGACCTCGACGCGGAAGCCCGCCTTCTCCAGCCGGTCGGCCACCGACTTCGCGTAGGGCACGACGTCGGTCATCACCGGGAGGACCTTCATCTGCACCGGCGCGAGCCAGAGCGGGAAGTGGCCGCCCGTGTGCTCGAGGTAGACGCCGATGAAGCGTTCGAGCGAGCCGAGGATCGCACGGTGGATCACGACCGGCCGCTGGTTCGTCCCGTCCTGCGCGCTGAAGTGGAGGTCGAAGCGCTCCGCCATGTTGAAGTCGAGCTGGATCGTCGCGAGCTGCCAGGCGCGGCCGAGTGCGTCCCGCACCTGGAAGTCGAGCTTCGGACCGTAGAAGGCGCCGTCGCCCGGGTTCAGCACGTGCGCCTGGCCGAGCTTCTTCAGGGCCTCGAAGAGCAGCGCCTCCGCCCTCTTCCAGATCTCGTCCGAGCCGATCGACTTCTCGGGGCGCGTGCCGACGAGGATCGTCGGCTCGCTCAGCCCGAGGTCCTTGTAGATGCGGCGCTGCAGCAGGAAGCAGCGCTCGATCTCCTCGCCGATCATCTCGGGCGCGAGGAAGGTGTGGCCGTCGTCCTGGCTGAACGAGCGCACGCGCGTCAGCCCCGAGACGACGCCGCTGCGCTCGAAGCGGTGGAGGCGGCCGAAGTCGGCGAAGCGCAGCGGCAGCTCGCGGTAGCTGCGGATGCGCGAGCCGAACATCAGCGCGTGGCCGGGGCAGTTCATCGGCTTCACGCCGAACTCGCGCTCCTCGGCCGTCGTGAAGTACATGTTCTCGCGGTAGTTGTCGTAGTGGCCGGAGATCTTCCAGAGCTCGCTCGCGAAGATCTGCGGCGTCACGACCTCCTGGTACCCGAACTCGCGATAGAGGCCGCGCAGGTAGGTGATGAGGCCGTTGTAGAGCAGGGCCCCCTTCGGCAGGAAGAACGGGCTCGCCGGCGCGAGCGGGTGGAACATGAAGAGGCCGAGCTCCTTGCCGAGCTTGCGGTGGTCGCGCTTGACCGCTTCTTCCCGCGCCTTCAGGTGCTCCTCGAGCGACTTCGCGTCGACGAAGGCGGTGCCGTAGATGCGCTGGAGCATCGGCCGCTTCTCGTCGCCGCGCCAATACGCGCCCGCGATCGAGAGGAGCTTGAAGTGCTTGATCCGGCCGGTCGACGGCACGTGCGGGCCGGTGCAGAGGTCGGTGAACTCGCCCTGCGAGTAGAAGGTGATCGCGTCGCCGGGCGGGAAGCCTTCGATCAGCTCGCGCTTGAACGGGTCGTGGCGCTCGTCGGCCCACGCGAGCGCGTCCGGGCGCGGCATCTCCTTGCGCGTGACCTTGAAGTCCTCGCCCGCGGCCTTCTTCATCTCGGCCTCGATCTTCTCGAGGTCGGCCGGCTCGAGCTGCCGCGGCAGCTTCATGTCGTAGTAGAAGCCGTTCTCGATCACCGGCCCGACGCCGAACTGCGCCTCGGGGAAGAGGCGCTTCACCGCCTGCGCCATGAGGTGGGCGCACGAGTGGCGGATGATGTCGAGGGCCTGCGGATCGGCCTCGGTGACGAACTTGACGCTCGCGTTCGCCGTGAGGTCGCGCTGGAGGTCGAGCGTCTTGCCGTCGACCACGGCGCCGAGCGCCTTCTTGCCGAGCGAGATCGCGATGGTGCGCGCGAGCTCGCCGAGGTTCACCCCCTTCGGCTGCTCGAGCACTTTCCCGTCGGGCAGGGTGATCGCGATCGTGTCGGCCATGGGATTCAGACGCCCTCTTTCGGCGCCGCGGGCGGCAGGTCGAGCCGGAGATTCAGGTCGCGGAGCTGCCGCTCCTCGACCGCGGTCGGCGCGCCGGTCATGAGGTCGGTCGCCGACGCCGTCTTCGGGAACGGGATCACCTCGCGGATGTTGTCGTGGCCGAGGAGGAGGGCGACGAGCCGGTCGATGCCGATGCCGATGCCGCCGTGCGGCGGAGCGCCGTACTCGAACGCCTCGAGCATGAAGCCGAACTTGCGCTTCGCCGTCTCGGCCGGCACGCCGACCCCCTCGAAGACGCGCTGCTGCAGCTCGCGGTCGTGGATCCGGATCGAGCCCGAGCCGAGCTCCCAGCCGTTCAGCACCAGGTCGTAGGCGCGCGCGCGCACCTTGCCCGGCTCCTTCGCCATCTGCCCCTCGTACTCCTCGATCGGCGTGGTGAACGGATGGTGCGCCGCCTTCCACGCCTTCTCGTCCTCGTCGAACTCGAAGAGCGGGAATTCGACGACCCAGCAGAACTCGAATTCGTCGCGCTTCATGCCGCCGAACCGCTCGCCCAGGGCGCGCCGCACTTCGCTCAGCGCCGTCGCCGCGACCCTCTCGCGGTCGGCGACGAAGAGCAGCAGGTCGTTTGGCGCGGCGCCGAGCTTCGCGAGGATCGCCTTCCCGGCTCCGTCCTCGAGCCCCTTCGCGACGCCTCCACCCGCCTTCCCCGCCGCGTCGATCTTGGTCCAGGCGAGCCCCTTCGCGCCGGCCTCCTTCGCCTTCGCTTCGAGCGCCTCGATCTCCTTGCGGGAGAGCTCGCCCGCGCCCGGCACGCGCAGCGCGCGCAGGACGCCGCCGCCGTCGACCGCGCCGCGGAAGATCTTGAACTCGCTCGCCTTCGCCTCGTCGGTCGCGTCGGCGATGCGCAGCCGGTTGCGGAAGTCGGGCTTGTCGCAGCCGAACTGGAGCATCGCGTCGCGGTGCGCGATGCGGCGGAACGGCGTGGCCACCTTGCGGCCCGACGCCTTCTCGATCGCGTGCACGAGCGCCGCTTCCACCGTCGCGAAGACCAGCTCCTCGTCGGGGAACGACATCTCGAGGTCGAGCTGGGTGAACTCGGGCTGGCGGTCGGCGCGCAGGTCCTCGTCGCGCATGCAGCGCGCGATCTGGAAGTAGCGGTCGTACCCCGAGACCATCAGGAGCTGCTTGAAGATCTGCGGCGACTGCGGCAGCGCGTAGAAGTGGCCGGGGTAGAGGCGGCTCGGCACGAAGTACTCGCGCGCTCCTTCCGGCGTCGCCTTGGTGAGGAAGGGGGTCTCCACCTCGACGAACTCCTGGCGGGTGAAGTCGTCGCGCAGCGCCTGCAGGAACTTGTGGCGGAACATCAGGTTGCGCTGCATCACCGGGCGGCGCAGGTCGAGGTAGCGGTACTTGAGGCGCACCTCCTCGGAGATCTTCGCCTCGTCGCGGATCTCGAAGGGCGGCGTGCGGGAGCGGTTCAGCACGACGAGCTGCTCGGCCACGAGCTCGACCGACCCGGTCGACCGCTCGGCGTTGACGTTCTCCTTCGGGCGGGCGCGCACGCTCCCGACGATCGCGACGACGTCCTCCGGCCGCAGCGACTGCGCGGCGGCGAGGAGCTTTCCGTCGCCGTCCCCGAAGAAGACCTGGGTCACGCCCCAGCGGTCGCGCAGGTCGACGAAGACGAAGTGGGCGTGGTCGCGCGCCGTGTGGACCCAGCCGTTCAGGGTGACGCGCCGGCCGACGTGCTCGGGACGGAGCTCGCCGCAGGTGTGCGTGCGCCGGGGGTATGCGCTGCCGCCTGCGCTCATCTCCTCGCTCCTCTCGGGCCGACGAAAGGGGGCGCAGCATACCGGGACCGCGGGCGGCGGACCCGAGGCGGGCGCGGCGGCGCGCGTTGCTAACGTCGGCGCCTCGCCGGTCTTCGACCCAGGACGGCAGGAGCGGACGCGAACGTGGTCGTCACAAGGTGTCCCCACTGCCAGCAGTCGATCGCGGGCGCGCTCCCGGCCGGGACCGACCGCCTCACCTGCCCGTCGTGCCAGCGCGAGTTCGGGACGCTCGTCGAGAAGCGCGACACGCAGGTCGCCGGCCCGACCGCGACGCGCGCCGAGGCGACGCTCGCCGAGCAGCGGCCGACGCCGTTCCAGCCCGAGCAC
>DASRRB010000225.1:0-6916 GCA_035695985.1 Planctomycetota bacterium | reverse complement strand
GCCGCCGGCGGATCGCACGGACAGAAGGCGGGGTGACGCTGATTCACGCTCACGATCCGCGTCGCCTCGTCGACCAGCAGCAGCTGGTCCGGCAGCGCGCGCAGGATCGCCTCGCGCAGGTCGCGCAGGCCGCGGTTCTCGCGGCGCAGCTTCGCGTTCTCCGCGGCGCGCGCGATGGCGGCCAGCAGCTCGTCGGGGTCGCAGTCCTTCGCCATGAAGGCGAACGCGCCCTGGTGGAGCGCCGCGAGCGTGTCGTCGAGCGAGACCGACGCCGTGACGACGATCGTGACGACGTCGGGGCAGCTCGCGCGCAGGTCCGCGAGCAGCTCGATGCCGAGCCCGTCGGGCAGGCGCTGGTCGACGATCGCGACGTCGAAGGCCTCCGCGACGATCCGCTGGCGCGCCTCGCGGCACGTGCCGCAGATCACCGGCGCGAGTCCGTTCAGCCGCCCGAGCTCGCTCAGGTTCTCCGCGAAGTCGCGATGGGCGTCGACGATCAGCACGCGGACGAGGTCGCGGACGCGGGAGATCTCGAGCAACTCATGCCTCGTCATGGGCGTCGCCGGCCGGGCTCGCGGCACGCCGGACCCAGCGCTCGAGCTCGTACTTCTTCACCCAGTAGCGCACCTGGTCGCGGTGGATCCCGAGCAGCTCCGCCGCGCGGCTCTTGTTCCCGCCGCAGCGCAGGAGCGCCTGGTCGAGCAGGCTCTTCAGCAGGTCGTCGAGCACGACGCCCCCCGCCGGCAGGGCGATGCCGCCGGCCGCGCCGTCGCCCGCGGGAGCGAGCGCCGCGCCGCGGCGGACGTCGGGCGGGAGGTCGGCGATCGTGAGCGTCGCGCCGGTCGCGAGCAGGACCGCCCGCTCGACGCAGTTGCGCAGCTCGCGGACGTTGCCCGGCCAGGCGTGCTTCGCGAGGAGCGCGCGCGCCTCGGTGTCGAAGCCCCGCACCTCCTTCTTGATCTCGCGTGCGTACTGCTGCACGAAGTGGTCGAGCAGCGGCGCCACGTCGCCCGGCCGCTCCTTCAATGGCGGGATCTCGATCGGGATGACGTTCAACCGGTAGTAGAGGTCGCCCCGGAAGGTCCCGGCGGCGATCGCCTCGGGCAGGTTGCGGTGCGTCGCCGCGATGACGCGCACCTCCACCTTGATCTCGCGCAGCCCGCCGATGCGCCGGAACGACTTCGACTCGAGGAAGCGCAGCATCTTGGCCTGCAGCGACAGCGGCATGTCGCCGATCTCGTCGAGGAAGACGGTGCCGCCGTCGGCCTCCTCGATGAGGCCGCGCTTCTGCTGCTTCGCGTCGGTGAACGCGCCCCGCTCGTGGCCGAAGAGCTCGCTCTCGAGCAGCGCCTCCGGGATCGCGGTGCAGGTGATGTTCAGGAAGGGGCGCTCGGCCTCCGGGCTCGCGAAGTGGATCGCGCGCGCGACCACGTCCTTGCCGGTCCCGCTCGGGCCGGTGATCAGGATCGTCCGCGCGCCGCTCTGCGCCACGCGCTGCACGAAGTCGCGCAGCTCCCGCGTGGAGGGGCTGTCGCCGACGATGCTGTCGGGGCCGGACCGCTCGCGGGCGCGCAGCCGGTCGACCTCGACGCGCAGGGCGACGTTCTCGAGCGCGGTGCCGGCGACGAGGACGAGCTCGTCGAGGTCGAACGGCTTCAGGAGGTAGTCGGCCGCGCCGATCTTGATCGCGCGCACCGCGTCCTGGGTCGACGAGTAGGCCGTCATCATCACGAAGGCGGCCGTCGCTCCCGCGCGCTTCTGCTCCTCGAGCAGCCCGAGCCCCGTCCCGTCCGGGAGCCGGTGGTCGAGGACGACGAGGTCCCAGTCGCCCTCGGAGAGGGCCTTGCGCGCCGTCGCGACCGTGTCGGCGGTCTCGACCGTCGTCCCCTCCTCCGCGAGACGCTCCTTCAGGCTCTTGCGGAGCGCGAGCTCGTCGTCGACGACCAGGATCCGTCGGTGGTTCAGCTTCGAAGCGGTGGCCATCTCGGCTTCCTCGTCTGGGGCTCGTCGACGTCGCCGGGAGCGATCGGGCCGACCCCGCCGCCCTCCTCGTCCGCATAGACGTCGCTGGAGAGGTGGCTTCCCGATCGCGCGCACGCCTCGCTGCAGAACGCGAAGGTCTCGCCGTCCCAGCTCCGCTCGAGCGCGGTCTTCTGATCGAGGACCTTCCCGCAGCCGTCGCAGTGGATCTTCATGGCCGTCCTCCCTGGCAGATGGCGGGCCGGATCGCGACCTTGAGCACGCCGTCCCGCTGGTGGCCGAAGAGCTCGTACGCCTCCTCGATCCGATCGAGCGTGAAGCGGTGCGTGACGAGCGGCCGGAGGTCGGTCCGACCCGACCGCAGCACTTCCAGCAGCCGGCGCATGCGCTCCTTGCCGCCGGGACACAGCGTCGAGACGATCGTATGGTCGCCGAGCCCCGCGGCATAGGCGTCCACGGGCAGGGCGAGCTTTCCGGAGTAGACGCCGAGGCTCGAGAGCGTGCCGCCCGGACGGAGCACGCGCAGGCAGCTCTCGAACGTCTGCGGCGTCCCGAGCGCCTCGATCGCGACGTCGACGCCCCGGCCGCTGGTCGCCTCGAGGATGGCCGCCACCGGATCGTGCTCCCGGTAGTCGATCGCGAGGTCGGCCGCGAGCCGGCGCGACATCTCCAGCCGCTCCTTCACGCCGTCGACCGTGATGATCCGCGTCGCGCCCGAGAGTCTCGCGCCGATCGCCGCGCACAGGCCGATCGGGCCCTGCGCGAAGACGGCGACCGTGTCGCCGATCCGGATCGCGCCGCTCTCCGCTCCGCCGAAGCCCGTGCTCATGATGTCGGGGCACATCAGGACCTGTTCGTCCGTGAGCTCGTCGGGGATCGGAGCGAGGTTCACCATCGCGTCGGGGATCCGCACGAACTCGGCCTGGCAGCCGTCGATCGTGTTCCCGAGGCGCCAGCCCCCCATCGCCCGCCCGCCGCACTGCGCCGAATTCCCGGAGAGGCAGGAGCCGCAGTGGCCGCACGGAGTGATCGCGCCGGCGAGCACGCGCTGGCCGACCCGGTATCCGGTGACCGCGCCGCCGAGCTCCTCGATCGTCCCGACCGGCTCGTGGCCGACGATCCGGCCGCGCTCGACGCGATGCTCGCCCTTCAGGATGTGGACGTCGGTGCCGCAGATCGTCGTCGCCGTGACGCGCAGGAGCGCGTCGAGCGGACCGATCTTCGGAATGGGCCGGTCCTCGAGGACGATCCGCCCCGGTCCTGCGAACACGGCGGCTTTCACGGAATCCTCCCCACTTGTGGGAAATCGTCGTCAGCTGCCCTGGGCGTCTGACGCGGCGGCGAGCCCGCCGAGGGCGTATTGCAGGACCCGCGCCAAGCCCCCGCGCCGCCCGGCCGCGCACGCGCCGGCGCTCCGGTTCCGCGAGGAGGGGACGCGCGCGCGGCAGGGCGTGACGGCAACGCGCCCGGTCATCCCGCGCGCCGGCCGGGCGCTGGAACGCTTTCCATAGTTTGATATCTATGGAAACATGAAAACGACGACGAAGTCCCTGCGCCCCCTCCCCGTCGCGCGGCTCGCGGCCGCCGACGCCCACGTCGAGGCGTTCGCCGCGCTCGCGCACCTCTCCCGGCTCCAGGCCTTCTTCTTCCTGGTCCAGCGCGGGAAGGAGACGCCCGCCGGCGAGATCCAGGAGGCGCTCGGCATCCCGGCGCCGACGCTCTCGCACCACCTCGACGCGCTGCGCCGCGCCGGACTCGTCCGCAGCCGGAAGGAGGAGCGGTTCGTCTACTACGCCGTCCGCTCCGACACCGTGACCGACCTCATCCGTCTGCTCAGCGCCTGCTGCTGAGCGGCGATCCGAACCGGAGCGACCCATGCCCCCCTTCGTCCACCTCCACCTGCACGTCCGCGACCTCGCGCGCAGCCGCGACTTCTACGAGCGCTTCCTCGGCGTCGCGCCGGTCAAGCTCGAGGCCGACTACGCGAAGTTCCTCCCGCGCTGCGCGCCGCTGAACCTCGCGCTGTCGCGCCGCGCCGAGGTGCCGGCGGCGTCGCTCTCGGGCCACGTCGGCCTCCAGCTCGATTCGCCCGAGGCCGTGCGCACCGAGCTCGCGCGCGTCCGCGCGGCCGGCCTCCCGGTCCGCGAGGAGATGGGCGTCGACTGCTGCTACGCGAACCAGGACAAGTTCTGGGTGAGCGACCCGGACGGCGTCGAGTGGGAGGTCTACTTCCTGCGGCACGACCTTGCGAAGCGCTCGGCCACGCTCCCGACGGTCGACGCGTCGGCCGACGCCTGCTGCGCCCGCACGGAATCGGGCGAGATGCGCTGTCCGTGAGGCGCGTCGCCGCGGAGGCGGTCGGCAGCGCGCTCCTGGCGGCCACCGTCGTCGGCTCGGGGATCATGGGCGAGCGGCTCGCCGGCGGGAACGCGGCGATCGCGCTGCTCGCGAATTCGCTCGCGACCGCGGCGATGCTCGTCGCGCTGATCGCCGCGTTCGCAGGCGTCTCGAGCGCGCGCTTCCATCCGCTGGTGACGCTGCTCGAGCTCGCGCATCGCCGCATCGCGCCCCGCGCCGCCGCCGCCGAGATCTTCGCGCAGTTCGCCGGCATGGCGGCCGGCGTCGTCGCGGCGAATGCGATGTTCGGCCTGCCGCTCGTCGAGTTCTCGACGCACGCGCGCACCGGCCCACCGCAATGGTTCAGCGAAGGCGTCGCCACCTGCGGGCTGATCGTCGTGATCGGTCTCTGCGCCGCGCGCGCCGCGCGCTGGCTACCGTTCGCGGTCGCCGGCTACGTGGCCGCCGGATACTGGTTCACCGCGTCGACCTGCTTCGCGAATCCGGCCATCACCGTCGCGCGCTGCCTCTCGAACACCTTCGCCGGCATCCGTCCCGCCGACGTCCCGGGCTTCCTCCTCGCGCAGGTCGCCGGCGCCGCGGCCGGCGGACTCCTCGTCGCGTGGTGGACGCGCGCCGATCGCGGCGCGGTCGCGCCCGCCCCGAAGAGCCGTCCGATGCAGGAGGCGTGACGTGCCCCCCTCGTCGACCGTCCCGATCGTCCTCTTCGCGTGCGTCCACAACGCCGGCCGCTCGCAGATGGCCGCCGCCTGGTTCACGGCGCTCGCCGACCCGGCGCGCGCCGCCGCCCTCTCCGCCGGCACCCGTCCCGCCGCGCACGTCCACCCCGAGGTCGTCGCCGCGATGCAGGAGGCCGGCATCGACCTCTCGCGCACGACCCCGCGCCTCCTCACGCCCGACCTCGCGCGAAGCGCGGCGCTGCTCGTCACCATGGGCTGCGGCGAGGAGTGTCCCGTCGTCCCCGGACGCGCGCGCGAGGACTGGCCCTTCGCCGATCCGAAGGGTCGCACGCTTTCCGAGGTCCGCTCCCTGAGAGACGCGATCCGCGCCCGCGTGCTGCGCCTCCTCGCCGATCGCGAATGGGTCGCTTCGAGCTGAACGCCACGGGATTCATCGACGCGACACTGCGAAATCCCGTCCTGATGACGGCCGCCGCCGCCGCCCCGCCCCGTGACCCCCCCACGAACTTCCCGCCAGGCGTCGCTTCCGAGGGGTCGGACGCCTAGGCGACTCCATCCCGCCTCGGTAGGTTCTCCGCCCGTCCCACGCCGCGACTGCTGCCCGCTTCGCGCGACATCCGGGGGGATCTCGAGGACACGGTCGATGGGGCGCCTTGGAACGGCGACGGCGGCGTTGCTGCCGCTGTGGCTCGCGACGGTCGGCGGCATCGAGAAGCCGCAGCAGCCGGCGGGGGCGACGGTGCGCGCCAGCGTCGACTCGACCGGCGGCGAGGCCGACGGAGACAGCTGGACCGCCGCGGTCTCCGCCGACGGCCGCTTCGTCGTCTTCAGCAGCGACGCCGACGACCTCGTCGCGAACGACACCAACCAGAAGACCGACGTCTTCGTGCGCGACCTCCAGACCGGCACGACGGTCCGCGTGAGCGTCGACTCGGCCGGCGTCGAGGGCGACCGCGCCAGCAACAACGTCGCGATCTCGGCCGACGGCCGCTTCGTCGCTTTCACCAGCCACGCGACCAACCTCGTCCCCGGCGACGCCAACAACGCGACCGACGTCTTCGTGCGCGACCTCGCCAGCGGGACGACCGAGCGCGTGAGCCTCGACTCGGTCGGCAACGAGGCCGACGCCGAGAGCCCGGGTGACGTCTCGCTCTCCGCCGACGGTCGCTTCGTCGCGTTCCAGAGCGCGGCCGACAACCTGGTCGCCAACGACGGCAACGCGGCGATCGACGTCTTCGTCCACGACCGCGCCACCGGGACGACCGAGCGCGCGAGCGTCGACTCGAATGGCGGCGAGGCGAACGGCGGGAGCGTGACGGCGGCGCTCTCGGCCGACGGGACGGTCGTCGTGTTCGGCAGCGACGCGACCAACCTCGTCGCCGGCGACACCAACCAGCTCCACGACGTCTTCCTGCACGACCGCACGAGCGGACTCACCGAGCGCGTGAGCGTCGACGTCTCCGGCCAGCAGCTCAAGTACGAGAGCCGCGCGCCGGTCCTCTCCGCCGACGGACTCGTCGTCGCGTGGTACGGCGGCGGCGGCGCCAACGCCAGCGACGTCTTCGCGCGCGACCGCACCCGCCAGACCACCGAGTGCATGAGCGTCGACTCGGCCGGCGCCGCCGGCAACGGCAGCAGCTACCTCCCCGTGATCTCCGGCGACGGCCGCTTCGTCGCGTTCCACAGCTTCGCGACCAACCTCGTCGCCGGCGACACCAACCGCTGGTACGACGTCTTCGTGCACGACCGGTCGAACGGCGCGACGCAGCGCGCGAGCCTGAGCTCGAGCGGCGCCGAGGCCGACAACGGCAGCATCACCGGCGGCATCTCGGGCGACGGGAGCCGCATCGCCTTCCTGAGCTACGCGACCAACCTCGTCGCCGCGGACACGAACGGGA
>DASRRB010000224.1:0-14511 GCA_035695985.1 Planctomycetota bacterium | reverse complement strand
GCGCGCGCCCGCTCGTGCGTCGCCTCGGGGAAGCGCAGGTCGAAGCGCGCCGGCCCGACGGCGCCGCCGAGCAACTGCCCGACCTCGAGTGCTCTCGACAGCTTGTTCGCCGACGCCGTGCGCGGCAGCTGGTGCGTCATGAACCCGCCGTTCCAGCGCTCGCGGCAGTCGGCGCGATGCAGGCCGACGCGCCACCGCGCGTGCGCGAGGCGGGCGACCGCGCCGCTCTTCAGGTTGCCGTGCAGGTCGAGGAGGACGTCGAACGACTCGCCGGCGAGCGCGGCGCGCCAACGCGAAAACGCGTTCAGAGCGGTCGCGCGCGGGATGACGACGACGTCGTCGATCGCCGGGACCGCCTCGAGAACCGGCCGCGACTCGGGATGGGCGAGCCACGCGAGGTGCGCGCCCGGCGAGAGGACGTCGCGCACGAGCCACGCGAGCGGGATCGTCGCGACGACGTCCCCGATGCTGCCGAGCCGGACGATCGCGACGCGCCGCGCGCCCGCGAGCGCGGCGGCGATCGCTGCGACCCCGGAGTCGGCAGGACGGGCCCGATCGGCGCGAATCGTGGGCGTGCTCCTCCGACCCCGCCGCCCCGAAACGACAACGACCCGCAGACGTGACGCCGCCGCCGCCGTTCGCCTCCGCGCCTGCCGCGCGCCGTCATGCCGCGATCAGGCACCGCGAAGCGCAAGATGGAGGGGGACCGCACTCACGGGGGAAGATGCATGAAGCCACGGAACGTCCGACTGCTGCTCTGTCTGCTCGCCGCGAGCTGCTCGACGTGGGCCTACCAGAACGAGCCGCTCGTCGAAGTTCCGGCGGGGAAGACGCCGCCGCCGCCCGCGCCGCCGCTGCGCGCGACCTTCGACCTCGACGACTCGAAGCGCATGAAGGAGGACGTCGTCGTCTGCCTCGCGCTCTCGGGCGGCGGGAGCCGGGCGGCGTGGTTCTCGTCGGCGGTCATGTTCGAGCTCGCGAAGATCGAGACCGACCCCGATCTGCTCGCCCAGGTCGACGTCATCTCGTCGGTGTCGGGGGGGAGCCTCGCGGCGGCCTTCTTCGCCTCCTCCCAGGACCCCGCGCCGCGCGCGCTCCTCTCCGCGCCGCCGCGCCATGAGCTCCCGCAGTGCGCCGACGCGAAGCTCGAGTTCGACGCGAAGACGCGCCTGCTGACGGTGAAGGGCGCCATGACGGACGACGAGGGAAAGAAGCTGCGCGCCGCGTGCGATCCGACCGACGCGAAGCGGGTCGACCGCCTCGTCGTCGCGTCGCGCGGCTGCGTGTCGAACCGCGACTGGGACTACGCCACGGTGCGCGAGCTCATGACGCGCAACTACGTCCGCAGGCTGTTCTGGAACTTCTTCTGGCCGCACAACATCGCGCTCTACTGGACCACCGCCTTCGACCGCGGCGACATCATGGCGGAGACGTTCGCCGACAACCTCTTCGACCGCAAGAAGTTCGGCACGTCGTACGGCACGTCCCTCACGTTCGCCGACCTCAATCCGGTGCGGCCGTGCCTGATCCTCAACTCGACGGACGGCACCGACGACCCCAAGCCCGTCGACGCCGCGGGCAAGCCGCGGGAGCAGGGGCGCAGCTTCGGCGACGTCTTCGCCTTCACGCGCGAGACCTTCCAGGACGAGCTCGCGTCCGACCTCTCGAAGTTCCCGCTCGCGTACGCCGTGATGTCGTCGGCGTCGTTCCCGGGCGCCTTCCCGTACCGGACGATGCGCAACTTCAAGGTGAAGCCGCCGCACGACCCCGCCTACCTTCACGTCTTCGACGGCGGCAACTCCGACAACCTCGGCCTCAGCAGCATCAAGGAGGTGATCCGCAAGCGCGAGACGGCGCGCGGCGCGGGCAAGACGACCTACGTCGTGATCTGCGTCGACTCCTACACCGAGCCGCGCGGCGCACGGCCGCGCGACGCCGATCCGCGCGACACCGTCGACTACCTGGTCGACACCGACTTCCTCGACGCGATCGACATGCTCTTGAAGCTCAACCGCTACCACCTGCTCGCGACGTTCATGTCGGAGGAGCAGCAGACCGCGCTGACGAAGAAGGCCCATGCGGACGCGGACCGGAGGAAGCCCGGCCGCGTCCGCGGCGTGCAGAACGACCCGAAGCAGATCGAGAAGCAGACCAAGCGTGTTCCGACGAAGGGCCGTTCGCCCTTGGATCCCGAGTGGGAGCCCAGCGACCTCGGCGACCACCTCGTCTTCTGGCACCTCACCTTCCGCGACCTCTACGACTATGGCGAGCACCACGAGCTCTGGCGCAACCTCAACGCGATCCCGACCGACTTCAAGATCGACGACGAGCAGGCGGACGACCTCGAGAAGGCGGCGAAGCTGCTCGTGGAGCGCGATCCCAAGATGGTGGAGAGGATCCGGAGCCTCCTCGCGCCGCGCTGACGGCCCCGGGCCGAGCCGGTAGAGTTCCCCGCCCCGAACGGCGGGTCCGCCTTCGGGCCCGCCGACGGAACTCTCCCCGCGATGCTCGAGGTCTCGAACTTCGCCGCGACCGTCCTCGCCCTCGCCGCGCTCGGCGGCGGCGCGCACGGGCAGGATCCGCCGAAGCCGGCGTCCGTCGCGTGGACCGTCTTGAAGCCGGCGAAGCTCGCGTCGACGGGCGGAGCGACCTTCACGGCGCAGCCCGACGGCTCGATCGCCGTCTCCGGCAAGAGCGCCGAGAAGGACGAGTACCGCCTCGAGTTCGAGTGCGACCTCGCGACCGTGACCGGGCTCAAGCTCGAGGCGCTCGCCGACCCGGCGCTGCCGCAGTCGGGGCCGGGGCGCGCGACCAACGGCAACTTCGTCCTGAGCGAGATGAAGGTCGAGGCCGTCTCGAAGCTGACGCGCCGCGCGCGTCCGGTCGCGCTGCAGAACGCCTCGGCCGACTTCATCGAGAACGGCCGCTGGGCCGGCCAGGTGTGCGACAGCGTCGAGGACGTCGGCGGAAACGGCTGGGCCGTCTACGGCGGCGTCGGCCACGACCACGACCTGGTCGTCGAGACGCACGCCGACGTCAAGTTCGACGCGGGCGGCGGGCTGCTGCAGGTCGAGCTCGTCTTCCATTGGGGGCAGCAGCACACCCTCGGCCGCCTGCGCCTCTCCGCGACCGGCGACGCGCGCCCCTTCTCGGTCGCCGGCGCCGGCGTCGACCCGTGGTCGGCGATGCAGGAGAAGATCAACGTCGCCATCGACCGCGGCGTCGACTGGCTGGTCGAGAACCAGCAGATCGACGGCTCGTGGAACCACGAGCAGTGGACCTACCGCTGCGGCGCGACCGCGCTCGCCACCTACACCCTGCTCAAGAGCGGCGTGGCGCCGCGCCATCCGGCCGTCGTGCGCGCGCTCGAGTTCATGCGCGGGACTCCTTCCAAGGAGACCTACACGATCGGCTGCCAGCTCCTGGCCCTCGGCGCGCTCGACGACCCCGCCTACGAGCCGTGGATCAAGGAGCTGGCCGAGACGCTGCTCACCTTCCAGAGGGGCGGCCTCTTCAACTATCCGTGGGGCGGGCCCGACCTCTCCAACACGCAGTACGGCGTCCTCGGCCTGCGCGCCGCGGCGCAGCACGGCTTCAAGGTGCCGCCCGACGTCTGGGAGAAGGCGGCGTCGGCGGTGAGCTCGCTCGGTGCCGACGACGCGAGCGGCGCCTACGCCCCGCTCGCCTTCCGGTACAGCGGCGGCGCGAAGCCGACCGGCAGCATGACCGCCGCGGGCGCGACGATCCTCGCGATCTGCGACGAGCAGCTGCGCGGCAAGGGGAAGAGCGGCGCCCTGAACGCGCTCGCGCGGCGCGGCGGAGAGTGGATCGGCGCCAACTGGGCCGGCCCGAAGAACCCGCGCGAGGCGGTCGACCGCTGGAACGTCTACTACCTCTATGGAGTGGAGCGGCTGGGCAGCCTGCTCAAGACCGAGACGTTCGGCGCGCACAAGTGGTACCGCGAGGGTGCGACCGCGCTGGTCGCGATGCAGGGCGCCAAGGGCGAGTGGGGCACGAGCTACGGCGACAACGTCGCCAACACCTGCTTCGCCCTCCTCTTCCTCAGCAAGGCGACCGCGGCGGCGTCGGGCGTCCGCGCGACGCGCGTGAAGTCGTGGGGCGAGGAGGACCCCAAGAAGGCGCTCTGCTGCAAGGCGTCGGGCGACACGCCGCTCTCGCTCTGGATCGCGCGCATCGGCGACGCGGCGCTCGCCGGCGGCGAGTGGCCGAAGGAGGAGGGGCGCGGGCTGCGCGTGCGGCGCGTCGAGTACCTCGCGACCGGCTTCCCCGACGATCCCGCCGAGAAGACGCTCGCGACGGTCGAGAAGGACGAAAAGCAGCCGTGCGGACGCGAGCGCTTCGCCGCGCAGTGCTCCTTCCCGAAGCCGGGCGCCTACAAGGTCCGCGCGCGCATGACCTACGTCGAGCCGCCCGACGGCGCGGATGCTTTGCCGCGCGAGGCGACGCTCGTGTCGGACCCGCTCGAAGTCACGATCCGCGAGGCGCTCGACCCCGAGCTCCTGCAGTACGCGCGCGATCCGGCGCGCAACCTCCTCTCGGGCCAGAAGGTGACCGCGACCGCCTCCTCCACGATCAACAACGACTGGAAGCCGGACTTCGCGTGCGACGGCCTGCAGTGCCGCGGCTGGGCGTGCGACAACAAGGACGCCGCGCCCAAGCTCGATCTCGAGCTCGAGAAGCCGGTGCGCGCGACGACCGTGCTGCTCACGCCGGCGAAGATCGGCGACGCGTACGGCTCCAAGATCACGCGCGTCGCCGTCACATTGAACGGCAAGGGGCCGCCGCTCGAGGTCGACGTCGCGACCCGCGGCGAGCGCAAGAAGATCCGTATCGCGCTGCCGCAGCCGCAGGTGGTGCGCCGCCTCGAGGTGAGGATCACCGGCGTGGACCTCTGCGCGAAGCCGGAGAAGGCGGTCGGCTTCGCCGAGGTCGAGCTGCAGTCCGAGAAGGCGGGCGACGCGCCCTCCGGCATCGTCAACCCCGGTTCGAAGGGCGGTCCGTGACGCTCCTGGCCGCGCTCGCGCTCGCGCTCGTCGCCGCGCCGCGGTCGCAGTCCGACCCGAGCTGGACGCCGCTCAAGGTCGTGCGCGCGTCGTCGATCGCGGGCGCGACCTTCGAAGAGCAGCCCGACGGCTCGACGAAGGTCGCCGGCCCGAGCGCCGAGCGCGACACCTACACGGTCGAGCTCGCGGCGCCGAACTTCGCGGTGACGGCGTTGCGGCTCGAAGCGCTCCCGGATCCGGCGCTGCCGGCCGGCGGCCCCGGCCGCAGCGGCAACGGCAACTTCGTGCTGGTCGAGTGGCGGATGTCGTGGGGCAGCCGTGCGATGAAGGTCCGCAAGCCGGTGACGCTCTGGCACGCGACCGCCGACTTCGCGCAAGAGGGCTGCTCGCCGCTCGGCGCGTGCGACGGCGTGCCCGGCACCGGCTGGATGATCTTTCCAAGAGTAAGTGCCCGCCATGAACTCGTCGTCGAGACGAAGGGCGACGTGAAGTGCAGCGACAAGGACGTGCTGCAGGTCGAGCTCGAGTTCAGCCAGGGCGACCAGAACACGCTCGGCCGCTTCCGCGTGTCCGCCACGGGAGACGAGCGTCCCGTCCGCGCGGCCGGCTCGGCGCCGCCCGTCGACCTCTCGGGCCTGCCGCTGCGCGTGAACCAGGCGATCGACCGCGGCTGCGACTGGCTGCTCACGCAGCAGCAGATCGACGGCTCGTGGGCGCCCGAGCAGGCGAACTACCGCAACGGCGCGACGTCGCTCTGCGCCTACGCGCTGCTCAAGAGCGGCATCCGGAAGGACCACCCGGCGATCGCGCGCGCGGTCGAGTGGCTGCGCGCCGGCGAGCCGCGCGAGACCTACACGCTCGCCTGCCAGATCCTGGCGCTCCACTCGCTCGAGGACCCGGCGCACGACGGCTGGATCAAGAAGCTCGGCGAGGCGCTGCTCGTGAACCAGGCGCTGAACGGCGGCTTCAACTACGGCTTCCAGGACGGCGGCGATCTCTCGAACATGCAGTACGCCGCACTCGGCCTGCGCGTCGCCGCTGCGCACGGATACAAGATCGCGCCCGACGTCTGGGAGAAGATGGCGGTGCAGGTGCTGGCGACGCAGAAGGTCGACGGCAACGGCGCCTACGCCCCGGTCGGCTTCTCCTACAAGGTCAACGACAAGCCGACCGGCAGCATGACCGCGGCGGGCGTCGGCATCCTCGCCATCTGCGACGAGCAGCTCAAAGGCCACTCGAAGTCGGGCCCGCTGCTGCCGGTCGCGAAGCGCGGCGGCAACTGGATCGCGCAGAACTTCGCCGTCGACGGCAATCCGATGTCGGGCGTGAAGTGGGGCGCCTACTGGCTCTACGGGCTCGAGCGCGTCGGCGCGCTGCTCAAGACCGACAAGTTCGGCGACCACGACTGGTACCGCGAAGGCGCCCGCTGGCTCTGCGACCACCAGAAGGCCGAGGGGTCGTGGGCGGTGAGCGAGACCGACGTGCTCGACACCTGCTGGGCGCTGCTCTTCCTCACGCGCGCGACCGCGGTCGTGTCGGGGATCCCGCCGCGCGGCGCGCGGAACTACGGCGCCGACGACCCGCGCAAGGCGGTGTCGATCCGCGCGTCGGGCGACGCGCCGCTCACCTTCTGGATCTCGTCGTTCGGCGAGGCCGAGCGCGCCCGCCTCGAGTGGCCGGGCGAGGAGGGGCGCGGGCTGCACGTGGCGTCGGTCGAGTGGTTCGCGAAGCCGCTCGGCGCGGCGGGCGACCCGGAGCTCGCGCTCGGGAAGGTCGAGCGCGACGCGAAGCAGCCGTGCGGCGCGGAGCGCTTCGGCGGGCGCTGGTCGTTCGCGCTGCCGGGGAGATACAAGCTCCGCGCGTCGGTCCGCCTCTTCGCGCCGCCCGCGGCCGCCGGCGCCGAGCCCAAGGAGGTCACCTCCGACTCCGACGCACTCGAAGTGAACATCCGGGAAGTCCTCGACCCCGAGCTCATGGACTACGCCCGCGATCCCGCGCGCAACCTGCTGCGCGGCCAGCGTCCGACCGTCACCGCGTCGTCGAAGCGCGACGAGTGGTGGGAGCCGAAGTTCGCCGTCGACGGCCTCGTGAACCGCGGCTGGGCGTGCCACGACACCGACGAGGCGCCGACGCTCACGATCGAGCTCGAGAAGCCGGTGCGCGCCTCGCTGCTGCTCCTCACGCCGGCGGTGCTCGGGCCCGACTTCCCTTTTCGGATCCGACGCGTGCAGGTCACGCTGAACGGCAAGGGGCCGCCGCTCGACCTGACGCTCGCCTCCGACGATCACCGCAAGACGAAGCTGCGCTTCCCGACGACGATCCTCCGCCGCATCGAGCTCAAGGCGGTCGAGGTCGCCCCGCCCGACCACGTCGCCGTTCCGCCCCAGGACGCTTCCCACCGCGGCGTCGGCTTCTTCGAAGTCGAGCTGCAAGTCGAAGGCGGCGCGAAGAAGTAGGCGACCGTCTCCCTTCCGAGAGGATTCCCGTGCCCGTGTCCGCTCCCTCCGCCTCCGCTCTCCGGCTGCTCCTGCTCGCCGTGGCCGGGACGCCGCTCGCCTGCGCGCAGGAGCATTCGCCGGCGCCCCGGATCGAGGCCGACGCCGGCGCGGTCGAGCAGGACCGCCAGCGCATCCACGTTCCCCCCGGCTTCAAAGTGCAGCTCTTCGCGTGCGAGCCCGACGTCGCCAATCCCGTGGCACTCGCCTTCGACGAGCAGGGGCGCTGCTTCGTGGTCGAGACCTTCCGCCGCGACCAGCAGGTGCTCGACATGCGCGAGCATCGTGAATGGGTCGAGGACGACCTCGCGAGCCGGACGGTCGAGGATCGCGTCGCGTTCCTCAAGCGCCTCGCGGGCGACGGGATCCGCCTCTTCCGCGAGCAGAGCGAGCGCGTCCGCCTCCTCGTCGACGGTGACGGCGACGGCCGCGCCGAGCGCTCCACCGTCTTCGCCGACGGCTTCGACGGTCTCGCCGACGGCATCGCGGCCGGCGTGCTCGCGCGGCGCGGCGACGTCTGGTTCACCGACATCCCGAACCTCTGGCGGCTGCGCGACCGGAGTGGGAGCGGCCGCGCTGACGAGCGCGAGCGCGTCGCGACCGGCTTCGGGGTCCACTACCAATTCACCGGCCACGACCTGCACGGCCTGCGCGTCGGCCCCGACGGCCGGCTCTATTTCTCGATCGGCGACCGCGGGCTGCACGTGACGACGAAGGAGGGGCGCGTCCTCGACCTGCCCGACTGCGGCGCGGTGCTGCGCTGCGAGCTCGACGGCAGCGGCCTCGAGCTGGTCCACACGGGGCTGCGCAATCCGCAGGAGCTCGCCTTCGACGACGCGGGCGACCTCTTCACCGTCGACAACAACTCCGACGGCGGCGACCGGGCGCGCCTCGTCCACGTGGTCGAGGGGGCCGATTCGGGCTGGTGCGTCGGCTGGCAGTGGTTCGAGTCGCCGCCCAAGCGCGGCGCGTGGAACGCCGAGCGCATGTGGGAGCCGAAGAACGACGCGCAGCCCGCCTGGATCCTCCCGCCGGTCGCCAACCTCGTGAGCGGCCCCTCCGGCCTCGCCCACTACCCCGGCACCGGCTTCTCCGACCCGGCGTGGCGCGACGCCTTCTTCGTCTGCGATTTCGAGGGCGAGGTCGACAACACGCGCGTCGTCACCTTCCGCGTCGCGCCCGCCGGCGCGTCGTTCGAGCTCGCGTCGCAGTCGGACTTCGTCGCGCGCGGGATCGTCGCGACCGACTGCGACTTCGGGCCCGACGGCGCGCTCTACGTCACCGACTGGGTGCACGGCTGGAACCAGACCGGGCGCGGCCGCGTCTGGCGCATCTTCGATCCCGAAGCACTCGGGAGCGCGCAGGTCGAGGCGACGCGCACGCGGATCGGCGAGGGGATGGCGGGGCGCAGCCGCGCCGACCTCGTCGCGCGCCTCGTCCATCCCGACCAGCGCGTGCGGCTCGAGGCGGAGCTCCGGCTCGCGGAGATGGGGGACGAGGGGCTGCTCGGCTTCACGACGGTGCTCGACGGCGTGCGCGACCGTCTCGCGCGGCTCCACGCGGTCTGGGGGCTCGGGATCGTCGCACGGCGCGATCCGGCGCACCGCGCCGAGGCGGCGCGCGCGTTGATCCACGCGCTCGACGACGGCGACGACGAGGTGCGCGCACAGGCGGCGCGCGCGCTCGGCGACGCGGCGGTCCTCGCGGCCGGCACGAAGCTCGTCGCGCGGCTCGAAGATCCTTCCGCGCGCGTCCGCTTCTTTTCGGCGCAGGCGCTCGTGCACGTCGCGCCCGAGTCGCTCGGCGAGGAACAGCCCCCGGGCATCGCGGTCGCGCTGCGCGACCTGCTCGCCGCGCACGGCGACGATCCCACCGAGCGGCTCGTCGCGGCGCGCGCGCTCGCCGCGTGCTCCGACGCCGTGACGCTGCGGACCTTCTCCGAGGACGACGATCCGCACGTCCGGATGGGCGTCCTGCTCGCGATGCGGCGGCGTGCGATGGAGGAGGCCGCCGACTTCCTCGACGACGACGACGTGACGATCGTCCGGGAAGCCGCGCGCGCGATCCACGACGTCCCGATCGCGGCGGCCCTCCCGGCGCTCGCCGAGCTGATCGAGGAGGAGGAGCTCGACGACCCGGTGGCGCTCACGCGCTCGATCGCCGCCAACTACCGGATCGGCGGGGTCGAGGCGGCGGCGCGCCTCGCGGAGGCGGTCGAGCTCGAGTTCCCGGAGAGCGTGCGTGCCGAGGCGCTGCGCGCGCTGCGCGACTTCGACGACGCGCCGGCGCGCGACCGCGTGCTCGGCGTCTGGCGGCCGTATGCGCCGAGAAAGGAGCCGGTCGCGGCGAGCGCGGCGGCGCCCCACGTCGCACGCTGGCTCGCCGACGATTCGGAAGGCGTGCGCGAGGCGGCGGTGCGCTTCGTCCAGCACTTCCAGATCCAGGGACACGGCGGGCGCCTCGAGCAGATCGTCGCCGACGACCGGCACGGCGATGCGCCGCGCATCGCCGCGCTCGAGACGCTGGCGTCGCTGCACGAGGACGCGCGGCTGCGCGCCGCGGTCGAGGTCGCGCTCGCCGACGACCACGCGGCGGTGCGCGGCGCCGCGACGCGCGCGCTCGCGAAGCTCGACCCGGGACAGGCGCTCGCGATCCTGCGCCGCGTCGTCGACGGCGGCGCGCCGCGCGAGCTGCAAGAAGCGTTCGCGACGCTCGGCGACATGGCGGGCGCCGACGCGGACGCGCTGCTGCTGCGCGGCTTCGACCGGCTCGAGTCGGGCGAGCTCGCGACGGAGGCGACGCTCGACCTGCTCGAAGTCGCGGCGAAGAAAAAGTCCGACACGGCGCTCGCGGCGCGGCTCGCGAAGTTCGAGGCGGCGAGGAAGGCCGACGACCCGCTCGCGAAGTGGCGCGAGTGCGAGGTGGGCGGGAGCGCGGCGCGCGGCCACCGGCTCTTCTTCGACCGGACCGACCTCGAATGCGCGAAGTGCCACCGCGTCGGCAGCGAGGGGGCGGGCGTGGCCGGCCCCGACCTCGCCGGCCTCGGCGCCCGCGTGACGCGCGAATACCTGCTCGAGTCGATCGTCTTCCCGGAGAAGCGCATCGCCGCCGGCTTCCAGAACACGATCTTCTTCCTCAAGGGCGGCGGGCAGATCGACGGGCGCGTCGAGGGCGAGGACGCGACGCGGCTCCAGCTCTTCACGCTCGACCAGGGGAGCGTGCTCGTCGACAAGGCGCAGATCGAGTCGCGCTCGAACGGGAAGTCGGCGATGCTCCCCGACCTCGTGCAGCGGATGAACAAGCGCGATCTGCGCGACCTCGTCGAGTTCCTCGCGTCGCTGAAGAAGCTGTGAGGGTCGGCGCCCCGTGAACGACGCGCGCCGCGACTACTTCGCGCCGTGCACGCTCGGCCTCGAGAGCGTGGTCGCGGCGGAGGCGACGGCGCTCGGCGCGGGCGACGTGACGGTCCGCCTCGGCGGCGTCTCCTTCACCGGCGACCGCCGCCTCGGCTACGCCGCGAACCTGTGGCTGCGCAGCGCCGTGCGCGTGCAGGAGCGCGTCGCCGACTTCCGCGCGACGACGCGCGAGGAGCTCCACGCCGGCGCCGCCGCCGTGGAGTGGGAGCGGTGGCTTTCGCCGAGCGGCACGCTCGCGGTCGACGCGTCGGTGCGCGACGCGGCGATCTCCCATTCGGGCTTCGCGGCGCTCACCGTGAAGGACGCCGTCGTCGACCGCTTCCGCGGCCGCACCGGCGAGCGGCCGAGCGTCGACGCCGACCACCCCGACCTGCCGCTCAAGCTCGTGCTGCACGGTGAACGCGCGTCGATCGACCTGAATCTTTCGGGCGAGAGCCTCCACAAGCGCGGCTGGCGGCCGATCTCCGTGAAGAGCCCGCTCAACGAGGCGACCGCGGCGGGGCTGCTGCTCCTGTCGGGCTGGGACCGGAAGTCGCCGCTCGTCGATCCGATGTGCGGCTCGGGGACGATCGCGATCGAGGCGGCGTGCCTCGCGGCCGACCGCGCGCCGGGGCTGTTGCGGAGGTTCGCGTTCGAGCGCTGGCTCGACTTCGACGGAAAACTCTGGCAGGAGCTGAAGGACGACGCGCAGCGGCGCGCGCAGAAGAGCCTCGCGTTCCCGATCGAGGGCGCCGACCGGCACGAGGGCGCGCTCTCGCTCGCGCACCGGAGCGTGCGCGCCGCGCAGGTCGAGGGGCTCGTCAAGCTCGCGCATTGCGACGCGAGGGAGTTCACGCCGTCGCAGACCCCCGCGACGCTCTTCACGAATCCGCCATGGGGCGAGCGATTGGGTGAGGGCGAGGAGCTCGAGCAGTCGTGGCGCGACCTCGGCGACCTCCTGCGTCGTTGCTTCTCCGGCTCGACCGCGTTCGTGCTGACCGGCGACCCCGACCTGCCGCGTCTCCTCGGCTTCAAGCCGCGCACCGAGTGGCCCGTGATGAACGGCCCGATCGAGTGCCGGCTCCAGCGCTACGACGTCTATCCGCGCTTCGCGACGCCGGTCCCGCCGAAGCGCGGCGCGGTGTGACGGCAAGCTCGCGCCGGACTACAGCGTCTCGACGGTCGGTCCCGCGTCGGCAGTCCGTGCGAGGAGCGGAGCGATGGCGTCGCGCGCAGTCGTCGTGGGAGTCGCGCTCGCGGCGCTGATCATTCGGGCCTCGCTTCTCCATGCGCAAGACGACGCGCCGCGCACCGGTCATCGCCTGCACATCGTGCGCGCGACCGACGGGACGGCGGTCGCGGGCGCGGAGGTGTTCGACGTCGACGGCAGCCCCGAGGGCTTCAAGCTCACGTGGGGCATCCGGATCGAGAACGCCGATCAGCAGATGCCGAAGGTCGCGCCCCGGCTCGTCGCGGACGGCGACGGATACGTCACGGTGGGGCCCGGTCGGCTCCACCGGATGCTCGTGCGCGCGCCAGGGCTGCACCATTGGATCGAGCTCACCGACCTCGATCACAAGGGGAGCGAGACGATCGAGCTCTACCGTGACCTGCCGCTCGTGATCGAGCTCGTCGACGGGCACGGCAAACCGGTCGGGGGGGCGTTCGTCGAGCTCGGCGAGATGATGATGTGCGGCAATGGTTCGCGATGGAACCTGCCGTGGCGGGCCGCGAGCGATCGCGACGGTCGCGTCTTCTATCCTCATTACGTGAGCCGGATTGCAGATCAGGATCTCGTGAGCGGGGAGTGGCTCGAGCTGCAGAATCCGGTGGCCGATCCGAAGCGACACGACCTTCGGGCTTACCACGACCTGCCGACTGCCGAGTTCCTCGAAGAGGGTCCGCCCGTCTTGCGTTGGCAGCTCCCGCTGCTCGCGAAGATCCGCGTCGAGTTCACCGGCGTCGATGCGCTCCCGCCGGACGCTCGGATCACGTTCGAGATGGTCGGCCCGAAGCAGGCCTTCGGTGACCCCGACCGCTACGCGAGCGACCACGGCCAGCCGGTCGAAGTGCTCACGGAGACCGGGGTTGCTCTGTCCGCCTGCTTCCACTGGCGCCCCCGCGAGCGCGGCCTTCCGCTCGAGCCCGACCTCCGCGTCTTCGGCTCGGCCCATCCGATCGAGGGCGGCCGTGCGCTGCTGCGCGTTTCGGTCGCGAGCGATTCCGTCGACGTCCGTCTCCGTCCCGTGCGAGGCGACGGCGCCACCGTTCCGACCTCGGCGAAATCGGCGGCCGCCGGGGCAAGGGTTCGAAGTTTCGACGTCTCACTCCAGTGGTTCGACCGCGCAGGCTTCCGCCTCTGCACCAACGTCTGCGGCATCGCCCCCGATGAGACGGGAACGCTGCGCTTCCCGTGGCCGCGCCCGCGCCTCGACGCCGCCGAGCGGCCCGCGAAGCTGCGCGTCGTGCTGCGCGCCTCGGCCCATTTCTACGGCTGGGAGACGTTCGAGCCCGACGCCCTCGTCGAACGCGAAGTCGACTGGCCGCTCGGTGAAGCTCTCGACGTCGGGACCCTGACGGTGCCGGGCTCCGGCTGAGATCCTGCCGAGACAGGGATCGGACGCGCGGCAGGTTTCCGCTCGCGCGGCTACTCTGTTCCGCCTTCGCGATGCGCCCTCGAAAGCCACGTCCCCCCGAGCCTCCCCGCCGCTACCAGGTCGGCCACCCCGCCGTCGACGGCGCGATCGTCGCCCTGGTCCAGCAGGCGCAGGCGGAGTTCGGGGCGACGGCCGACGCCGAGCTGGTGCGCGAGATGTGCGTCACGGCGATCAAGCTGCTGCAGGAGCAGGCGCCGCGCGGCGACCTGAAGCTGGTCAACAGCTCGCTGAAGGAGATCCGCTACGCATTGCGGGTCTTTGCGCCTTGGGAGCACGTGCGCAAGGTCTCGGTCTTCGGCAGCGCGCGCACGCCGGCCGGCGCGCCGGAGTACGAGCAGGCACGCCGCTTCGCGGAGGCGCTCGCGCGCGCCGGCTGGATGGTCATCACCGGCGCGGGCGACGGGATCATGGGCGCGGCGCAGGGCGGCGCCGGCCGCGAGAAGAGCTTCGGCGTCAACATCCGCCTGCCGTGGGAGCAGGCGGCCAACGAGACGATCCGCGACGACAAGAAGCTGATCCGCTTCCGCTACTTCTTCACGCGCAAGCTCTTCTTCATGAAGGAGGCGCACGCGATCGCGCTCTTCCCCGGCGGCTTCGGGACGCACGACGAGGGGTTCGAGGCGCTGACGCTGCTGCAGACCGGCAAGAGCGAGCTCGTCCCCGTCGTCTTCGTCGACGCGCCGGGCGGGAGCTACTGGGCCGACTGGCACCGCTACGTCGACACGCACCTGCGCGCGCGCAAGCTGATCAGCCCGTCCGACCTCTCGCTCTACAAGGTGACCGACGACGTCGACGTCGCGGTGCGCGAGGTGCTGCGCTTCTACGCCAACTACGACTCGAGCCGCTACGTCGGCGACCTCCTCGTGATCCGCGTGCGGCGCGCGCCGGACGCGGCGCAGCTCGAGCAGCTGAACGCGGAGTTCGGCGACCTCCTGACCGA
>DASRRB010000223.1:0-3126 GCA_035695985.1 Planctomycetota bacterium | reverse complement strand
GCCGTTGGATGCGCCATCTCGACCTCGTCGCCGTCGTGCTGGTGATCTTCGTGCGGCCGCTCGCCGCGCACCTGCTGAACCTGTTCGAGCCGCCGGGGACCCAGCCCGGGCCCGATCCGTACTCGCCGCGCGAGCTGCTCGGACGCATCCCGTTCGACCTCGGAATGGCGGTGATCCTGCTGCTCCTGCTGCGCTCGAGCGGGAGCGCCGTCCAACCGCGGCCGACGCCGCGCAGCGAGTGGACACGCGAGCTGCTGCTCGGGCTGGCGCTCGGGTTCGGGCTCTTCTTCGCGGTCTACGCCTGCTCGTACGTGGCGATCCGCCTCGGGATCCCGGGCAACGATTCGGCGTGGCTGCCGCTGCGACAGCGGTCAGACTCGCGCATCGCCTTCACGATCGCGGCGCTCTTCTCCTCGACGTACGAGGAGGTGGCGTTCCGCGCTTTCCTGCAAGCGCGGCTGCAGGACGCGCTGCCGCGCGCGCGCTTCCTGCCGGTGATCCTCTCGGCCGCCGCCTTCTCCCTCGCGCACGGCTACTCGCCGCTGGCGTCGATCGGCATCTACCTCTTCGGGCTGCTGACCGGCCTCGCCTATCGGAGGTGGCGCCGCATCCCGCGCCTCGTGGTCGCGCACTGGTTCTTCAACGCGTTGACGGTCTGGCACTGACGCGGCGCGGCGCGCGCCGCCCGCGCGGCGCGGCGCGGCGTCACGCCGCCCGCCGCGCCGCGACCTCGAAGTGGCCCGCGAGCCCGAAATACGCGCGATCACCGTGCACGCGCTCTTCGGCCGCGAGCAGCTCGCGGGCGCGCGCCGGCTCTTCGAGCCACGCCTCGTTGCTCCGCTGCACCAGGCAGGTCTTCGCGATCATCGACGCGACCTCGAAGCCGGCGCGCCGCAGCAGCGACGCGAGCTCGTCGGGCTCGAACATCTTCATCCCGAAGCGCTCCTCGGAACGCTCGCCGCGCCAGCGCGTGCGCCCCGTCTTCACCAGCTCGAGCGCCGCGTCGGGCGACTTCTCGCCGAGCAGCGAGCGCACGCCGGCCACGCGGCTGTCGACCGAGAGCACCACCGCGCCGCCCGGCTTGACGATCCGCGCGAGCTCCGAGAGAGCGCGCGCCGGCTCCTCGCAGAACGAGAGCGGATCGCCCTGTCCGGTCGCGAAGTCGAGCGACGCGTTCTCGATCTCCCCCATGTGCTCCATGCCGGTCTGCACGTAGCGGACGGTCAGGCCGCGCGCGCCCTCGCGCTCGACCGCGGCGCGCGCCTCCTCGAGCATCTTCCCGCTCGGGTCGAGGAAGGTGACGGCGCAGCCCGCCTTGAGCAGGCGCGTCCCGAACCAGCCGGTGCCGCAGCCGAGGTCGGCGGCGGTCGCAGGGCGCCGCTCCGGGATGTAGGGCTTGAGATGACGCCACGAGACGTCGCGATAGAAGCGCCAGTAGGGCGTGTCGTAGACGACGTCGTACTTGCCCGCGACGCGGTCGTGGTACTTGCGGTTGCCGTCGCGCACCATGGGGCCGCGGATGATAGGCGCGCGCTATCGTCGCGCCGCCCCGCACCGGAAGAGACCCGCCGATGACGTCGCTCGTGCTGTCCGTCGCCGCGGCGTGCGCGGCCCCCCTCTCGGGGCCCTCGACGCCGCCGCCTGCGATCGAGGCCTCCGTCGACCGCCGCGTCGAGCTCCTCACGCTGGTCGCCCGCCTCGCCGACTTCGGCGAATTCAACATGGCGAACGCGGCCTCGCCCTACGCGCGCGCGGCCGACGCTTGGTTCCGCGAGTTCCGCGACCACGCGGCCGTGAAGCGGCTGCGCGAGCTGCGCCGCACGCGCGGCGTGAGCTACGACGCGATCGCGTCGCTCGCCGTCCACGTCGAGGATTCGGCCGGCCTCGAGGAGAGGATCCCGTTCGACCGGCCGCCCGAGCGGCTCGACGCGCGCTGGGGGCTCGAGGGGTCGCGCGCTTTCCTCGAAGACCTGCGCGACTTCGTCAAGGTCGCGAAGAGCGAGGAGTTCTTCGACGGCCAGCAGCAGCGCTTCGACGCCGCCTCCGCGCGGCTGAGAGCGGTGATCGAGAAGAGCCAGGCGCTGCCGTGGTTCGACAGCGTCTTCGGCGAGCGGCGCGGCGCGCGCTACTGCGCGATCCCCGGGCTGCTCTGCGGCGGCGGCAACTACGGCGTCGGCGTCCGCTTCCCCGCCAAGAAGGACGGCAGCCCTTCCGACGAGGCCGAGGAGATCCTGCCGGTCTTCGGCTGCTCGAGCTTCGACGCCGACGGCGTCCCGGTCTTCGGCGCCGAGATGGGCGGGCTCGTGGTCCACGAGCTCTGCCACTCCTACACGAACGCGCTGGTCGACCGGATCGCCGCGCAGCTCGAGAAGCCGGCCGGCGCCCTCTTCTCGACCTGCGCCGACGTCATGCGCCAGCAGGCCTACGCCGACTGGAAGACGATGAGCTACGAGTCGCTGGTGCGCGCCTGCGTCGTGCGCTGCCGGACGGTGACCGAGGGCGACGCGGCCGGCAAGAAGCAACGCGACGAGGAAGTCGCGCGCGGCTTCGCCTGGGTCCCCGCGCTCGCCGACGAGATCGGCCGCTTCGAGGCCGACCGCAAGCGGTGGCCGACCTTCGCCGACTTCCTGCCGCAGATCGTCGCCTGCTTCGAGCGCGAGGCGCAACACGCGAAGGAACAGGAGGCAAAGTCGCCCCACCTCGTCTCGATGGCGCCCGCGAACGGGAGCCGCGACCTCGCGGCGGGCGACGGCGAGCTCGTCTTCACCTTCGACCGCGCGATGCGGACCGACTCGTACTCCGTCATGGGCGAGCCCGCGAAGACGCCGAAGGGGCGCGGCGCGCCGACGTGGGACGCGAGCGGGCGCGTGCTCACCTGGCCAGTCCGCTTCGAGGCGGGGACGAGCTACCGCTTCTCGCTCAACTCCGCATCGAAGCAGGGCTTCAAGAGCAAGGACGGCGTCGCGCTGGCGCCGGTCGAGATCACGCTCGCGACCCAGTGAGCGAAGCCGCCGCGCGCCGGCGCCGTCAGAACAGCGGCTTGAACGCGTCCGCCGTCATGTCGTTCAGGAGCTGGTGCCAGAGGTGGTTCTTGTCGCGCTCGACGTCGCGGACCATCCGGCGCAT
>DASRRB010000222.1:0-3906 GCA_035695985.1 Planctomycetota bacterium | reverse complement strand
CGGCGCCCGACTTCGAAGGGACCTGGGTGGCGGAGAACGGGCACCGAGTCCTGCAGGTCCGGGGCGACCATGTGGTCGCGTCACTTCAGTCTCCCCTTGGCCTGCTCGTCGACGAGAGCGCGGCCGACCGGGGACTCGTCTTGCGCCTCGTTCCGGGCAGCTCGGATCCCGACGTCGCGGAGGTCGACGAGTGCAGCCTGTTCACGAGCCGGTTCCGGCGCCTCGCCCGCGTGCCCGATTCCTTCCGGCAGGCCGTTCCGACCGATCCGCGCAGCTGCTTCGATGCGATGGCATGGGTCGTCCGATCGGAGTGCCCGTGCCTCGCTTCGCGCGGACTCGACTGGGACGCGATCGTCGAGCCGCTGCGCGCCGGCCTCAGCGACACTTCGAAGGACTCGGAACTGTTCGAGGCGATGAGACGAGCACTCGACGCAATCAACGACATCCACTTCGGACTGTCGGGAAGCGGGGATCTCTTCTGGCATGAGATGGGAAGCAAGGGCCGGACACTGCGATCCGACGACGAGCTCGCCTCGATGCGGCGCGTCGCCGATCGCTACGCGATGACCCGGTTCGAGCGGCGCTGCAACGGGCTGCTCCAGTTCGGTCGCCTCGCGAACCTGGTCGGCTACATCCGGATCGACTCGTTCGAGCACGACGGCGCCGGAATCGACGTGAGCGGGCGCGTCGACGCGAAGGAGACCGAGCGGGCGCGCAAGTTCGTCCAGCAGCTCGACGAGTCGATCCGCGAGCTCGACTTCGTCGAGAGCCTCGTCCTCGACCTGCGATTCAACCACGGCGGCTACGCGGAAACGGTGGTCGACTTGGCGAGCCGTTTCGTGAAGCCGGGACAGCCGTTGCTCACGGTGGTGCGGCGGGACGCCTCCGACGATCCGGCGCATGTAGTCACTGGACCGGTGCTCGCCGCCGGTCTCGCCGATCACCCGCGCTACCTTCGCAAGCTGATCGTTCTCACCAGCCGGGACACTTGCAGCGCCGGCGAGATCCTCCCGCTCGCGCTCCTCGGTCGCGATCCTCCCGCGATCCGGGTCGGCGAGGCGACGGCGGGCGCGTTCTGCCGGGTGCCGTACCTGCGGCTGCCGAACGGGTGGACGCTCGCATACACGGATACGGTGTACCGTTCGGCGAAGGGCGAGAGCTTCGAAGGGAGCGGGCTCGCTCCCGACTTCGAAGTCGAGGTCTCGATCGGATCCGGAAAAACCGATGCCGCTCTCGAGAAGGCGCTCGCGCTCGTAGGGGAGCGCTGACGCCCGTCACTTCTCCCCGCGCACCTTGCGGACCCGCTCGTCGAATCGTGCGAGCACCGGTTGCGTGATCTCGCGCTCGAACCACTCGGTGCGCGAGTGGCGGCGCGCCTCGTCGACCAGGCCCGCGGTGCGGTCGTCGAGGCCGGGCTCGTGCGGGGGGTGGAAGCGGGCGGTCTCGTCCGAAAGGGCGCGCAGCCCGTCGACCAGGGCCGTGCGCTCCTCGGCGATCCGCGACTCGCAGAACTGCCGCAGGTCGCGGTCGGAGGTGGAGGCGGCGTAGCTGCGCTCGTACTGCTCCGTCGCCTCGTCGCTCTTCTTCTGGAGCGCGGCGCGCGTGGCCGCGAGGCGGTCGCGCAGGAGCGTCCGGTGCGCGACCGCGAAGACGGCGGCGAGCCGCGTCCGGAAGTCGTCGTCGCCGATCGCGTCGCGCGCGCGCGCGGTGGTCGCCTGGCGCGTGATCACGGCGTCGATCCCGAGGTCACGGCTGGCCGCGACCGCGCCGCGGTACTCCTCGGAGAGGTCGCGCGCTCCGGGCGGCGGCTTGGGGATCTCGAAGGCCGCCTCGTCGACCGCCGGCTTCCACTCGACGAGCGCGACCTTGAGCCCGCCGGGCGCCGTGACGCTCTCGAGGAATCCGTTCTCCTTGGAGAGCGCGACCTCGAGGCCGGTGCGCGGGTCCTCGGCCACGAGGCGCGCGCCCTCGTCGCGCAGCTTCGGCATCGCCGCCAGTCGCGACAGCCAGCGGAACACCTCCGTGCGCCGCTCCTGCCGGATCGCCAGCGCATCGAGCCGGTCGTGCTCGGGGTGGTCGAGGTCGGGCTCGCACCAGAAGTCGAGCGCGACGCCCCGTCCGTAGTCGGGGAGCGGCGCGCCCGACGGAGTCGTCGGGAAGGCGCGCTGCAGCTCCGCGAGGATCGCGTCGAATTCGGCGGCGGCCTCCTCGGATCGGAGCGGCACCTCGGCCCACGCGCGCGCGTCGCCGCGCTGCGAAAGGAAGAAGGAGCGGTCGCGCAGCGTCCACGCCGTCTCTTCGATGGGCGCCCCGTTGCGCGTGCCGGTCGCGTCGAAGCGCGCGCGGTCGGGCGCGACGTACGCGATGCGGATCGTCTGCTCGATCGGTCCGGTGACGCGCCAAGTCGCAGTGCACGCCTTCACCGTCGCGGCACGCCGGGCCCACTCGGCCAGGACCGAGTGCGGGTCGACGACGACACTCCCCGTCCGACCCGGCGCCGCCGAATCCGCCGGCGCCGGCGCGCGCGCCTCCGACCCCGCGCAGCCGACCGCCGCCCCGAGGAGCACGGACAGCGCAGCGAGCCGGCGGCGCATGCGGCGCATCACGTCCTCACGAAGGGTAGACGCCGGTCATCAGCGGCGGCACCTCGGGATTCAGCGCCGCGACTTCGAGCGCGAGGATCAGCGCCTCGCGCGTCTTCGCCGGCTCGAGGATCTTGTCGACCCAGAGGCGCGCCGCGGCGTAGCGCGGGTCGAGGGCCGTCGCGTAGCGCTCCTCGGTGTCCTTGCGCAGCTCCGCGATCTCCGCCTTGGTGAGCTTCTTTCCCTGCTTCTCGAGCTGCTGGACGCGCAGGTCGGCGAGCGTGCCGGCCGCCTGCGCGCCGCCCATCACCGCGTAACGCGCGCTCGGCCACGCGAAGAGGAAGCGCGGGTCGTACGCCTTGCCGCACATCGCGTAGTGGCCGGCCCCGAACGACCCGCCCACGATCACGCTGATCTTCGGGACGGGGACGTTGCTGACGGCGTTCACCATCTTCGCGCCCGCGCGGATGATCCCCTTCTGCTCCGACTCCTTGCCGACCATGAAGCCGTTCACGTCGTGGAAGAAGAGCAGCGGGATCCGGTTCTGCCCGCAGTCGAGCATGAAGCGCGCGGCCTTCTCGGCGCACTCGCGGTAGATCACGCCGCCGAACTCGATCGGGTGGCCGGCCCGCTTCTGGTGCGTCTTCTGGTTGGCGACGATGCCGACCGCGAAGCCGCCGACCCGCGCGAAGCCGCAGACCACGGTCGGGCCGTACTCGGCGCGGTACTCCTCGAACTCGCTGCCGTCGACGATCCGCGCCAGCACGTCGCGCACGTCGTACTGGCCGCCGCCGTCGGACGAGACGATGCCGGCGAGGTGGGTGGCGTCGAAGAGCGGCGGCTTCGCGGCGATCCGGTCGAAGGGGGCCGTCGGCCGCGCGCCCATGCGCTCGACGATCGAGCGGATCCGGGCGAGGCAGCTCTCGTCGCTCGGCTCCTTGAAGTCGACGGTGCCCGAGATCTCGGCGTGCATCGCGGCGCCGCCGAGCTCCTCGGCGTCGACGACCTGGCCGATGGCCGCCTTCACGAGCGACGGCCCTGCCAGGAAGAGCCCCGAGCCGGTCGTCATGAGGAGCGTGTCGCACATGACCGGCAGGTAGGCGCCGCCCGCCACGCACATCCCCATGATCGCGGCGATCTGGGGCACGCCGCGCGCGGAGAGGACGGCGTTGTTGCGGAAGACGCGGCCGAAGTCGTCCTCGTCGGGGAAGACCTCGTCCTGCAGCGGCAGGAAGACGCCGGCCGAGTCGACGAGGTAGATCACCGGGAGGCGGTTCTGCAGCGCGATGTTCTGCGCGCGCAGCACCTTCTTGCAGGTCATCGG
>DASRRB010000221.1:0-3329 GCA_035695985.1 Planctomycetota bacterium | reverse complement strand
GACCGTTCCGCTCTCGCCGCCGCCCGCGTCGCTCTCCGACGGCGCCTTTCCGAGGCGTGCGCTCGTGCGCCGCTTCTCGCCGTCGCGCAGGAAGGTCACTCTGACCTTCTCTCCCGACTGGTGCGACGCGATCGCCTCGCGCAGCTCCTCGTCGCTGCCGATGGTGCGGTCACCCAGGGCCGTGATGACGTCGCCCGCCTGCAGGCCGGCCTTCTCGGCCGGGCTGCCGTCGACCACTTGTTCGAGCTTGACCCCGCCCCCGTCCGACTCGGTGCCGGGGTAGACGCCGAGGTAGGCACGATCGGCGGACGCCGGTGTGTCGCTCGCTGCGGGCGCATCCGCGCTCCTCGCCGCACGGGTGGCGACCGGCCTCGACTGCCCGAGCGCGAGCGGCAGTGTCGCGACGAGCGCCGCCGCCGTGAACAGACTCTTCTTCCAATGGTTCATTGCGGGTTCCTCTGAAACGGCTGGACGATCGGTTGGCTGCGTCCGCGCGCAATTCATCGAAGATGGCGGCCCGACGAATTCCTACGACGCGTCCGTGCCCCCGGGTGGGGCCGGGAACGAGGGCCTTCTACCGGTGGCATCCGGGCCTCGTTAGAAAAAAGCGGAAGGACGGCGGATGGCGGGCAGCGGTCGGATCGCGGTGGCGGTGGACGGCGATGGGACGGGCTTCCCATCTCCCGGCGACGTCGCGGAGTGGCTCGAAGCGCTCGGCGTCCGGCGCTGGGTTCCCGGACGCACCGAGCACGCCCCCTCCCCGGCCCATCTCACGTCGGCATCGGTCGGCGCGATGGTGCTGGCGGTCCGCCATGTCTGCCACGACCGCGGCGCCGCCGCGACCCGGCCGGTTCGGAAGGGCCGGGCGGCGCCGGCCGACCTCGTCACGGGGGAATTCGCGCCGGAGGTGGTGACCGCCTCGCTGCTCGCGACCGCCCGCTACGCCGTCGCGGTGCGCGCCTCCTGGGTCCAGGTCGAGCTCGGGACGCTGCCGGCGGCGCGGGAGGCGCAGCACGGCGGCGTCGGCCTCGCCGCGCTCGACCGCGTCTGCCGCATCCTCCACGAGGTGCTGCGCCAGGTGCCCGAGGTCGGCGTCGCGCTGCTCACGCCGCGCGCGCGCGACGACTTCGGCCGCCCCGACGAGCTCGCCGCGATCTTCGAGGACCTCGGGAAGCGGCGGCGCATCGCCTACTGGCACGACGCCGGGCGCGCGCACGCGATCGCGGCGGCCGGCGGTGGACTCGCCACGGAATGGCTGTCGCGTCTCGGCGCTCTCTGCGCCGGTGTCGACGCGTGCGACGCTCTCGGGAAGATCGACGGACTGCCCGCGGGCGCCGGCGAGATCGACTTCGTCGAGCTGCGCTCCGCGGTCGGCAACGCGGTGCCGTTCGTCGCGCGTGTCGAGCCGTTCGGCGGGCCGGGGCCGCTGCTCGGCGCGGTGCGCCACCTGCGCGGGCTCGGCCTGTGACGCGCCGCGCGCCGCGACGGGACTCCCGCCCGCCGCTCGTCCTGATCGTCGCCGGCTCCGATCCGAGCGGCGGCGCCGGCCTCGAGCTCGACTTGAAGGTCCTCGCGCTGCACGGCGTGCACGGGGCGGCGGTCGCGAGCTGCCTCACGCTCCAGAACGCGCGCGGCGTCGTCGCGATCGAGCCGCTCCCGTGGCGCAGCGGCCGCGCCCGGATCGAATGCGTCCGCGCCTCGGCGCGCCTCGGCGCGGTGCAGATCGGGATGCTCGCCGACGAGGCGTGGATCGACGGGCTCGCGCGCCTCGTTGCGCGCGGCCGCTGGCCGCCGATCGTGCTCGACCCGGTGCTCGCGCCGACGCGCGGGCCGGCGGCCCTCTCGGCGAAGGCGGTCCGGCGGCTGCGCGAGCGCCTGCTGCCGCGGGTCGACCTGCTCACCCCCAACGCGATCGAGGCGGCCGCGCTGCTCGGCGTCGCGCCGGACGAAGTCGCGCGCGCGCCCGACGCGGCGGCGCGCGCGCTGCTCGAGCTCGGGCCGAAGAGCGTCCTCCTGAAGGGGGGCCACCTCCTCGCGCGCCGCGATCGGACCGTCGTCGACCGGCTGCGCGGCGCCGCGGGCGACGCCGACCTCGCGCAGCCGCGCGAGCCGGGCGAATCGCCGCGCGGCACCGGCTGCGCGCTCGCGAGCGCGATCGCGGCCGGCCTCGCGCGCGGCGCGTCCATCGCCGCTTCGGTGCGTGCGGCGCGACGCTGGCTCGCGCGCGCGCGGCGCGACGCGCATCGGATCGGCGCGGGTCGTCGCTACCTCGGCCTCGCGCGCGTTCCCGAGGTTTGACACCTTCGCGCGCTCGCGCTACCTTCCCGCCCCTCGTGTTTCCCGGGCGGGTGTAGCTCAGTGGTAGAGCACCACGTTGCCAACGTGGTTGTCGTGAGTTCAATCCTCATCACCCGCTCCATACGGACCCACTCCATTCGGGTCCGCTCCCTCCCGACGCCTCGTCCGAGCGGGATCGACGCCGAGAGCGTTCAGTCCTTCTTCGGCGACCCCTTCTCGCCTTCGCGCGGCGCGGGCTTCGTCGTCTCGCCGCCGACGTAGCCGAGCCGGGTCGTCTCGGACCTCGGGATCGACGCGTCGCCGACGATCGAGCGGTCGCGCGAGATCGGGACGAGCGGGTCCCAGCTCTCGATGCGCTCGGCGTCGCCGCTCTTCTCGACGTAGGCGGGGTCGATCAGGTCGTAGAGCACCGCGCCGTCCATGTCGGCGCCAACCGCCTTCCCCTCGAGGTAGAGCAGCGTCGGCGTCACGTCCTGGAGGCGCGCGCCGGTCGCGTGGTGGCCGCGCCGGACGTGGGGGCCCTTCAACAGGAGGATCCCGTCGGGGTGGTGGTTGCCGCTGCGCTCCTCGATCGTGGCCAGCTGGTCGAAGGTCACCTCGCCGGCCGGCGTGGCGATGCGCGAACCCGGCTGCAGATCGGCGTCGAGGTTCACGTCGACCTGGAGCTGCGCCGACTCGAGCGCCTTCACGGTGAAGGCCCGCTTGCCGCCCTCGACGACGACGCAGCGCTCGAAGAAGGCGACCAGCTGCTCGTTGGCGCGCTGCGCCGCCGCGATGTCGCTCGACTCGGGCCGGACGAAGCCGTGCGTGGCGACCAGCGCGGTCGCGACCGCGTCGGAGACGCCGGCCATCTCGACCAGCCGCGTCAGGTCGGGACGCATCTCGCGCTGGGTCGAGGCGCCGCCCTCGCCGTGCGACGCGAAACCGTGGTCGGAGACGACCGCGATCGTCGTCTCGGCCGGCAGCAGCGGCACGATCTCGCCGAGCAGCGCGTCGGCCGCCTCGTAGTAGTCGGTCAGCACCTTCGCGAA
>DASRRB010000220.1:0-7606 GCA_035695985.1 Planctomycetota bacterium | reverse complement strand
CGGCCGATCCCGCTCTCTGCCGCGAGCTGACGACGAAGAGTGCTGCGAGCACGACCGCGATCGCCGCTCGCAGCACGAAGGCGCTCTCGCCCGATCTGGACGGCGGCTGCACTCGGATCAGCGGCGGCGCGTCTCTCACTCGCTCACGCGCTCACCGCCCGCGCGGCGTCACGCCCCGCGCGGTGAAATCCGACGGCGGCGCAGCAGCAGCGACGCAGCGACCGCGAGGCTCGCGATGCCCCACACCGGCGCGGGCACGCGCGCGAACCCGCCGACCGGAGCCTTCGCGACGTCCTCGACGTAGAGGGCCGAGCCGTTCGCGTGCACGTGCAAGCGCGCGTCGTCGTGCGCGCGCGCCTGCGCGGTGCCGGCGGCGAGGAGCAGGACGGAGACGACGGCGAGCGGCAGCTTCGATCGAGTCATGGGGCGAGTTCCTATCCGCCGTCGCAGACGGAGTCAACGCGGACTCGAAGTCGAATCGCTTCGTTCGCCGCACCTCATCGGACGACCGGCAGCCCATTCTTCAGCTTCCTCGACGCCTTGGACGCTGCTTCGCGCGGACCTTCGCACCCCTCGTCAGCTCGGCCTCGATCTGAGCAACGGTCGGAAGGCTCCCACGGAAAGTCGCGGGAAGTTCGTCGACGAACTTCGTTTGCCACCTCGCCACCCCGATCGGGCGCTCGAGGTGCCGCAGCGCATATTCGACGACGATGCGCTCTCGCGTCCGACAGAGCATCAATCCGATGGACGGTCGGTCGTCGGTGTGTCGGAGCAGATCGTCCGCGGCGGACAGGTAGAGATTCAATTGGCCGACGAACGCGGGGTCGAACGGCACGACCTTCAGTTCGACGATGACGTAGCAGCGCAGCTTCAGGTGGTAGAGCAGCAGATCTACCACGTAGTCGCGGTTCCCGACGCGCAGCGGCACCTGCCGTCCCACGAACGCGAAGCCGGTCCCGAGCTCCATGAGGAAGCGCTGGACCTTGTCGACGAGCGCTCTTTCGACGTCTCGCTCGCGACGCAGGTCCGCCGTGCCGAGGAAATCGAAGAGATATGGATCCTTGAAGACCTGCTCGGCGAGATCCGATCCGGCAGGCGGAAGCGTGGCAGGGAAGTTCGTGATCGCGCGACCTTGGCGTTCATGGACCCGGCCTTCGATCTGGAGGATGAGGATGTGGTGGGACCATCCGTGGGCGGTCGAACGACTCGCGTACCAGAGCCTCTCGCGCGGACCGTCGAGCTTCTCGAGGAGCGCGATGTGGTGGGACCAGGGCAATTGTGCAAGAGGCTCTTGCACAATTGCGCGTCTCGACCACGCCGCAGCGAATGCGCGCATGTACTTGAGATTGCGCGGTGAGAATCCGGTCATGTCGGGGAACGACTCGCGCAGGTCCGCGGACAGTCGATCGATGATCCGTGAACCCCATCCTGCGCGCGCTTGACGGTCGAGGATGATTCGGCCGACGTCCCAGTAGAGCCGGACCAGCATCGTGTTGGCGATGAGGACAGCGCGGAGGCGAGCTTCGCGAATCCGCTCGCGAATGCCGCGGAGGGTGATCAGGTACTCGCGGGGCAGTGCCATCCCTGGTCAATGCCGCGCGCTCCGCGTCGCCAACGAATCGAGTTCTCCCGCCGCCGCCCCGCAGGCAGAATCCCCGGCTTCTTCGGCTCGGAGAGTCGCGATGTCCATGACCCTGAACGAAATCGCCGCCCTCGTCGGCGGGAAGCTCGAAGGCGACGGCGCGGCGGTGGTCCGCGGCGTCGGGCCGATCGAGGAGGCGCGGCCGGACCAGATCGCGGCGCTCGACGACGCGCGCTTCCTGGCGCAGGCGAAGACGTCGCAGGCGGCGGCGCTGCTCGTGCCGGAGAAGCTCGCGCCGCAGATCGACCGGGTGAAGATCGTCGTCGGCTTCCCGCAGATCGCGCAGAACCAGGTGATCGAGAAGCTCGGGCTGTGGAAGCTGCCGTGGCCGGTCGCGGGGCGCCATCCGACGGCGATCGTCGATCCGAGCGCCGTGGTCGGCGAGAACGTCGCGATCGGCGCCTACGCCGTCGTCGGCGCGGGCGCGCAGATCGGCGCCGGGACGCAGCTCGAGCCGCTCGCGGTCGTCGAGGGCGGCGCCGTCGTCGGCGCGCGCTGCCGGATCCAGTCACACGCGGTGGTGAAGGCGTGCGCCACGCTCGGCGACGAGTGCGTCGTCGGCCACGGCGCGGTGGTCGGCGGCGAGGGCTTCGGTTTCGGCTTCGGCCCGCGCGGGCCGGTCCGCCTGCGCCACCTCGGCCGCGTCGTCGTCGGGAATCGCGTCCACGTCGGCAACGGGACCACCCTCGACCGCGCGCGCTTCGGCGACTCCAAGGTCGGCGACGACGTCAAGCTCGACAGCCACGTCCACCTCGGCCACAACGTCGTCGTCGGCGCGCGCACGATCATGGCCGCGCACACCGGCGTCGCCGGCAGCTGCGAGATCGGGGAGAACTGCCTCCTCGGCGGCCAGGTCGGCGTCGCCGACCACTTGAAGATCACGAGCAACGTCCGTCTCGCCGCGCGCTCCGGCGTCGGCGGCTCGATCGACAAGCCGGGCGACTACTTCGGCTTCTGGGCGAAGGAGGCGAGCGTCGGGATGCGCGAGCTCGCGGGAGTCTCGAAGCTGCCCGACGCGCTGCGCGAGCTCACGCGTCTCAAGAAGGAGGTCGCGGCGCTGAGCGCGAAGCTCGCGGACCGCCCCTGAGAGATCGTCACTGTCGCCGTTCGACGACGGGCGAGTTCGTCGCGACGTCGCGAATCCTCTTCCCCGTCGATCGTTCGCAACCCTCTCCGCGCACTCCGTCACGCGTCGCGCGCTAGTCCCCTACATCTTTCGGACTTCCCGCCCAACGCCGGCCCGCGACGCCCGGTAGAGTGCGCGCCCGCTCGCGACCGGGGGCGCGGTCGCAGGCCTACGCCCCGTGCTGTCCGTGTCGAAAGGGATCGAACCATGCCGTTCCAGGGCCCCCTCGTCGCGGGGCTCGGACTCGCGGGGATCTTCGTCGTCGCCCCGCCGTCCCGAGCGCCCGCCCCGGCCATCCCCGTCGCCGCCCCCGCCCTCCTCCAGGCGAAGAACGCCCAGGACGCCGCCGGGAACGACGAATACAACTACATCGCCGGCCTCTTCGAGAAGGGCTTCCACGAGCTCGTCGTCACCGAGGCGAAGAAGTTCCTCCAGGGACATCCCGACCATCCTCGCGTCCCGCTGGTTCGCTACCGCCTCGGCCAGTCGCTCTTCGAGTCGAAGAAGTACGAGGACGCGCGCACCGAGCTCGGGAAGCTCGAGCCGACGCCGGCGGGCTTCGAGTTCGCCTTCGAGGTGAGCTTCCGCCTCGGACAGTGCGCGCTCGAGCTCGGGCAGACCGCGGAGGCGGCGCGCCGCTTCGACAAGATCTCGGCCGACGGCGCCAACCACTACCTCGCGCCGGCCGCCGCGTACTTCGCGGGCGAGGCGCACTTCAAGCTGAACGAGTTCCCCGCGGCCGCCAAGGCGTACGCCGCCACCGTCAAGAACGAGAAGTCGGAGTACGCGCGCGGCGCCCTCTACGGCCTGTGCTGGTCGCTCTACAAGGCGGGGGAGTTCGCGCCGGCGGTCGACTCGCTCCAGCTCTTCCTGCAGCGCCACCCCAAGGACGCGGCCGCCGCGGAGATGCAGTTCCTCCTCGGCGAGTGCTGCCTGCGCGACGGCAAGCCGGCCGATGCGCTCGCCGCCTTCCAGAAAGTGCCGCAGGGCGAGTGGTACGACGACGCGCTCTCGGGCGCCGGATTCGCCGCCGCCGATCTCAAGGACGACGCACAGGCGGCGCAGCACTTCCTGCGGCTCGAGCAGGCGACGCCCGACTCGCCGCTGCTCGCCGAGGCGCGCCTCCACGCCGGCATCCACCTGCAGCGGCTCGGCCGCGACGACGAAGCGGGCGCGGTGCTCGACCGGCTGCTCGCCGGCAAGAGCGAGCCGCACACGGCGGAGGCGTGCTACTGGCGCGGCCTCGTCGAGCGGAAGAAGGGCGGCCCGGCGAAGGCGCTCGTCTTCTTCGAGCGCGGGCTCGCCGCGAAGCCGCAGGGCGAGGTCGCGACGCGCCTCGCGCACGCGCGCGCCGACGCGCTCTTCGACGCCGGCCGCTTCGACGAGGCGAAGGAGGCCTACTCGAAGGCGGCGGGCGGGAACGAGGACGCCTCCTATTCGGCGGCGGTCGCGGCCCTCAACGGCGGCGACCACGCCGGCGCGGCGGCGCGCGCCAAGGAGTGCCTCGCCGCCTTCCCGAAGGGCAAGCACGTCGCGGAAGTGAACCTCGTGCTCGGCGAGGCGCTCTTCGCCCAGAAGAAGTGGGCCGACGCGCTGTCGCCCTTCGAGCTCGCGGCGCAGGACGACGGGGACGGCAAGGCGGGCATCGCGCCGCGCGCGCTCTCGCGCGCCGGCTGGTGCCTCTACCGCCTCGAGAAGTGGAAGGAGGCGGCCGCGCGCTTCGAGAAGGTGGCGCGCGAGTGGCCGGAGGACGAGCGCGCCGCCGAGGCGTCGTTCATGGCGGGCCGCTCGCAGCTGCGCGGCGGCGACCCGGCCGCGGCCGAGCAGACGCTCGAAGGCCACCTGCAGCACTACCCCAAGAGCCTCTACGCCGACGACGCGCGCTACGACCTCGCGCAGGCGAAGAAGCTCCTGAACAAGGGCGACGACGCCGCGCGGCTGCTCACGCGCCTCGCGCAGGGCGGCGGGAAGACCGACCCGTCGATCTCGCGCCGCGCCGCGCTCGAGAACGCGGAGCTCCTCGCCAACGCCGGCAAGCACGAAGAGGCGCTGCAGACGCTCGCGCCGGCGCTGGCCGCCGACGCGCCGCTCGAGACGCAGCGCTCCGCGCTCTACGCGCAGGCGTGGTCCTACTTCGGGCTGCAGCGCGCCGACGACGCCGCGAAGTCGCTCGAGAAGCTGCTCGCGACCGACACCGAGAAGCAGAAGCTCCCCAAGGAGATCGGCTCCGCCGCGCTCGAGCTGCAGGTGAGCGTCGCGCGTGCGAAGAAGGACGGCCCGCTCGCGCAGGCGGCGTGGCGCCGCATGCTCGAGGTCGCGCCCGACTCCGACCGCACCGCCGAGGCGGCGATCGTCGCCGCGCTCGCGCTCGACGATTCCGGGGACCCCAAATCGGGAGGCGCGCTGCTCACCGAGGCGCTGCAGAGGTTCCCGAAGTTCTCCGGACGCGACCGCATGGCGTGGCAGCGCGTGCTCCTCGCCCAGAAGTCGAACGACCCGCAGCTGAAGGAGCTGACCGCGCAGTTCGGGCGCGACTTCACCGGCAGCAGCTTCGCCGGCGAGGCGGCCTTCGAGCTCGGCGAGCAGCTCTACGTCGCCGGCGACTTCGACGGCGCGCTCGCGAGCTACACGAAGGCGGAGGGCGCCGAGGGCTCGCGCGTCGGCGACGCCGCGCTCTACAAGTCGGGCTGGTGCCGCTTCCAGAAGCAGGAGTGGAAGGAGGCGGCCGCGCTCTTCTCGCAGGTGCCGGTCAAGTACGCCAAGAGCCCGCTCTGCGGCGAGTCGCTCTACCTCGCCGGCGAATCGCTCTACCGCGCGGGACAGTTCGAGGCGGCGGTCGCGCCGCTCGGCGACTTCCTGAAGGGCTGGCCCAAGCACGACCACCGCGCGCACGGCCTCTTCCGCGCCGGGCTCTGCTACGGCGAGCTCGCCCGTTTCGACGAGAGCCTCGAGGCGCTCACGACGCTCGGCCGCGAGTTCCCGCAGTTCGAGCTGCAGGCCGAAGCCGACCTCTGGCGCGGCCGCGCGCTGCTCGCCGCCAAGCGCACCAACGACGCGCTCGCGCGCTTCGACGCGGTGATCGCGGCCGACCGCGGGGTGCTCGCGGCGCGCGCCCACCTCGGGCGCGGCGAGACGCTGGTGGCCCAGGGACGCAACGACGATGCGCTGGGCGAATTCCTGAAAGTTTCGCTCCTCTTCTCGAGCGAGCCCGAGGTGGCCCGGAGCCTCTGGCTCGCGGGGCAGTGCCTGGAGCAGATGGGCGACAAGGACAAGGCCCGGGCGCGCTATCACGAACTGCTCGATCAGCACGGCAAGACGCCGGAGGCGAAGCTCGCGAAGGCGCGCCTCGCCGAGCTCGAGGCGAACAAGAGCTTCTGACCGTTCCCCGATCGCAGGGCCGGCGCCACCGCGCCCGCTTTGGAAGGACCCACCGATGTACGGAATCGAACTGTTGACGCTGGTCCAGACCGCGCCGATGACGAAGCCGCTCTCCAGTCTCTACGAGATGCTGATCGCCGGCGGGCCGATCATGGTCCCGATCGGCATCTGCTCGATCGTCGCGGTCGGCTTCTTCGTCGAGCGGCTCGGCGCGCTCTCCTCCGCGCGGCTCGTCCCCGCGACCTTCAAGGAGGGGATCGCCGGCGCGATGGAGTCGGGCCCGGCGCAGGCGCTCGCCTACTGCGAGGCGCGCCCGAAGGTCGCGATCGCGCGCGTCCTGGCCGCGGCGCTGCGCCGCTTCGACGAGCCGCGCCTCGACGTCGAGCACGCCGCGGAGGCGGCGAGCGCGCGCGAGGTCGGCCTGATGACGCGGCGGCTGCGGCCGTTCGCCGTCATCACCGCGATCGCGCCGCTGCTCGGGCTGCTCGGCACCGTGGTCGGCATCATCCAGGCGTTCCAGGTGCTCTCGCTGCAGAAGGGCATGGGCAAGCCCGAGATGCTGGCGGCCGGCATCTCGCAGGCGCTCGTCGCGACGGCGGCCGGCCTGTGCGTCGCGATCCCGGCGCAGGTCGCCTACTACTGGCTGCGCTCCAAGGTCGAGCGCTTCGCGGGCGAGCTCGAGATCGTCTTCGCCGAAGTGGTCGGCCGCAAGCTCGACGAGCGCAAGAGCTCGCAGCTCGAGGCGGCGTGACATGCGCGTCCGCCGGCCCAGCGAGTTCGACGAGGAGATCGGCTTCAACCTGACGCCGATCATCGACTGCCTCCTGTTCCTCAACCTCTTCTTCATGCTCGCGACGACCTTCAAGGACTCGGAGAAGGCGCTCGACGTGAACCTCCCCGAGGCGAAGTCGGGCCGCGTCGAGAGCCTCGAGACGAAGGAAGTGGTCATCAACGTGATGGCGGACGGCCGCATGAAGGTCGGCGACCGCATCCTCGACATGGACGGCCTGGTCGCGCACCTCAAGCAGGTCGCGCTCGCCGACCGGAACACGCCGATCACCATCCGCGGCGACCGCGGCACCGAGTTCCAGAACGCGGTGCGCGCCATGGACGCGTGCAGCCGCGCGCAGCTCAAGCGCGTGGCTGTCGGGATCCTGGACGACGGCAGCCGGCCGCCCGTCGGCGCCGGAAAGTGACGCGAAGCGATCAGTGAGTCGCGCGCCTGACGGCGCGCGTGGCTGGCGAATTCCCCTGCAGCACCTCCTCAAGAACGCGGTCGTCTGCACGTCGCTGGTGGCGATCGGCGCCTTCGCGACGTGGATCGTGCTGCGTCCCCGCCTCCCGCGCGGCGACGGCTTCACCGACGGCGAGCAGTTCCTCTCCGCGATGCGCACGCGCGACGAGCTGCGCCTCGCGCGCTGGGAGCCGCCGACGCCGCTCGGCGGCGGGCTGCACACCGG
>DASRRB010000219.1:0-10319 GCA_035695985.1 Planctomycetota bacterium | reverse complement strand
TCCTTCGCATGGCAGGTGCGGCACTCGACGTTCGCGTGCGGGCCGACCAGCGCGAGGAAGCGGTCGTGGTCGGGATTCGCGAAGTGCTTCCAGTCGGTCTGGCCGTGGCACGCGGCGCAGCCGAGCGTCATGGCCCCCTTGTGGAAGTCCTCGTGGCAGGAGACGCAGTCGCGCGTGAGGCCGCCGTAGCGGTGCTGGTCCTTCTTGACCGAGACGACGGCGACGTCCTTGTGGCACTTCGCGCACTCGACCTCGAGGTGGCGGCCGTCCATCTTCCAGCCGACCCTCTGATGGTCGAAGACGGCGACGTTGGCGACGCCGGCGGCGGCGAACGAGCGCGCGTTCACCATCGGGAACGCGGCGCCGTGGTGCTCGCCGTGACAGCTCCCGCACTGGCGCGCCTGGTCGGCGACGAGCGCTCCGTGCAGCCCCGCGTGCGCCTCGACCTGCTGCGCAATCGGCGCGTGGCATTCGAGGCAGGCGTCGGCCATCGACTCGCGGAAGCCGCCGTGGCACGACGAGCAGTCCCAGCGGCCGTCGAGTTCGGCGTCGCGGCCGTGCACCTGGGTGAGCTCGCCCGGCGACTGGCGCCGGCCCAAATCGACCGCCACGACTGCGACGACGACGAGTCCGGTGACGAGCGCGATCCACGTGCGCGCGGAGAAGCGGGTCTTCGGCTTCCTCATGGCGCCGGGATCAGACGATCGAGCCGTAGAAGAAGGCGCTGTAGAGGTGCGCCAGGACGAGCAGGACCATCAGCGCCGCCACCCAGCGGTGGAGGAAGCGCCAGCTGTTGAGCAGCGCGCGCAGGTCCTCGTAGTGGGCCGCGATCAGCGCCGAGCGGTGGGCGCGGCGCGCCAGCGCGAGCGTCCCGCGCAGCGCCGTCGCCCCGATCTTCGCGGCGGCCCCCTCGCGCGTGAGCAGGCGCAGCGTGTGGTGGAGGTCGCGCTGCGAGCCGAGCAGCGCGAGGAGGCGCGTGAAGAACGAGCTCTTCCATTGGCGCCGCTCGATCAGCGCGGCGACTTCATCACGCGCTCGCGACCTGAACTTACGCTCCGCCGGGTCGGAGATCGCGTCGGTGGGCGCGATCTGCTGCAGCGCCTCGGCCAGCTCGAGCTCGCGCCCGTTCGCCGCACGCGGCACGTACGAATAGAAGTACCGCCCGATCGCGCCGGTCGCGACCAGGACCGCGAGCGACCAGAGGGCGTGGCCGCCCGTCGTCTCGCGCGGCGCCATGGCTCCGTGCAGCAGCGCGCAGAGCAGCGCCAGGATCCCGGTCGCCACGTGGCTCGTCATCCAGGCGCGCAGCGACCCGAACCGCAGGCGGAAGCGCGGCGAGCGCCGCACCAGGTAGAGCAGGTTCAGGCCGACCAGCGCGACGGTCGCGACGCCGAGCGCCAGCCCGATCCCCATCCCGGGCCGCAGCAGGTCGTGCTTCTCGTGGGTCGGACGGATGCCGACCGGCAGCCCGTAGTAGTCGTAGTTCCAGAGCACGAAGACGAGCGCGGCGAGCGCCGCCGCGAAGGCGGCCGCGAGCGCGCGCACGAGCCCGGTGCCCTGCTCTTCGATCCGCGGTGGCGGAGTGCGGAGCTTCGCGTCGAAGGAGACGCCGCTCTTCGCGAGCATCTCGATCGGCGCCGTGCCGCCCGCCATCACGAAGACGTCGTCGTTCTTCAGGCGGCGCCGCTCGATCGTGCCGCCGCTCTCGACGGCGAGCAGGACCTCCGTCGGCTCGATCGCGACCACCTCGCTCTTCACGACGACGTCGAGCGCCTGTTGCTTGACCGCCGCTTCGAGGCGCTCCTGGTTGCGCGACTTGATGCGGACGAACTCCTCGCGCCGGTAGGAGAGCGTCACCTCGTTGCCCGGCTGCTCGGCGAGCCCGAGCGCCGTCTCGACCGCGCTGTCGCCGCCGCCGACCACGAGGATCCTGCGGTTCTGGTAGGCGTGGGCGTCGAGCAGCCCGTGCGACACCTTGGGCAGCTCCTCGCCCGCGATGCCGAGCCGCTGCGGCGCGCCGCGCCTTCCGAGCGCGAGACAGACGTAGCGCGCGTGCCAGCGCGACTTCTCGGTCGCGACGACGAAGCCGTCCTTCTCGTTCCCCTCGACGCCGACGAACCGCTCGCCGCCGCGGATCGGCAGCTGGTGCTCGGCCGCGATCGACGTCCACAGCTCCATCAGCTCCTCCTTGGTGAAGGAGGTGCCCGCGACCTTGCCGTGCAGCGGCATCTCGATCGGCTGGCTCAGCACGAGCTTGAGTCGCGGGTACTTCGCGACGGTGCCGCCGAGGGCCTTCTCGCTCTCGAGCGTGACGAACGAGAGGCCGAGCCGCTTCGCCTCGAGCGAGCAGGAGAGCCCGGCCGGCCCGGCGCCGACGATGCAGAGGTCGACCACCTGCTCGGGGTCGGGCGCGCGCTTGGGCGGCCCGGTGAGCGGCTCGACCGGCGTCGCACGCCGCGCGGCGATCCGCCGCCCGACTTCGCCCGCGACGGTGCGTCCCTGGTCGACCGCCGTCTTGATGAGCGCGAGCGCGGTCACCTCGCCGGCCAGGAACAGGCCCGGCTTGCCGACCGCCTCGAACCCTTCCGTGAGCACCGGGACGTCGTTGCGCTTCTCGAGGTTGGTGAGCGTGACGGTGATCGCGCCGACTGGACACTCGCGCTCGCACTCGGCGATGCCGACGCAGCGCGCGCCGTTCACGACGACGGCCTGGCCGTGCACCAGCTCGAGCACCCCCTTCTCGGGGCAGACCGCGACGCACGTCCCGCAGCCGAGGCAGCGCGACAGGTCGATCACCGGATGCTGGAGCTGCGCCTGCGCGAGGCCGTGGCGCTGCGCGCGGTCCCGCTCCTGGACGGAGCGCTCCATGCGCCGCAGCTCGGAGCGCCGCGCCGCCGCCAGCAGCAGCGCGAGCCCGAGTGCGCCGACGATCCCCACCAGGCCGAGCAGGATCGACCAGCTCATCCCCGTCCCGCCCCCCTCGCCGGCCGCGCCGCGCGGGCGCGCGCCGCGTCAACCGCCGGAGCGGCCGCTCTTCTTCGCCGGGGCGCGCTCGGCGGCCGGCTCCGGCTGGACCGGCGCGCTCGGCATCGCCGACGCCTGCACGTACTCGCGCGCCGCGAGCTGGCAGGCGTCGAAGTGGCCGTTCAGGGCGACCGCGCCCTCCTTCACCGCGCCCGCGTCGCCGCGCAGCATCGCGACGGCCGCCTCGTTGAAGTCGTGCGAGAGGAAGGTCGCGTAGTCGCGCATCTTCTTGTCGAACGTCGTGTAGGCCATCTCCGCCGGCTGCGCGGCGGCGAGGATCGCCTCGTAGCGCTTGCGCGTCTCCATCAGCCGGTTCTGGCTGCGAGTGCGCATCTCGAAGCTGTCGAACGTCTCGAGATCGGCCGCCCACTTCTTGAAGACGGGCTCGGCGGCGCGCTTCATCGCGTCGATGCTCGAGCGGAACTGGTTCAACTGCTGCGTCTCGGCGTCGACCGCGGAGCCGAAGCGGTTGTAGGCGGCGACCGGCGGCTCGTCGAAGTTGAAGGCGAGGATCGTGCTGAACTGCTCCGACGCCTCGTGGACCTTCTGGGCCGAGAGCTCGGCGTCCGTGTGGACGCGCTCGACCATCGTCATGAAGTCGTTGACCTGCACCAGCCCGTCGCCGCGGCCGCTCGTTTCGCACGAAGGAAGCGCGGGAAGTACGGCGGACAGCGCGACGGCGGCGATCCACGGGGCGGTGCGGCGGCGAGACGTTCCACGTACGGTCACGGGGGGCTCCCTTTCGTTGGCGGAGTCGTGCGGCTCGACCCCGGTGCGCCGGCACGGGCGGCTTCCGAGGGACCGATGACTCCCTCGGCCGAATCGCTGCTTCGGCCAAATCGAGGGCGCGGAGCAAGCGGTCGCGCGGGTCGGGACGGGAAAGAGATTCCGATCGCGGGACCGTTACCCGCCGGACGAGGGCTCGGCGGCGCCACGCGCGGCGATGCGATCCACGACGTGCTCCGCGAAGGCCATGCTGCTGGTGAAGGCGGGCGAGATCGCGTTCAGGACGTGGGTCGAGCGCGGGCCCTCGCGGATCGTGAAGTCCATCACGAAGCGGCGCGTCGCGCGCTCGACGAGCTGCGCCCGGATGCCCACCTTCTGCGCCGGCAGGACGTCGGCGAGCGTGATCGAGGGGGTGAGCGCGCGCACGTGCTTGAAGAATCCGCGCCGCGTGTACTTCGGCAGCTCTTCGTAGGCGAGGTTGCGGAAGCCGTCGATATTGCCGACGAACATGCGCGCGAGGTCGGCGGCGAGGCGCGGCAGCTCGCCCCAGCCGACGCCGGCGAGGCCGTGGTAGTTCTCCCGCCCGAACGCCGGCAGCGCGGTCGGCCCGGCCAGCACGTCGCCGTGGATGTTGCGCGTGAGGTGGACGCCGAGGAACGGCACGCGCGGGTCGGGCGTCGGGTAGATCGAGGCGCGGACGCCCGCCGCGAAGCGCGGCGCGATCGCCTGGTACATCCCCTTGAAGGGGAGGATCGCGAGGTCGAGGCCGACGCCGAGCGCGTGCGCGATCTGGTCGGCGTGCAGACCGGCGGCGTTCACGAGGTGGCCGTAGGCGACCTCGTCGTGCGCGGTGCGGACCGACGGGCGCGCGCCGTCGATGGCGAGCGCCTTCTCGTTCAGGCGCACGGTGACGCCGGCGTCGCGGAGCTCCCGCGCCAGCGCGTCGAGCACGCCCTTCGAGTCGATCACCGCCGTGTCGGGCGACCAGAGCGCGAATTCGTGCGTCGTCGCGAGCGGTTCGAGTTCGCGCAGCCGCTCGGGCGAGATCTTCTCGGCGCGGATGCCGTTTTCCTTCGACCGCTGCAGCAGCTTCTCGAGCTGCGGCACGAGGTCGGGCCGCGCCGCGACGATGACCTTGCCGTCCTTCTTGCACGCGATGCCGTGCTCGCGCGCGTACTCCTGCATCCGGCGCGAGCCCGTGGCGCAGAACTTGGCCTTCAGCGAATCGGCCGCGTAATAGATGCCGGCGTGCAGGACGCCGCTGTTCTTGCCGCTCTGGTGCCGGCCGAGCTCGGGCTCCTTCTCCAGCACCATGACCGAGCCGAAACCGCGACGGCGCAGCTCGCGCGCGATCGTGAGGCCGATGATTCCGCCGCCGATCACGAGGAAGTCCGGGCGTGCGCCGTGATTCATGGTCCGCCGCTCAATTCTGCTTCGGACGCCAGAGGAGGCGCAGCGCGTTGGTCCACCCTTCCCTTACCGCGAACGCGTCGTCGCGGGGGAGGACCTCGGTGACTTCGTAGTGCTGGGCGATCGTGGGGAAGGGCTCCTTCGTGAGGTCGGCGCCGCCGCCCGCCGGCAGGTTCCACGGCGTGATGATGAGCAGGAACCTTCCCTCGCGGATCGGCGCGAGGATCTCGTCGGGGAGCGGACGCCCGGCCGCGGTCCACTCACCGAGGCAGAAGCCGGGCACGAACGCGCGCTTGCCCGCGACCACATTCACGAACGGCTCGAGCGGGACCCAGACCTCGCCCGGCTCCTGCGCGACCTTCGTGACGAGCCGGTCGGCCGCGCGGCGATCGGTCGAAGTCACGAACGAGCCGCCCGGCCAGGCGAGCACGAGCAGCAGCAGCGGGAGCGCGAGCGCGCCGCGGCCGCGAACCGGCGCTGCGAGCGCCGCCGCGATCGGAATGCAGAGCGCCGCAAGTCCCGGTGCGAGCGCGTACGAGCCGCCGCGATCCTTGCCGGCCGACATGCAGCCCATCACGATGCCGCCGACCGCGAAGGCGAGCGCGAGATGCGCGAGCGCCCGCCGGCGCGCGGCGACCTTCGGGTCGACGTCCGCGACCTCGTCCGCTGCCGTGCCGTCGTGTGCGACCGCGCGCCACCACGACAGCAGCGCGACGACGCCGTAGCCGCAGAACGCCGCCGCCACCGGCACCAGCGCGTGGGCGAGCATCGTCGGAGAGAAGGCGTGCCCCTTCGGGATCGTGACGGTCCAGTCCCAGTAGTTCGGCCACGCCATCGTCGCCGCCCAGGTCGCACCGGCCACGCCGACCGCGCACGCGGCTCCCGCGACCAGCGCCGGCGCGCGCGCGGCGAGCAGCAGCACGAGCAGCGTCGGCGCGACGATCGCGACGTGGCTCTGCTTCGTCATGAAGGCCGCGGCCCAGACGAGCCCGCCGAGCGCCGCCGCCACGAGTCCGGTGCACGCGCCGTCCCGACGCAGCGAACGGGCGATCAGCGCGAAGCCGGCCATCGAGAGCGCGACGTGCAGCGCGTCCTTGTTGGCGTTGTCGATCCACGCATAGAAGCAGAAGGTCGCGAGATAGAGCGGCAGCCACCAGCGGCCCGCGCGCCGCGCGCCGAGCTCGCGCAGCGCCGCGACCGCGGCGAGCGCGCTGACGCCGTTCAGGAGCCAGGTGAGCGCGCGCAGGCTCGGCAGGGTGAGGCCGAAGAGGCGGCCCCAGAGTGCGCTCAAGAGGTAGTAGGCGGGGGTGTAGATGTTCCCGCAACCGTCGATCGAGGGCTTCGCGAAGAGGTCGCCGCCCTGCTTCGCCCAGATCGCCGTGCAGGCCGCCTGCACCCCCTCGAGGTGCTCGTTGCTGAGAGGGGAGGCGAGGCGCGAGACGAAGACCGGGCCGAGCACGACCCCCACGAAGAGCGCGAGCGTCGCCGCGGTCGCGCGCGCCGCGAAGCGCTCCAGCCCGGCCTTCCGCTCCGGCGTGCCGCGCGCGTGGCGCCAGAGCAGCCACGTCCACGCCAGCAGGAGCGCGAAGCGGTACGCGTGCACGTTGCCGACGAGGTCGCGCGCGACGGCGGCGTCGCCCGGCCAGTTCAGCAGCGGGTCGAACGTCGCGACGCGCGAATGCTCCGCGCGGAGGTCGGCCGGGGGATGGAGGGCGGTGCGGTCGACCTGCTCCTGCGCCGCCTTCGTCCAGCCGGCGCGGAGCTCGTCGCCGGTGACGTCGAAGCTCCGGCTCCCGATCGTCACGCGCGCCGAGCGGATCTTCGCCAGCGTCGGCCCGTCGGCCGCGATCTCGAGGTCGGCGAACCATTCATGGGCGCTCGTCCAATGCGGGCGCCCCGGCACGTGGGCGAGCGCGACGCGGTTGCCGCGCGGACTGATGCGAGAGACCGCGAAGGCGTCGGGGGAACCGTCGGCGTCGAGCGTGACGGTGACCGGTTCGGCCGGCCGCCCGATCTGGAGCGAGTCCGCGCCGTCGACGATCCAGAGCGCCGCGGCGAAGGCGAGGAGTGCGAACGCGCCCGATCCGAGGATCGCGCCGACAGGATCGATGCGCCGCATACCGGAATGTACATCGCGACGGCCGCGTGCGCGACGCGCTATCGTCGCGCGATCCTGGTTCGTCGCCCACGGAGCGCAAGCGTGAGAGCGTTCGTCACCGGCCATCGCGGCTACATCGGTGCCCATCTCGTCGACGTGCTGAAGCAGGAGGGGCATACCGTCGTCGGCTGCGACCTCGGCCTCTTCGACGGCTGCGAGTGGGAGAAGGTCGTCCCGCCCGACGTCGACTTGAAGAAGGACGTGCGCGCGATCGAGAAGAAGGACCTCGAGAAGTGCGACGTCGTGATGCACCTCGCCGCGCTCTCGAACGACCCGATGGGGGCGGTCGACGGCGGGCTCACGCTCGCGATCAACCGCGACGCGTCGGTGCGCCTCGCGAAGCTCGCCAAGGAGGCGGGTGTGCCGCGCTTCCTCTTCGCGGGGAGCTGCAGCGTCTACGGGAAGGGCGCCAAGCTCGACTTGGACGAGAGCGATCCGCTGAACCCGCTGACCGCCTACGCGCAGTCGAAGATCGAGAGCGAGTCGCTGATCTCGAAGCTCGCCGACGCGAACTTCAGCCCGGCCTACTTGAGGAACGCGACGGCCTACGGCCACTCGCCGATGCTGCGCATCGACCTCGTCGTGAACAACCTGCTCGGCTCGGCGCGCGCGTACGGCGAGATCCGCATCCAGTCGGACGGGACGCCGTGGCGGCCGCTGATCCACTGCCGCGACATTGCACGCGCTTTTCTCGCATTTGCGAAGGCGCCCAAGGCGGCGATCCACGACAAGGCCATCAACGTCGGCGACAACCGGGAGAACTTCCAGGTGCGCGACGTCGGCGACCAGGTGAAGCGCCTGATGCCCTCCGCGAAGATCGCCTACACCGGAGAAGTCGGCAACGACCCGCGCAACTACCGCGTGAAGTTCGACCTGCTGAACCGGCTGCTCCCCGACTTCAAGCTGCAGTACTCGCTGCTCACCGGCATGGAGGAGCTGCACGAGAAGATGGGCGAGCACGGCTTTTCGAAGCAGGACTTCGAAGGCGAGAAGTTCGTCCGGCTGCGCACGTTGAAGGGCCGGATGGGGCTCCTCGGCACGGCTCCGGGAGCGGGACGCGCATGATCTTCACCGAGACGCCGCTGAAGGGCGCCTACGTGATCGACCTCGAGAAGCGCGGCGACGAACGCGGCTTCTTCGCGCGCGTCTTCTGCGAGAAGGAGTTCGCGGCGCACGGCCTCGTGACCCATTTCGTGCAGGTCAACAATTCACTCAGCGCTCAGAAGGGCACCCTGCGCGGCATGCACTACCAGCTCGCGCCGAAGGCCGAGACGAAGCTCGTGCGTTGTGTCCGCGGCGCGCTGCACGACCTGATCCTCGACCTGCGGCCCGGCTCGGCCACGTTCGGGAAGTCGTACGGCGCCGATCTCACCGCCGAGAACCGGCGCATGATGTACGTGCCCAAGGGGTTCGCCCACGGCTTCATCACGCTCGAGGACGCCACCGAGGCGCTCTACCTCGTCGACGAGTTCTACGGGCCCGAGCAGGAGCGCGGCGTGCGCTTCGACGACGCGAAGTTCGCGCTGCGCTGGCCGCTCGCGCCGGTCGTCGTCTCCGACAAGGATCGCGCCCACCGCGACTTCGAGACCGGCTGGCACCTCGGCGCGGCGCCGTCCGGCGGCGCCGCCCCCGAGCGGACGCGGCCGTGAAGATCCTCTTCACCGGCGCGAGCTCCTTCACCGGCCACGGGTTCGCGCGCGAGCTCGCCGCCGCCGGCCACGCGGTGACGGCGACCTTTCGCAAGCGCGCCGCGGACTACCCCGACGCCGTGCGCCGCCGCCGCGTCGAGCGCGCGATCGAGGTCTGCACGCCGGTCGTCGGCCCGTCGTTCGGCGACGACGCCTTCCTCGCGCTGGTGAAGCAGGGCGGCTTCGACCTGCTCGCGCACCACGCCGCCGACGTCACGAACTACAAGAGCCCCGACTTCGACGCGGCCGCGGCGCTCGCGAACAACACACACCGCCTCGCCGCCGTGCTCGCTACGTACCACGCGAGCGGTGGCCGGCGCGTGCTCCTGACCGGCAGCGTCTTCGAGAGCGGCGAGGGCAAAGGCTCGCAGGGGCTGCCCGACTTCTCGCCCTACGGTCTCTCCAAGAACATGACGGCGCAGGCGTTCCGCTTCTACTGCGGGCGCGCCGGTGTCCACCTCGGCAAGTTCGTGATCCCCAACCCGTTCGGCCCGTGGGAAGAGCCGCGCTTCACCATGTATCTGATGAAGGAATGGCTCGCGGGCCGGAAGGCGAGCTGCGCGAGCCCCGACTACGTGCGCGACAACATCCACGTCACGCTGCTCGCGAAGGCGTACGCGCGTTTCGCAGGGCAGCTGCCAGCGACGCCCGGCTTCTCGAAGACCAATCCGAGCGGCTACGCCGAGAGCCAGGGGAAGTTCACGTTGCGCGTCGCCGAAGCGATGCGGCCGCGGCTGAAGCTCCCGTGCGCCGTCGACCTGGCCGAGCAGCGCGACTTCCCCGAGCCGCGCGAGCGCGTGAACACCGACCCGGTCGACGGGAAGGCGCTGGGTTGGTCGGAAGCGGCGGCGTGGGACGAGATGGCCGCGTGGTACCGCGACGTTTTCGCGAAGTAGCGCCGCGCGCCCCGCTCAGATCGCCCAGGGCGCCTTGCCGGTGGCCCAGAGCTTCTCGAGCTGCTCGCGGTCGCGCTGCGTGTCCATGCAGGCCCAGAAGCCGCGGTGCTTCTGGATGCTGAGCTGCTGGTCGCGGGCGAGGCGCACGAGGGGCTCGCGCTCGAGGACGCAGCTCTCGTCGGGCGAGAGGTAGGGCAGGAAGCCGCGCTCGAAGAAGAAGTAGCCGCCGTTGATCCAGGCGTCCGCGAAGTCGGGCTTCTCGCTGAACTCCTGGACGTGGGGGCCGTCGACCTTGAGCTCGCCGAAGCGCGACGGCGGATTGACGCCGAGCACCGTGCCGAACCGCTTCTGCTCGCGATGGAATACGTACTCGGCGGCGAGGTCGGCGTCGGTGAGGCCGTCGCCGTAGGTGACGGC
>DASRRB010000218.1:0-7548 GCA_035695985.1 Planctomycetota bacterium | reverse complement strand
GTGGCGAGAGGGGCTACGCGCGGCCGTCTTCTCGCGTTCAGGTGGAATCGGCGGTCCCATAGGCCGCGCGTTCCGCCGGAGCCGCCTCTTGTCAGTTGGATTTGGCGGCGGAGGGCACCCCGATCCGCCACGAAGCCTTGCTCCCCGCGGCCTCTTCTCACCCGCGTCCTCGACGTCCGCTCCAGTTTCGAGCCGCGGCCGCTCTCGACGCCCGCTCGTCTCAGTCGTTCTCGAGCCGGACCCCTGCGTCGTCGATCACGTAGTGCTGCCCGGCCGGCGGCGCGATGTTGCGCCCCCCCGTCCACGGGTTGCGCATGAGTTCGGGGACGTCGGGCAGGTGGCCGTGCTCGATCCGGTACTGGCGCGACCAGGACGTCATGGTCCGCAGCGCGTGCTTGCGATCGAGCTCGTCGAGCCGCGGGAAGCGCAGTTTGTCGCCGTCGATCTCGAACGAGCCGAGCACCGGCTCGAAGACCTCCGGCGCCATGAGGCTCTTGTCGCGCAGCTCGTCCTTGCTCTTCGCGTCGCGGCCGTGCTTGTCCCTGAACTCGTTCCAGGCGCGGAAGGCGATGAGCTTCTTGGTGCGCTCGAGGTAGAGCTCCGCCTCCTCTTTCACGTCGACGTTGGGGCTGTCGAGCCAGGGGGCCATCGTCGCGAGCGCCGCGTAGTCGGCGCGGTCGTCGACCAGGAGCGAGTCGTAGAAGCCCATCGTGATCGCGTCGCACTTCGGGTGCTTCACGACCCTCTCGAGGACGGCGAGCGTGGCGGCGCGGTCCTTCTTGTATTCGAAGTGCGCCATCGCGAGCTCGATCTGCAGCTTCACGTCGTCGGGGTTGTTGGCGACCCCCTTCTTCAGCAGGTCGATCGCGCTCTCCTTGTCGTTCGAGAGCATGCCGAGGTAGGTCGCGCCCCAGCTGTAGACGTTGGAGAAGGTCGGCTCGAGGCGCGTGATGGTGTCGAAGACGGTGTCGAGCCAGCGGCGCTTGCGCGCCTGGTCGCCGAAGTCGCGCGAGAGGTTGCCGATCGCGTTGAGCCAGATCGCGTCGGCGCAGGTCGAGCGGTGGCCGAGCGAGAAGAGCTTCGCGAGGCGCTGGTCGGGCATCCAGCGCGCGCCCGGCACGCGCCGCATCTCGTTGGCGTCGCCGAGCGGGCCGCGCAGCGCGATCGCGCCCGCGGCGCAGAGCACGAGGCCGACCTTGAGCTTCAGCACGTCACACCTCGCGGCGGCGGAAGAGGAGGACCGCGCCGCCCACGAAGACGGCCGACCAGAGGACCATCGCCGCCGCGCCCATGCCGAGGTGGCTCCACTGCACCGGGACCTGGCCGCCCGTCGTGTTGATGAAGTTCACGTCCTCGAGATTGGGGATGAAGCGGTAGAGGACCCGCCACACCGCGGCGAAGGTCGGCGACTTCCCGTTCGAGGTGAGCTCGCGCAGCGCCTCGGTCGAGTGGGCCGCGAGCACGAAGCAGCAGGTGCCGACCGCGGCGATCGGCGGCGCCGCCAGCGCGCCGAGGAAGAGCGCGACGGAGGTCACCAGCAGCGACTCGCAGAGGAGACCGGCGACCGCGGCGACGTAGCCCTCCCCGGGCCGCCCGCCCCACAGCGCGAGCCAGAGCGCGAGCACGACCGCCGCCGCGAAGAGCGCCGCCCAGAAGGCGGCGACCAGGCCGAAGTACTTCCCCACCACGAACTCGCCGCGCTTCAAGTCGCGCGAGAGCAGCGAATAGAGGGTCCGCCGCTCGATCTCCTTCGCCAGCGCGAACGCGCCGACCAGCATCGCGAGCAGGAGGCCGAGGATCGACATCCCGGAGAGGGAGAAGTCCTCGACCATCTTGAGCTCGTCGTCGACCGAGAGCCAGCCGAGCACGCGGCTGAACAGGACGACGCCGACCGCGAAGAGCAGCACGACGAAGAGCACGCGGTCGCGCACCGCCTCGAGGAAGGTGGCGCGCGCGATGACCTGGACGCGATCCCTCATGTCAGGACCTCCTGCGGCAGGGGTTCCACGGCAGGATCCGACGGCGGCGTCCCGGCGGTGAGACGCACGAACCACTCTTCCAGCGACTCGCGCTCGGGCACGAGCGAGAGCAGGCGCCCGCCCTGCGCGTTCACGTCGGCGGCGAAGGAGGGCCCGAGCTCGTTGCCGGGCAGGCGCGCGGTGACGACGTCGCCCGCCGTGCGGCAGAGCGTCGCGGCCGACTCGATGCGGGCGCGCAGCCCCTCGGGCACGCGCTGGGCGCAGAGCTCGAAGGAGCGCGGCGCGCTCTCGAGCAGTTCGTGGATCGTCCCCGCGGAGACGACTTCGCCGCGGTGCAGGACGACGAGGCGGTCGCACAGCTCCTGCACGTCGGCGAGGACGTGCGAGCAGAGGACGACGGTGCGACCGGCTCGGCGCTGCTCGAGGATCAGCTCCTTCACGAGCATGCGACCGGCCGGGTCGAGTCCGTTCAGCGGCTCGTCGAGCAGCAGGAGCGGCGGCTCGTGCAGCAGCGCCGAGGCGAGCCCGAAGCGCTGGCGCATCCCCTTGCTGAAGCCGCGGAGACGGCGATCGGCGGCGTCGGTGAGCCCGACGCGCTCGAGCAGCTTGCCGGTGCGCGCGCGCACCTCGGCGCGCGTGAGGCCGACGAGGCGGCCGTAGAGCTCGAGCCCTTCGCGCGGCGTCAGGTGCTCGTGGAAGTAGGGGTTCTCGGGCAGGTAGCCGAGCTCGCGCCGCGCGGCGCAGTCGCTGCTCGGCCGGCCGAGCAGCGTCGCGCTCCCGCCGTCGGCGTGGAGCAGACCGGTGACGACCTTGATCGTCGTGGTCTTGCCCGCGCCGTTCTGGCCGAGGAGTCCGAAGCACTCCCCTTCCTCGACGCGGAACGACACCCCCTTCAATGCGGCGAACTTCGGCCGGAACGGGGCGGCGCGGAAGCTCTTCTCCAGACGGATCGTCTCGAGGACCGTGCGCATGTTCCTGCTCTCCTCCTCCTTCGGCGCGAGACCGCTTCGGCGGAGCAGGACCCGCCGCGCGCAATTCCTTCGGAGGAGAGCCATCGGCCGGAGGGGCGGCCTGACTGAAGCCGCCGGGAGCGCCCGTGCAGCCTTTCACCGGCGGCGGCGCCCGAGCGAGTAGGCTTCCCGGGATGAACTCGGGATACACGTGGCGGGAGGTGGTCGCGGCGCCGGCCCCGGGCGAGCGCGTGGTCGACCGCCTCGCCCACCGGTGGCGCCACGGATCGCCCGAGGAGTGGCGCGCCCGCATCCTGCGCGGCGAGGTCACGCTCGACGGGACGGCGGCGGCCGAGTCGGCGCCGCTTCGCCCTGGCCAGACGCTCGCATGGTCCCGCCCGCCGTGGGAGGAGCCGGCGGTGCCGCGCTCGTTCGCGCTCCTCCATGCAGACGACGACCTGCTCGCCGTCGCCAAGCCGGCCGGGCTGCCGACGATGCCGTCGGGCGGCCGTTTCCTCGAGCACACGCTGCTCTACCGAGTCCGGCGCCGCTGGCCGGAAGCGTCGCCGCTCCACCGGCTCGACCGCGGGACGAGCGGCGTCGTCCTCTTCGCGCGCAGCGAACTTGCGCGGCGTGCCGGCAGCGCGGCGTGGCGCGCAGGACGCGTGCGGCGGCGCTACCTCGGCCTCGTCGAGGGCCACCCGCGCGCCGACGCGTTCGAGATCGACGTCCCGATCGGCGAGCAGCCGCACCGGGAGATCGGCCGCGTCTTCGTCGCGGCGGACGGCGGACGGCCGGCGCGCACGGGCGTGCGCGTGCTCGCGCGGCGCGCCGACGGGCGGGCGCTCGTCGAGATCGAGATCGGGAGCGGCCGCCCCCACCAGATCCGCATCCACCTCGCCGCGGCCGGCCACCCGCTCGCAGGCGAGCCTTTCTTCGCGAGGGGCGGAGTGCCGCGCGACGAGGTCGGCGCGCGGCCCGGCGACGTCGGCTACGTCCTCCACGCCTGGAAGCTCGACCTCGTCCATCCCGTCACGGGTTCACCGCTCGCGCTCGAATGCGCGCCGCCGGCCGAGCTGCGCCCGTGAACGAGACTTCGCCGATCGCGCCGACGCAGACGCCCGCGCCGACCGCGCTGATCGAGGCGCGTCGCCTCTTCCGGCTCCACGCCGGCTCCGTCGATCGGGCGCCGGTGCTGAACGACGTCTCGCTGCAGGTCGCGGAGGGGCGCTTCGCGGTCGTGATGGGTCCGAGCGGCTCGGGCAAGTCGACGCTGCTCCACCTGCTCTGCGGGCTCGACCCGCCGAGCTCGGGGCAGGTCTTCCTGGCCGGCCAGGCGCTCGCGCAGCTCGACGACGAGGGGCGCACGCTCCTGCGGCGCGCCCACGTCGGCTTCGTGTTCCAGTTCTTCAACCTCGTCCCGAACCTGACGGTGGCGGAGAACGTCGCGCTGCCGCTGCTGCTGCACGGCGTCACCCGACCGCGGAAGGACGAACGCTTCGTCGCGACGACGAAGATGTTCCACCTCGAAGACAAGCTCGACCGCATGCCGCACGAGCTGTCGGGCGGCGAGATGCAGCGCACGAGCATCGCGCGCGCGGTCGTCCACCGGCCGCGCGTCGTCTTCGCCGACGAGCCGACCGGCAACCTCTCGACGAGCGCGGGGCTCGAGGTCATGCAGTTCTTCCGGCGCATCACCGACGAGCTCGGGCGCACCGTCGTGCTCGTCACCCACAACCCCCGCGACGCCCGTTTCGCCGACGAGCTCCACTTCCTGAAGGACGGCCGCATCGACCCGACGCAGTCCCTGCACGGAGACGAAGTGCGTGACGATCGCATTCACGCTCGCCTGGCGGAGCTTGGCATCTAGGCCGGCGCGCTCCTTCACGGCGGCGCTCGGCATCGCGGTCGGCATCGCGACGGTCCTCTCCGTCCAGGTGGTCGACCGCAACACGATCCTCACGCAGGAGCGGCTCGCCGCGCGCCAGGTGCTCGGCCGCCCCGACGTGCAGATCCGGGCGATCGCGCCCGGGCTGCCGGCCGGCGGCGCGGCGCCGGCGGCGTTCGCGGGCGACCAGGACCTCGAGAGCTTCTGCGGGCTCTTCTTCGCGAACGCGACGTGCGCGGCCGGGGACGGCGACGCGGCGCCGCACGAGCTCGAGCTGGTCGGCGTCGGGCCGCTCGCCGCCGAGGTCTTCTCCGCCTACGAGGTCGCGAGCGGGAGCGACCTGTCGCGCCCCGACGCCGACGAGGCGCTTGTGCCGGCGGCGCTGGCGGCCGAGCTGTCGCTCCGCGTCGGCGACGCGCTCTCGCTGCGGCGCCTCGCGCCGGCGCGCCGCGTCTGCGAGGACGGGAAGTGGGTCGCGGTCGAGGCCGGCGCGGCGAGCGGCGCGGCGCGGACGTTCCGCGTGGTCGGACTGCTCGCCGGCGCCGGGCTCGGCGGCGCGCGCCGCGTCGTCGTCCCGTTCGAGAGCGGCGCCGCCCTCTACGCCGACGCCCCGCTCCTGCCGCTCTACCTCGGGCGGCTCGCGCCGGGCGCGACGATCGACGACCTGCGCGAGCGCCTGAAGCTCGGCTTCCTGGTCGAGCGGCCGAAGGGCGCGCTGGTCGGCGAGCGCATGGACCAGCGGGCGTTCCGCAAGTCGCTCGGCGTCACGAGCGGGCTCGCGCTGCTGCTCGGCCTCTTCGTGATCTACAACGCCTTCTCGCTCGCCCTCGTGGAGCGCGTGCGGGAGATCGGGCTGCTGCGCGCGCTCGGCCTCACGCGCGGGGAGATCGCGCGCGCGGTGCTGCTCGAGGGGCTGATGCTCTCGGCGCTCGGCGCGCTGCTCGGGCTCGTGCTCTCGGCGGGGCTGGTGTGGTTCATGGCGGCGCGCCGCATCACCACGCTCGGCTTCGACAAGCCGCTCACGATCGTCGACGTGCCGTGGGGGCTCGCGGCCGGGATCGTCGCGCTCGGGACGCTCTTCGCGCTGCTCGGGATGGCGGCGCCGCTCCTGCGCGCGCGCAGCCTCTCGGTGCTCGACGCGCTGCGCGCGGGGCGCCTCGCGCTGCGCACCGACGCCGGCTTCTCGCTGCGCGTCGGGACGCTGATCGGCGTGCCGCTGCTGATCCCGCTGCTGTACGGACTCGCGAAGCCCGACATCGGGGAGCGCCAGCGCGAGGTCTATCCGCTCGTGCTCGGCATCGCCGCGACGGTCGGCGCCTTCTTCGTGCTGCTGCTCGTCTTTCCCGGCGCCGCGCAGGCGTGCATCGGGCTGCTGATCCGGCCGTGGCGGGCGGCGCTGCCGGTCGAGGCGCGCCTCGCCGGCTCGGCGGCGCGCGCGGCGCGGCAGCGCATCCAGGGGACGCTCGCCGGGCTCGCGGTGGTCGTCGCGGCGGTCTTCGTCGTGCGCGCCGTGAACGACGGCTTCCTCGACGAGGCGGGGCGCTTCGCCCGGACGGCGCTCGCCGGCCGCGTCATCGTCCAGAACCGCGAGCTCACGCGCGCGCAGGCCGACGCGGAGCTGCGCGTGCCGGGCGTGGCGCGCGTCTATCCGCTCTCGCTCGAGGTGAAGGCGCCGAGCCCGGTGCGCGGCGTCGACGTCGAGGTGGTGCGCGCGAACGCGCGCCGCGCCGGACTCGACGACGCCGCGGTCGCGAGCTTCGCGCGCGGCGAGACGCTGATCCTCTCGTCGTTCCTGGCGAGCGAATACCGCTGGAACGTGGGCGACGAGGTGCGCCTCTCGACGTACGGCGGCGCGCGCAGCTTCCGCGTCGGCGCGATCGGCGACGCGCTGGGCTACCTGCCCGACGACCGCAGCTTCGCGCTGATCGAGACCTCGGCGCTCGAGCGCTGCTGGTGCGTCGACGGCGGCTCGGCGCGCCACTGGACGGTCGAGCTCGAGCCGGGCGCGGACTCCCGCGCGGTCGAGGCGGCGCTGCTCGCGAAGCTGCCGCCGGCGCCCGACCTGCGCGTGCGCAGCGACGCGACGATCGCCGACTACTACGTGAGCGACGGGCGGCGCGACTTCTACGTCTTCGACGTCGTGCTCGGCTGCACGGCGGCGCTGGCCGGCGTCGGGCTGCTGAACTCGCTGACGATCGCGCTCCTCGAGCGCAAGCGCGAGATCGGTCTGCTGCGCACGATCGGCGTCACGGCGCGCCAGGTCGGACGGATGCTGCTGCTCGAGGCGGTCGCGCTCGGCGTGGTCGGCGGACTGCTCGCGACCCTGCTCGCGTGGCCGGTCGCCCGCATGACGGTGGCGGCCGTGCGCGTGATCAGCCGGCTCGACCTCGTCTTCGAGCCGGGGACGGCCGCGCTGCTGGCGCCGTTCGCGGCGTGCATCGCGCTCTCGATCGCGGCGGCGCTGGTGCCGGCGCTGCGCGGAGGCAGGCTCGACCTCGGGCCGCTGCACCGCAACGATTAGGAATCTCTCCTGACTGGCCGTGGGTTGAAGCGGGAGCGGACGTCGAGGACGCGGGTGAAGAGGCCGCGGGGAGAAGGGGGGTGGTTGGGCGCGCGACGGGCGAGGGCGGGTCGAGGGGCGGAGGAGAAAAAGGTCGAAGGACGGGACACGCTCGCCCCAGACCCAAGATGAACGGGGGGGCTCGCTGCATTCGGCGCATTCGGAGCACGA
>DASRRB010000217.1:0-2658 GCA_035695985.1 Planctomycetota bacterium | reverse complement strand
GCGGCAGGTCTCGATCGAGGGGCAGTCGTTCCCGGTGCCGCGCCCGTTCATGGCGATGGCGACGCAGAACCCGATCGAGCAGGAGGGGACCTACCCCCTCCCCGAGGCGCAGGTCGACCGCTTCATGCTGAAGATCCGCGTCGGGTACCCCAAGCCCGAGGAGGAGCGCAAGGTCGTCGACCGGGCGCTCGACCAGGTGCAGGTCGAGGTGAAGCCGGTCGCGACGCCGGCCGACCTCTTCTCCATGCGCGAGGTGGTCGAGCTGATCTACCTCGACGACAAGGTGAAGGAGTACGCGCTCGCGGTGGTGCAGGCGACGCGCGACCCGGAGAAGTTCGGGCTGAAGGACCTGAAGCCGCTGATCTCGTTTGGCGCGTCACCCCGCGCTTCGATCTACCTCGCGATGGGCGCGCGCGCGCTCGCCTTCCTCGAGGGGCGCGGCTACGTCACGCCTCAGGAAGTGAAGGACATCGCGCACGACGTCCTGCGCCACCGCCTGATCCTCTCCTACGAGGCGGAGGCGGAGGAGATCGACGCGGACGCGGTGATCAGCCGCATCCTGCAGGCGGTGCCGGTCCCGTAGGCGGAGCCGCGCGGAACCGCGCCATGGAAGCCGCCTCCGTCGCCGAGGTCGTGCGCCAGGTCCGGCGCATCGAGATCGTCGCCAACCGCGCCGTGAACGACCTCTTCGCCGGCGAGTACCACTCCGTCTTCCGCGGCCGCGGGATGGAGTTCGACGAGGTGCGCGAGTACCAGCCGGGCGACGACATCCGCAGCATCGACTGGAACGTCACCGCGCGCGCCGGCGCCCCCTTCGTCAAGCGCTGGCGCGAGGAGCGCGAGCTCACCGTCCTCTTCGCCGTCGACGTCTCGGCGTCGGGCGCGTTCGGGTCGGGCCGCGAGCCGCGCCGCGTCGCCATCGCGAAGTGCGCCGCGATGCTGATGTTCAGCGCGCTCAAGAACCACGACAAGGTCGGGCTGTTCACCTTCGCCGACGCGCCGCGCGACTTCTTCCCGGCGCGCAAGGGGAAGGGGGCGGTGCTGCGGCTCGTGCGCGAGCTCCTCGCGCTCGACGCGTCGAGCGGCGCGACGAACCTCGCCGCCGCGCTCGACACGCTGAACAAGCTGCAGAAGCGGCGCTGCGTCGTCTTCCTCTTCAGCGACTTCCTGCCCGACGAGCGCGACGGCGCCGCGCCGCCGACGGCGGCCGCGGAAGCGGCCGGGTCCCTGGTCCGCACGCTCGCCTCGACCGCGAGCCGCCACGACCTGATCGCGGTGCGCGTGCTCGACCGGCGCGAGCGCGAGATCGGCGACCACGGCCTCGTCGCCTTCGAGGACCTCGAGAGCGGCGCGCGCGTCGAGCTCGACACCGGCAGCGCGCGCGTGCGCGCCTGGCTGCGCGACCGCTTCGCCCGCGACGCGCAGCGCGTGCAGCAGGTCTGCCGGCGCGCCGGCGTCGACCTGCTGCCGCTCGACCTGCCCGACCCGGCGCTGGCCGGACACGGCGGCCGCGATCCGATCCTCGACGCCTTCGGCAAGGGGCTCCTCGCGCTGTTCCGCAAGCGGGAGCAGCGGCGATGAGCCTCGCATATGCTGCCGTGCTCGCGCTCGCGTTCGCTCTCGCCGGACGCGCCGGCGACGACGCTCCTGTGAAGAGCAAGGTGGCCGAGCTCGGACCGGTGCGCGCATGGGTCGAGCTCGCTCCCGCGCAGCCGCGCCTCTCCGACCAGCCGAAGCTCACGCTCGTGGTCGACGCCGAGGAGGGCGTCGTGGTCCTGAAGCCGCCGTTCGGCGACGCCTTCTCCGGATTCACGATCCGGGATTTCAAGGACGCGCTGCCCGAAGCGAAGGACGGCCGCCGCATCGTGAAGCAGGAGTACACGCTCGAGCCGGCCGCCTCGGGCCGCCACGTGATCCTGCCGATCCCGATCCGCTTCAAGGACGGCCGCCCGAACGGCGACGCGCAGGAGCACGTGCTCGAGACCGAGGCGCTCGCGGTCGAGGTGACGTCGGTCGTCGGCGCGGAGCTCCCCGACCTCGGCGCCCTCGCGCAGGGCGAGGGACCGGTCGCGGTGCCGTGGAAGATGCCGGCGTGGATGGTCGCGACGATCGGCGGCGCGCTCGCGCTCGCCGCCGGCGTCGCCGGCTTCGTCGTCTGGCGGCGCGGCCGCGTCCCGCCGAAGCCCCTCTCCTCGATGGAGATCGCGCAGCGCGAGCTCGACCTCCTGCTCGAACGCGACGGCGCGCAGCGGCTCGACGTCAAGAGCTTCTACGTCGAGCTCACCGCCATCGTCCGCCGCCACGTCGAGCGCACCACCGGCGTCCACGCGCCCGAGCAGACGACGCCGGAGTTCCTGCGCGCGATCCAGGGCCACCCCGCCTTCGACGAGCTGCGGCGCGAGCGGCTGCGCGCGTTCCTCGAGGCGGCCGACCTCGTCAAGTTCGCCGGCTTCGAGCCCGACCGCGCCGCCGTCGACGCCAGCGTCGAGCGCGCGCGCGAGTTCATCCGCCTCTTCGCGCCGCGGCCCGCGGAGCCGGCGCTCGCGGGGGCGCCCTCGTGACGCTGCACGGCTGGCGCCTCGCCGATCCGCTCTGGCTCGGCGTGCTGCTCGTCGCGGCGGCCGCGCTCGCGCTCGCCGCGCGGCGGCGCCGCCGCGC
>DASRRB010000216.1:0-8874 GCA_035695985.1 Planctomycetota bacterium | reverse complement strand
CGTCCGCGCCCGGCAGCATGTACTTGAAGCCGAAGAGCTTCTTCACCTGCGCCGTCTCGGCGGCGATGCGCTGCGCGACGAGCTCCTTGGCGACGGCCGGCTTGTCGCCGGCGAGGTAGAGGATGACGCGCAGCTCGCGCGCCTGGAGCTTTTCGAGCTTCGACTCGTCCTTCAGGAGGCGCCGGCAGGTGTCGACCACCTCCTGCGAGCCCTGGAAGGCCGCGAGCTTCTCCTTCGCGGCGTTGCTCGCCTTCTCCGCGCTGTCGTCGCCTTCGACGATGCGCGCGTTCACCTGCCACTCGGCGTCCTGGCTCGCGGCGGTGAGCTGCTGATAGGTCTTGTTGTAGGAGTCGAGGAAGACGGCGGCCTCGCGCTGCTCGGCGGTCGGCGCCGTAGAGCGGCACGAGACGGTCGACACGATCGCGGCGACGACCACGAACAGGACGATCAGCAGGCTGACGTTGCGGATCATGGCCCAGTCGGTCGGCGGGCCGGACGGCGCGGGGGGCGCCGGATCGTGGGAGGCGCCGCCGTGGCCGTGCGGATCGTGGCTGCTCATGCGCTTCTCCCGGGAGGGGCCGTCGAAGGAGGCGGGTTTGTATCCCCCTGGTCGCGCCGGCACAAACGCCCGTCATCTTCCGTCATTCAAGGCGCCGGGAACCCTCCGGGACGGATCCCGTATCATCGCGCCGCTCGCGATCGAGGACGCCCTCACCTGTTGCCGATGGGAGCCCGGGCGTCTTGAATCGCGCCGCGCCCCCCACCGGAAAAGGAGCCCGCATGAGATTCGTGTGGATCGCCTCGGCGACCGCGGCCATCGCCGCCGTAGCCCTGGCGCAAGAGCATGGCGCCGTGAACGTCGGCGACAAGCCGAACTACACCTTCAGCAACCCGATGGTGAACGGCCTCGGCGTGAAGAGCCTCGCCGACTTCCAGGGCCGACCTCTCATGGTGGAGTTCTGGGGAACGATGTGAGGACCTTGCGTCGGGTCGTCCGTGCCGACGGCCATGAAGATGCAAGAAGAGCTGGGCGACGACATCCAGATCCTGCTGGTCGAATCGCAGGGTCACACGCTCGATGACGCCGAGAAGCTGGCGTACCAGAAGAAGTGGATCAACGACCGCTCCATCTGGACCACCGAGCGCCCGTTCGAAACCGGTGCGAAGGGCATCCCGAACTACGCGCTGCTCTCCAATGACGGGACCATCCTGTCGATGGGGAACCCGGGTTCGGACCACTCCAAGATCGTCGATCAGATCACGGAGCAGCTGAAGCTCGCCAAGAAGGGTGCGAAGGGCATGGGCCCGACCGCCGTCAAGGCGAACGCGGAGTTCGAGAAGGGCAACTTCTCCGCCGCGATCAAGCTGCTCGACGCGGCGCCGGAGGCCGAGAAGGCCGAGGCGGACAAGCTGCGCCACTCGCTCGAGACGCGCGCGAAGGCCAAGGTCGCGCGACTCGACTGGTACATCGGCGCGGGCGAGTACGACAAGGCCGACAAGCTCCTGCCGACCCTGCAGAAGGGGATGGCGGGCGACGAGAAGCTCGAGGCCTCGGTCAAGACGTGCTCCGACAAGCTCTCCTCCAAGGAGCTGGCGCAGGAGCGCGAGGCAAGCAAGGCGCTCGCGAAGGTGCAGAAGCTGATCCAGGGCGACGGGATCGGCGACGTCGCGGTGAAGCAGCTGAACGCCGTGGCGACCAAGTACCCGAACACCCGCGCCGCCAAGAAGGCGAGCCACCTGGTCGATCTCTCGAAGTAAGCGCGGGCCGAGTTCCGATCGCAGCAGCGGCCGGAGGCGGAAGCCTCCGGCCGCTTTGCGTTACGATCGCCGCGAGATGCCCCTCGGCCAGGTCGCGCTCGATTCGGTCTCGTTCGAGACCAAGCTGTCGCTGCTCGGCATCGTCGTCCAGCTCGCGAGCGCGGTCCTGATCGGCGCGCTCTTCCACACGCTGCAGCGCCACGCGCGCGCCCGCCCCTACGTCCGCGAGTGGAGCGCCGCCTGGATCGCGCTCTCCATCGCGATCGCCGCGCTCCTCGTCCGCTACCTCGGCGCCGCCAGCTGGGCGGCGCTCTACTTCGAGGACGCGCCGCGCCAGAAGGACTGGGCGACGGCCGCCTTCTACGTCGTCTACCAGTTCGGGAAGTTCGCCTTCTTCGGGCTGCTGCTTTCGGGCACGGTCGCCTTCGTGCGCGCCGGCACGCCGCCGCGGCGCCCGTGGATGGTCGTCGCCGCGATCGCGGCGGCGGTCGCGACCGTCGCGATCAGCTTCGGCCTCGACGACGTCGTCACCTGGCAGACGCCCTTCGCCGTCGCGGCTCTGGCAGCGGCCGGCACGTTCCTGCTGCGCGCGCCGCGCTCCCGCGCGAGCTTCGGGACGCGCGGGATGGCCGCCGTGCTCTTCGCCCTCGTGCTGCTCTGGATCGCCTATTCCGGCTGCGCCGACGCGCGCACGCACGGCCCGCTCGCCGGCTTCTTCCAGTTCATGCGCCGGTACAACTCCTTCATCGACCTCGTGATGCAGACGGTGCTCGCGGTCGGGATGGTGATCACGATCTTCCTCGACCTCGAGCGCGACGCGGAGGCGGCGCGCGACGAGCGGCTGCGCATGACGGAGCGCCTCGCGCAGTCGCAGCGGCTCGAGGCGCTCGGCCGCGTCGTCTCGGGCGTGGCGCACGAGCTGAACAACCCCCTCACCGCGATCCTCGGCTTCACCGAGGAGCTGCGCGGCTTCGGGCGCACCGGCGAGGAAGCCGAGTTCCTGCAGATCGTGCACGAGCAGGCGCAGCGCTGCCGCGCGATCGTGCGCGACCTGCTCGCCTTCGCGCGCTCGCGCTCGGCCGAGCGCGTGGCGGTCGACCCGGCCGAGCTGATCGCCCGCGTCGTGCGCGGCTTCGCGCCGCAGCTCAAGGCGCACCGGCTCGAGCTCGCGACCGAGCTCGCGCCGGCGCTGCCGGCGCTGAGCGGCGACCCGTCCGCGCTCGAGCAGGTCTTCACCAATCTGCTCTCCAACGCGATCCAGGCCTCGCCGGAGGGCGGGAGGATCCTGCTCAGCGCGCGCGCCCACGACGGCGTCGTCGAGTTCCGGATCGAGGACGAGGGGCCGGGCGTCGCGCGCGACCTGCGCGACCGCGTCTTCGAGCCCTTCTTCACCACGAAGGCTCCCGGCAGCGGGACCGGGCTCGGCCTCTCCGTCACGCACGGCATCGTCGCGGCGCACGGCGGCACGATCGCCTGCGACGACCGCGCCGAAGGCAGTCGCGGCGCGCGCTTCGTCGTCACGCTGCCCGTCGGCGCCGACGCCTCCGCCGTCCTCGCGAGCGGCGTCACGCCGCCGCCCGCGTCCGACGCGCGTTCCGGCCCGCCCGCCTGCGTGCTCGTCGTCGACGACGAGGAGAGCGTGCGCCGCCTCCTCGTGCGCGGCTTCGAGCAGCGTGGCTTCACCGTGGTCTCGGCGGCCGGCGGCCGCGACGCGCTCGCCTGCCTCGCCGCGAACCCCGCCATCGACGCGGTCGTCACCGACCTGAAGATGAGCGATCTCTCCGGCCTCGAGCTGATCGACCGCCTCGCGACGCTCCGCCCCGACCTCCGCGACCGCTGCATCGCCATCACCGGCGACCGCGAGTCCCCCGACGTCACGCAGCTCCTCGAACGCAAGCGCGTCGCGGTCCTCGAGAAGCCGCTCTCGGTCGACTCGCTCGTGGCACGCGTGCGCAAGCTGGTCGAGAAGGCGCGGGCGGCGGCGGCGGCGCGGTCGAGCTGAGGAGCGCGCGGCGGGTCACTGCTTCGAGGCGTCGGACGGGCGCAGCGTGACGGGGCCGTTCTCGGGGTGGATGCCGTCGAACTGCTGCGCGCCGTCCTGATCGATCGCGAGGATCCGATACGTTCCGGCCACCATGCCGCGGATCTCGAAGCTCCCGTCCGCACGGGTCACGTCCTGGCCGAAGACGCCCGCCTCGCCCGACGCCGAAATCACGGCGATCTGCACCTCGGGCCGCGGCCGGTCCGAATCGCCGACGATCCGCCCCTGCAGCATGATGCCGGCGGCGAGCACGACGTCGTGGCGGACGAAGTGCTGCGACGGCGGCCATTCGAACTCGATCGTCTGCGACATGTGGCCGCGGCCGTCGAAGCTCCAGAGTGCGTGGCCCTCGACGTCTCGCACGAAGTCGGCGTCGAGGTGCGAGAGGTCGCGGACCTCGAAGAAGCTGCCGTTCGAGTCGGTGTGCGCCGCGAACGGACCGGCGCGCTCGCCCTTTTGCGATTTCAGGAATTCATTGAGCGTCACGAACGCGACGGGTGATCCGTCGGCGTCGCGCACCGTGCCGTGGATCACCTCGACCCGCGTCGTGACGAGCCCGACGTCGCGAGTCGTCCCGGCGACGAGCTCGACGACGCCCGAAGCGAGCTCCTCGCCGCCGAGACCGCTCGCGTCGTGCAGTGACGCGATTCGGCTGCGACCGATCCCGAGCCAGAGGGTCGTGACGCCCGGCGGCAGCGGCGCCAGCCGGAACGAGCCGTCCGCCCCGAGGTGTGCCTGCGGCGAGAGACTGCGCCCGTCCGCCGTCGACACCGATGCGATGACGACGATCCGCGGCAGCAGCTCGGAGTCGGCGATCTCGAGCCTTCCCGTCAGAGCCGCAGCCGCAGGCAGCTCGACGTCGCCGACGTCGAACTCGCGGCGCTCCTCGTTGGTGTCGAGCTCGTCCTTCCAGTAGGGCTCGTCGCCGACGAGGAGCTCGAGAGAACACACCGGACAGACCGGCAACGCCAGCTCGAACCGGCCATCGGACCCGATCTTCCCGCGGTATTCGCGCTTCGTGTTGCTGCGGTCGTGCGGCGAATTCGTCGTCGCGCGAACGGTCGCCTTCTCGATCGCCACACCGGGCGCGGGCCACGGGACGAAGCGGCCGCGAATCTTGAACTGCCGGCGCAAGCGGTACGCGACGACCACGTCGCGCCCCTTCGAGAAGTCGTATCCGAAAAAGCCGTTCGAGTCGTAGCCGGGCGCGCGGCCTCGCACGTAGACCGCTCCTTCCCGAAGGTTCGGGAATTCAAAGCGGCCGAGCTCGTCCGCGCGCGTCGCGAAGAGGACTCGATGGTCGCCTTCCTCCTTCTCGTTCTCGCTCATCTCGAGCTCGGCGCCTCCGATCGGCGTCGCGTCGTCGAAATCGACGACGGTGCCCGAAAACGAGAATCCGGTTGCGAGATCGAGGTCGATGCGGCGGCTCGGCAGCATCACGTATCGGAACGCGGAGCCGACGTGCTCTTTCCTCGCGACCAGCTCGTGATCGAAGCCGGGCCCGCGCTCGAACCCCGTCTCCTCGTCGACGTTCGCGCACGAAACGTCGGCGCGCCACGCCCCGCGATCGTCGGTGGTTGCGACGACCACTCCGTCGAGCCAGACCGTCGCACCGGGACACGGCGTGCCGTCGGGAGCGCGCACCATCCCGCCGAAAAGGGCGCGCCCGCCCTGCTCGAGCTTGCGCAGGCTTGCCTCGTCCGGCCATTCGAGGCGCGGTTCGACGGCGGTGACAGTCGGCGTCGGAATTGCGCTGGCATCGGGATGCGACGGCGATTCGCCGCGTGCGGCGGAGCTCGCGGCCCCGTTCGGGTCCGCCGTCTCGTCAGCGGCAGAGCGCGCGTCGACTGCCGACGACGGATCGCGCAGGAAATGCTGCACGAGCACGACGATCCCGCCGGCGAGCGCGACGACCAGCGCGAAGGCGGCGGCTCCCCATCGCGGCGGTCGTCCGGTCATGCGACTACTTTCCCTCGTCGCCGTCGGCGGCGCTCGGCGCGGGGGGAAGCCGCAGCGCGACCGGCCCGTCGCCCGGACGGATCGCGGGGAATGCGTGCTCGACGCCGTCGGGTTCGCGCACCGTCACCTCGCACGGTTCGTCCGCGACGCCGCGGATCTCGAAGGAGCCGTCGGCGCGCGTGCGATCGAAAGTCGTTCCGTACGGAAACCCGGAGGGTACGACCGCCCAGCCGCAACACGGCGCGCCGTGCTCGTCGACGAGCGTCCCGCGCAGCACGACGCCGTCCTGCAGCACGAGGTCGCGCCGGACCCAGCGCGCGCCGTCGGGGATCTTGCACGGGAAGCGCTGCGGAGCGAAGCCGGGCGCGGAGATCTCGAGCTCCATCGTGACGATGGGACCTTGCGCGTCTCCGATCGCGCCGAGGTAGTTGCTCCCTGCGTTCGCGGTTCCGACGTCGTCGATCGTGATGTCACACCCGAAGTCCAAGGAGGTGACCGTGGCCCGGATGCGCACGACCGCGCCGGCGAGCGGATCCCCGCGTTCGTCGCGGATCGATCCGTACACAAACGTGACCCGCGGCGCGACGAGCCCGACGTCGCGCACGATTCCCGGTTCGAGGATCAAGTCGCCGACCGCGCGCTCGGCCTCGGTGAGGTTCGTGACGTCGTAGACGTTGGTTTGTGCGATCTGGCCGAAATCGACATCGAGTCCCGCCCACCTCGTCCCCGACGGGAGCTCCGCCCGGAACGATCCGCCCCGCGTGAAGATCGCCGGGAACTCCCGGGAATAGTCCGCCGAGAGCAGCGTGCACCTGACGAAGCTCCGGTCGAGCTCCTCGGGCATCTCGACGCGGCCGCACACGATCGGCGGCGCGGAGAGCTCGACGACGCCGACGTCCCACTCCCGTTCGGCCTCGCTCGTGTCGACCTTCTCCTCCCACGACGTCTGGTCGCCGCAGACGAGCGAAATGCTGCACGCGCTGCACGACGGGAGCGAGAGCTCGAACCGTCCGTCCGCCGCGACCTCCGCCGAGATCGAGGGCGACGTGCCGGTGATGCCGTCGTGCGGCGAGCGGGCCAGGCCGACGACGTGCGCGCCCTCCGCTGCGATGCCGGGACACGGCCACGGCGCGAACTGTCCGCGAAGCGTGATCAGGCGCAGGAGCCAGAGCTTGACCGCGAAGTCGCGCTCGTGCGTGAAGTCGAAGCCGAAGAAGCCGTTCGAGTCGTGGCCGTCGGCGCGGCCGGAGAGCCAGAGCGAGCTGCTCGGGACGTTCGCGAAGGTGAAGGCGCCGTGCGCGTCGGCCCGCCCCTTCAGCACCAGAGCCGACGGGTGCCACTGGTCGCGCCGGAAGTCGAGCCGCGCCTCGAGCGCGACGTCGCCGATCGCGCGCCCGTCCTCGTACCCGACGACCTTCCCCGAGAACGCATGGCCCGGGTCGAGGCGCAGGTCGATCCGGCGGCTCGGGACCGCGACCTCCTCCACCGCGACCCCGACCGCCTCCTTGTGCGCGAGCAGCAGGCGCTTCATCTCGCCCTGCCATCCGCCCTGGAACGTCGACTTGGCGTTGAAGCCCTCCGGCGGATCGACCGCGATCTCCGCGCGCCAGGCGCCGCGATCGTCGGTCGTCGTCACGAGGCTGCCGTCGCACCGGATTTCGGCACCCACGCACGGCGTCCCGTCCGGCGCGAAGACGATCCCGCCGAACAGCGCGCGGCCGTGACGCTCGAGCCGGCGCAGGCTCGCCTCGTCGGGCCATTCGAGGCGCGGCTCGATCTCGCGCACGTTCGCGACCAGCGGATCGCCGCCGGTGTCGCGCGGCGCGGCGCCGGTCGACGTCGCGTGGTCGGGTGCACCGAGTCCCTCGCTCGCGACCGCTGCCGTCTCCGTTCCTCGCACCGCCGCCACGACGCGCCACGTCGCAGCCCCGGCCAGCAACACCGTCGCCGCCGCGGCCAGCGTCGCCGCCTTCCACGTCGCGCCCGCCTTCACTCCCGTGACGAGCAGCGCGAGCGCGTCGCGGCCGATCCCGTACGACGTCTCCAACCGCTCGCGCAGTTGCTTGCGCGCCCGCTTGAGCCGCGTCTCGATCGTCGCGACCGGCACGCCGTGGCGGCGCGCGATCTCGGCGGGCGTGAGCTCCTCGAGGTGGCGGCGCACGATGGCGTCGCGGTACGGCGGCGGCAGCGCGAGGACGGCGTCGGTCAGCGCGCGCATCCGCGCCAGCCGCTCGACCAGCCGCGCGGGATCGTCCGGATCGACCTCGCTCGGCGCGCTCGCGATCTCCCGCCGGGCGCGGCGCTCGTCGGCGCGGCGCGACTCGCGGGCGACGCTGCGCACGACGCGCGCGAGCCAGCGTCGCAGCGCGCCGGCGTCGCGCGGCGGCCTCTCGAGCGCGGTGAGCCACGTCTGCTGCACGACGTCGTCGACCGCGCTGCCGTCGCGGAGCAGCGAGCGCGCGACCGACCGCACGAAACCCGCGTGCGCGAGCAGCAGTTCGGGATCGAGGGGCGTCGGCGTCGAGTCCATGGTCGGCCTCCGCATTACCGGAGGCCGCCGCCGCGCGTCACGGGTCAATCGCGCGCGCCCCGGGCGCCGGTCAAGCGGCGCCCCGATCCTGCCGACGAGGGACCGGAGGTCCCCGCAAGGACATCGGGCCGTGACGCAACCGTCCGACATCGCGCCGCCGAAGAGCGCGCCGACGAAGAACGAGCCGACGGCCGCCCCACCCGCCGGCTGGTCGATGGAGACGCCGCCGCCCCAGACGCTCGTCCGCTGCGCGCGCCACGTGGACGTCGACGCGACGCTGCGCTGCCAGTTGTGCGGCGCGCACTGGTGCCGGATGTGCGTCGCGATCGGCGACGAGCGCGGGGTCGCCTGGCGACGCTGCGCGTGCGGCGGGCGGTGCGAGGCGCTCGCGGTCGAGGTGCCGCCGGCGTCGACGCACGACTTCGGCGCGGAGCTGCTCGATGCGCTGCGCTACCCGTTCATGGGCGCGGCGCGCGTGCAGGTGATCTTCGGCGCAGTCATGTTCGGCGCGCTGACGTGGCTGCTCGGCCGCGCGTTCTTCATGGGTCCGCTGATCGCGGGATACCTCTTCGCGTACGTCGAGCTC
>DASRRB010000215.1:0-10309 GCA_035695985.1 Planctomycetota bacterium | reverse complement strand
GCTGCGCATGGCGGCGCCCGCGTCGTCGCGGTCGACGACGTTCCCGTCGGCGTCGGCGACGACCGCGCGCGGCAGCGAGTCCGGCGCGCGGCGGGGTCGCGCGCGCGCGGCAACGGGGCGACGCGCGCGTCTCGTCACGGCACGAGCGTGACCTTCGTCGGATTCGTCGCGAAGGCGGGCGTCGGCTGCAGCACGAGCGTCGAGAAGAAGAGGTCGACGCCGGCGAGCGACGGGCTGAACGGCCCGCCCGTGTCCATGCTCGCGGCGGCGCCGCCGGTGGCGTCGAGCGTCCCGCGCGTGTTCACGAAGGTCGGCGAGTTCGCGAACTGCAGCGTGATCAGGAACAGCGGGTCCCAGTCGAGCGGCAGGTGGACGCCGTTCCCGAAAGTGAGCCCCGGCGTCGTCGCGAGGCTGCCGAGGACCCAGTAGTCCAAGCCGCCGAGGTTGGGGCCGACGTCGACCGTGAACGCGGCGACGCCGCCGGTCGCGGCGGAGAGGGTCGCGACGTCGGAGAAGAAGTCGAGGTTCACCGCGTCACAGACGACGTCCTGAGTGCCGGTCGTCCCGTCGGTCCAGAAGGGGCGCACCTCGTGCGCCGACGCGTCGATGCCGATGTAGTCGCCGATGTAGCCGGCGTTCTCGGTCGCGGCGTGGTCCCACCCGGCGTCGGAGACGCGGTACTCCTTGAAGGTCGCGCCGCCGTCGGACGAGCGCGCCACCCAGGTCCAGAGCAGGTAGTTGTTCGGGTCGAGGCGCCGGTCGTAGTAGTCGACGTCGAGCGTCCCCTTGGCGTCGACCACCGCGTGCGGCATCACCTGGTCGGAGTTGGTCGTGTCGCCGGCGTTGACGACCTTGTAGTTCCAGGTCACGCCGCCGTCCGGGCTCGAGGCGCAGCGGATGTTCGCGTTCTTGGGCGCCGTCCCCTTCCAGGTGTGCCACGTGACGTACACCGAGCCCGCGAAGGGACCGTTCGTCCAGTCGGCGGCGACCGAGAAAATGTCGAACATGCGGAAGAACGAGCCCGGGATCGGCGAGGGGACCGGGTTGTAGTTGGCGATGAAGATGTCCGTCCCCCAGGTCGCTCCGCCGTCGCTCGAGTGGTCGATCATGACGTCGAACCGGCCGCGGTCGGCCCACATGACCCAGAGCTCGCTGTTCGCGCCGTAGGCGACGTCGGGGGCGATCGCGGAGGCGTTCGCGTCGTCGATGCGCTTCGACGTGGTGAAGGTCTGCCCCCCGTCGTCCGAGGTCGAGATGTAGACGTTGTCGCCCTGGCCCGTGAAGAAGCGGTCCCACGCCGCGCAGATCTGTCCGTGGTGCGGACCGCTGCTGTAGTCGCAGGCCGCCTGCACCTTGTCGTTGGAGCCGTTGAGGTCGGCCCGCACGCCGGTCTGCCAGGTGATGCCGTGGTCGAGCGAGCGGTAGGCGTAGATGCCGCTCCCGCCGGCGCCGTAGTACTGCAGGCAGATGATCACCGGCGTCCCGTCGACGCAGAAGACCACCTCGGGGTCGCCCGAGAACGAGAAGCCCGGCTCGAGCGGCAGGTCGCCCGCGCTCCAGGTCTGCCCGCCGTCCAGCGTCGTGAAGAAGCCGGTGAGCACGTTGCCCGTGCTCCAGTCGTTGGCGACGCCGACGATGTTGTCCGGGTCGAGCGGATTCACGGCGACCGCCGTCTCCGCCTGCTCGCCGGCGAGTCCGCCGGTCGCGTTCTGGTCGCTCCCGTCCGGGGGCGAGGGCGGCGTGAACTTCGCCGGCACCGTGGGACCGGGGCGCCGCGTCGGCGTGACGTCGGGGCCGAGCTCGGAGCGCCTCGTCTGCCCAGAGGCGAGCGCGACGAGGACGAAGCCGTGCACTGCTGCCAGCGCGCCGACGCAGGGAATCAATCTCATGGTCGTACTCCTGGGTGGCTCGGCGGGAGTTCGATGGTGCGCCCGAGAGGATTCGAACCTCTGGCCTTCGCCTTCGGAGGGCGACGCTCTATCCAGCTGAGCTACGGGCGCGGTGACCGGACCGGTCGTGCCGAGCGCGACAGTTTCGGGGCACGGCGCCGGGAGTCAAGGCCGGACCGGATCCCGCGGAGCGCCGCGTACGGCGGCGTCAGCGTCCGCCGCCCTTCTCGCTGCCGTACCCGAGCGCCTCCATCTTGCGGCGCGTCGCCTCGTCGAGCTCCTCGGTCGTGGTCGGGAGCGCGGCCGACTCGAGCTGGGAGCGGCGCGCCGCGAGCTTGCGGCGCAGCTCGGCCGCGCGTACCGCGTCGCCGGCGAGCAGGTCGTGCCGCTCGTCGGGGTCCTTCTCGAGGTCGAAGAGCTCGAGCACGTCCTCGCGCCCGGCGTAGTCGCGCTCGGTGAGGATCAGGCGCAGCGGCCACTGCTCGAGCAGGAACGCCTTGCCCTGCTTGCCGCGCTCGAGCTGCGCGACGATCGGCGCGTCGCGCTCGATCTTCCCGCCGCGCAGCAGCGGCGCGAGCGAGACGCCGTCGCCGAACCGCCCGTCGGGCTGCGCGGCGAGGAGCCCGAGGCGGTCGAGCAGCGTCGGCGCGACGTCGACGAGGCTCACCGGCTCGGCGACGCGCGCCCCGCCGCCCTCGCCGCCGGGAAGCCGGATCAGGAGCGGGACGTCGACCACCTCCCGATGGAGCGTGAAGCCGTGACCGAAGCCGCCGTGGTCGAAGAGCTCCTCGCCGTGGTCGGCGGTGACGACGACGAGCGTGTTCTTCCCGCCGTCGCCCGCGAGCAGCTCGTCGAGGAAGCCGCCGATCACCGAATCGGTGTACGCGATCGCGCCGTCGTAGCGCGCCGTGAGGTCGTGCAGCTTCGCCGGCGTCACGTCCTTGCGGCGCTCGACCTGGCCCTTTCTCAGGATCGCCTTCCAGATCTCGTTCTGGAACGGGAACTCCTCGAAGGGCTTCTCGAGGAAGCGCTCGCGCTGCTCCGGCGGCGCGCGGTAGGGCCCGTGGACGTTCATCACGTGGAGGTAGCAGAAGCGCGGCGCCGCCGGATCCTTCGCACGCGCGTCCCGCAGGAACACGCGCGCCTTCCCGACCAGCTCGGCGACGTCGGGGTACTCGCGCGCCTCCTCGTTGCCGGAGAAGTCGAACGAGTCGAACCCCTGGTCGAAGCCGAACTGCGGCGACGCGTTGGGGTTCCCCGAGACGCCGCCGGTGCGCCAGCCGGCCGCGTGCAGCACCTCGGCCAGCAGCGTCGCCGACGCCGGCACGCGCGCGTACTCGTGGGCGCCGTGGCGCGGCGGGTAGAGGCCGGTGAGCAGGCTCGCCGTCGACGGCTCGGTCCAGGAGCTCGCAGCCGTCGCGCGCTCGAAGACGACCGACGACTTCGCGAGCTCGGCGAGGCGCGGGCTGGTCGGCTTCCCGTAGCCGTACGCGCTCAGGTGGTCGCGCCGCAGCGTGTCGATCACCACGACCACGACGTCGGGGCGGGCGGCGCGGGGCGCGGGAGCGTCGCCTTCGGGCGGCGCGGGACACGCGGTGGCGGACGCGATCGCGGCGAAAAGCGGGAGCCACGCCGCGGTGCGCGCGATGATTCTCTTGGCAAGGCCGGCCACGCTTTGAAGAATCTCCAGGTTCCAATGGTAACGGCAACCACGCATCCCGCCCCGTGCGACGGACGCGGCCTTCGGGTCGCGGTCGTGCGCAGCCGCTTCAACGACGCCGTCACGGCGCGCCTCCTCGAGGGCGCGCTCGAGGCGCTGCGCGCGAGCGGCGTCGCCGACGGCGACGTCTCGCTGCTCGAGGTGCCGGGCGCGGTCGAGCTCGCCTTCGCCGCGCGCCTCGCGGCCGGGAAGCTCGGCGTCGACGCGGTCGTCTGCCTCGGCGCGGTGATCCGCGGCGAGACCGACCACTACGACCACGTCTGCCGGATCGCCGCCGACACGATCGCGCGGGCGGCGGAGGAGACCGGCGTCCCGGTCGCGTTCGGCGTCCTCACCTGCGAGAAGCTCGAGCAGGCGCTCGCCCGCAGCGGCAAGGGCGACGGCAATCGCGGCGGTCACGCCGCGCTCGCCGCGCTCGAGATGGCGCTCTTGAAGCGCCGGCTCTCCGGCCGCGCCGCGCAGAGCGCGGGGAGCTGAGCGATGCGCCGCCGCACCCGCGCCCGCGAGCTCGCGCTCCAGTTCCTCTACTCCCTCGACGTGCGCGGCTCCGAGATCCTCGACGACCTCGACGACTTCCTGCGCGACTCGGGCGCCTCGCGCCTCGCGAGCCGCTTCGCCACCGAGCTCGTGCACGGCGTCGTCAAGCACCAGGCGGAGCTCGACGCCGGCATCGTCCGCGTCGCCCAGAACTGGTCGCTCGACCGCATGCCCCCCGTCGACCGCAACATCCTGCGCCTCGCGAGCTTCGAGCTGCTGCACTGCCCCGAGATCCCGATCGGCGTCGCGCTGAACGAGGCGATCGAGCTCGGCAAGCGCTACTCGACCGCCCAATCGGGCGCGTTCGTGAACGGCATCCTCGACCAGGTGAAGGCGCGCCGCCCGTTCGCCGCCGAGCCGGTGCGGCCGCCCGCCGATCACGAGGAGGAGGAAGAGGAGAGTCCGCCCGCGGAAGCGGCGACGCCGTGATCTTCGCCCGTCTCCGGGAGACGCTGCGCAACACGCGGGCGAAGCTCGCCGACGGCCTCGGCCGCCTGTTCGGCGTTTCGCGCGAGCTCGACGAGAAGTTCCTCGCCGACCTCGAGGCGGTCCTCTACTCCGGGGACCTCGGTCCGACCGGGCTCGCGGTGCTCGAGACGCTGCGCGCCGAGTACCGCGAGCGCAAGCTCAAGACGACCGGCGACGTGCACGCGCGGCTGCGCGCGCTGCTCCGCGCGAAGCTCGGCGCGGTGGAGCCCGAGCTGCGCCTCGCCGCGAGCGGCCCGACCGTCGTGCTGGTGGTCGGCGTGAACGGCTCGGGCAAGACGACCTCGGTCGCGAAGCTCGCGCGACTGCTCAAGGTGGGCGGCCGGAGCGTGATGGTCGCGGCGTGCGATACGTTCCGCGCTGCCGCCGTTGAACAGCTCGCGACGTGGGCGAAGCGGATCGACGTGCCGCTCGTGAAGAAGGAGGCGGGTGCCGACCCGGCCGCCGTCGCCTTCGACGCCGCCGTGCTCGCGGTCGCACAACAGATCGACGTGCTTGTCGTCGACACGGCCGGGCGCCTCCACACGCGGGACGACCTGATGGCCGAGCTCGGCAAGGTGCGGCGCGTCCTCGACAAGAAGATCCCCGGCGCGCCGCACGAGACGCTGCTCGTGCTCGACGGCACGACCGGCCAGAACGCGATCCGCCAGGCCGAGGTCTTCACGCAGGTCGTCCCGCTCACCGGCGTCGTGCTGGCGAAGCTCGACGGCACGGCGCGCGGCGGCGCGGTCGTCTCGATCCGCGACCGCCTCGGCATCCCGGTCCGCTTCGTCGGCACCGGCGAGAAGCAGGACGACCTCGAGGCGTTCGACCCGGAGCGCTTCCTCGACGCGCTGCTCGAGGGCCCGGCGGAGCCGACGCCGTCGTGAGTGCGCTCGGGTTCGCGCTCGCGCTGGCGGCCGTCGCCTTCGCGACGCAGCCGGTCGCCTACGACCTCCACGCCTTCAAGGCCGCGGTCGCGCTGCTCGCCGGCTCCCTGATTCTGCTCCTCCCGCCGGCGCAGCGCGCGCTCGAGCGCGCGCTCGGCGGGGCGCTGCGCGCGTGGTCGCTCTGGCTCGCGCTGCTCGCGGCGTCGGCGGCCGTCGCGATCTTCTCGACCGGCTTCGACGCGCGCGGCGCTGCGACGGTGCGCGAGCTCCTGCTCGCGGTCCTCTTCGTGGTCGTGGCGGCGGCGGTGCGGGAGAGCGCGTGGCCGCAGGGGCCGCGCATCGCCTCCGCACTGCTCGTCGTCGCGGCGGCCGCGGCGGCGGTCGCGCTCGCGCAGCCGTTCGGCGTCGACCTCGTCTACGGGGCGGCGACGAAGCGCGCGGCGGTCGGGACCTTCGGCAACACCAACGCGTGCGCCGCCTTCCTCGCGCCGCTCCTGCCGCTGGCGCTCGCGCGCACGACGGCGCGCGGCGGGGCGCGCTGGCTCGCCGCGGCGGCGGCCGTGGTGATCGGCGGCGCGCTGCTGGTCGCGCGCGCGCGCGGCGGCTGGATCGCGGCGGCGGCCGGCGTCGCCGTGGTCCTCGTCGCACGCCGCCGCGCGGGCGCCCCGCTCGGACTCGCCGCGGTCACGCTGGCGGCCGGACTCGCGCTCGGCTTCACCGCGCAGCAGTCGGCCGCCTCCGCGCCCGAGCTCGCCTCGAAGCCGCTCGGGCTCGGCCTCGAGCGCACCTCGAACGTCGTCCGTCTCGACGTCGCGCGCGGGACGGCGGCGCTCGCGTCGCACCACCTCCTGCTCGGCGTCGGGCCCGGCGGCTTCCGCGACGCCTACTTCGAGCACCGCCCGGAGCGCGAGGCGCGGACGCCGACGCGCGGCGGCTACGCCTCCGACGTCGACCACCCCCACTGCGAGCCGCTGCGCCAGCTCGCCGAAGGGGGCGCGGCCGGGCTGCTCGTCTTCCTGCTCGCGCTGCTCTCGACCGGGCGCGCGCTGCTCGCCGCACGTGGGGCTGCCAGGGACGACGACGGGCGGCTGCGCGCCGGGCTCCTCGGCGCGCTCGCCGCGTGGGCCGTGAGCGGGCTGTTCTGGTCGACGCTCTACGACCCCCCGACGCTGCTGCTCGGCGCGCTGCTGGTCGGCCTCTCGCTCGCCGGCGAGGACGGCGCGGAGCCGCGCGTGCCGCGGACCCTCCTGCGCCTTCCCGTCACGGCGCTGCTGGTCGTCGCGGGGATCGGCTACGCGCAGGCGACGCTGCGCGCCGAGCGCGTCGAGTGGGCGGCGGCGCGCGACAACACGCTCGACCGCACCGACCTCGCGGCGATCGCGGAGGCCGCGGCGACCGACTCGCTCAACTTCGACCGCAACTACTCGGTGGCCCGCAAGGAGATCGAGGCGGCGGCCCTCTCGCCCGACGGCGGCGACGAGTTCCTCGCGCGCGCGCGCGACTGCCTGCGGCGCGCGCTCGCGCTGCTCCCCGACCACGTCGCCGCGCGCCTCTCGCTGGCGGAGGTGCGCGTGCGCGGCGGCGACGAGAAGGGCGCGCGCGCCGAGCTCGAGCGCGCGCACCGCCTCGAGCCGTGGCGCGGCGCGGTCGCGCCGGCGCTCGCGCAGCTCCTGATCGCGAGCGGCCGCCCCGACGCCGCGGCGCGCGCGCGCCTCGACGTCGAGGGCGACGCCGCGGTCGCGCCGCTGCGCGAGCTCGCGCAGAAGCTCCGCGCCGCGGGGCGCACGCGCGACGCGGCGCAGATCCTCGACCTCCTGAGCGAGCGGGCGCCCGACGACGGCGAGCTCGCCCGCGAGCTCGCGCTCGCCATGCAGTCGCTCGACGACTCCGACGGCTTCGCGCGCGCGCAGCGGCGCGCGCAGCTCTCGTACGCGGTCGTCGCGCTCTCCGAGAACCGCAGCGAGGAGGCGCGCGAGAACCTGCGGATCGCGCGGCGCTACGCGCCGGCGCCGGCCGCGCTCGAGGAGCTGCTCGAGGCGTGCGTCGACGCGCAGCGCAACCGCATCGAGGACGCCGCGCGGCGGCTCGCCGCCCTCGAGACGGAGAGCGGCACCGAGGCGTGGCGGCGCGCGACGCCGCGCCAGCTCCAGGTGCTGCGCTTCCTCCTGCGGGTGCCGGCGCTCGCGCCCGAGGCGCAGCGCTTCGGCTTCACGCGCTGACGCGGGATCCGCTCAGCGCCCGGCGGCGCCCGCCGCGGCCTCGGCCGCGCTGCACTCGCGGCACGAACCGAAGAGCCGCAGCGAGTGCGAGGTGATGCTGAAGCCGTTGGCCGCGGCGACCTCGTCCTGCAGCGTCTCGATGCGCGGCTCCTGGAACTCGATCACCCTGCCGCATTTCGTGCAGAGCAGGTGGTCGTGGTGGGCGCGGCCGAGCAGGTGCTCGTAGCGCTTCTTGTCGTCGCCGAGGTCGAGCTGGTCGAGCAGTCCGCCCTCCACCAGCAGCGAGAGCGTGCGGTAGACCGTCGCGCGCGAGACGTCGTCGCGTCCCTTGCGGAACCAGTCGTGCGCCTCCTCGGCGGTGAAGTGGCGGTGGGTCGAGAAGATGCGCTTCAGGATCCGCCGGCGCTGCGACGTGAGCTTCAGCCCCTTCTTGCGGATGAACGCCTCGAACTCGCGCTCGACGCGCTCGAAGGCCGGCTCCTGCGCGAGACGGCGCGCGCTCGCGGCAGCGCTCCTCGTCGTCGTCGCCTTGCCCGTCGCGATTTCCGAAGAGTCGGTCACGTCCAACCCCCTTCGAGTCCCCGTCCCGACCATAGTAGAGGCGGGAGCGGTGGTGTGGCGACGGGCGAGCGGCGACTGGACGAATCCGCGTCAACGATGACGGGCCACCCAGCGCGCCGCGATTGATGGCTCGCGGTGGGCCGCGGGAACGTCCTGGTGGAGTCCCAATCAAGCGGAGGGTGGCCCGATGGCGACTTTCTACGTCGGACGGGTCGTGCACCGCAAGCGGTCACGTGCAGGGGCTAGACGGTGCGCAGAACGCCGACGTCGCGCCGGTAGTGCAGCCCCTCCCACTCGATGCGTCCGGCCGCCTGGTAGGCGCGATGGCGCGCCTCTTCGAGGGACCCGCCGAGCGCGGTCACTCCCAGCACGCGCCCGCCGTTCGTGAACCACTGTTCACCTTCGCGCCGCGTCCCGGCGTGATGCAGCCGCACGCCCGGCACCGCCGCCGCCTCCTCGAGGCCGCGGATGCGCAGCCCCTTCTTGAAGGGGCCGGGGTAGCCGCCCGACGCGAGCACGACGGTGAGCGCGACCTCGGGCGCGAACTGCAGCTCCGGGAGCTCCTCGAGCTTCCCCTCCGCGGTCCGCAGCGCGAGCTCGACGAAGTCGGTCGTGAGGCGCGGCAGGATCACCTGCGTCTCGGGATCGCCGAAGCGGCAGTTGTACTCGAGGACCTTCGGCCCCTCCCCCGTGAGCATGATCCCGGCGTAGAGGAGCCCGCGGTACTCGAGCTTCTCGCGGTTGAGCGCGTGCAGCGTCGGCACCAGCACGCGCGACTCGATCTCCGCCTCGAGCGCCGGGGTCCAGAGCGGCGACGGGCAGAACGCCCCCATGCCGCCCGTGTTCGGCCCCGCGTCGCCGTCGAAGACGCGCTTGTGGTCGCGCGCCGGCTCGAGCGTGCAGAAGGTCTTGCCGTCGGTGACCGCGAGGACCGAGATCTCCTCGCCGACCAGGCACTCCTCGACCACCACGCGCTTGCCCGCTTCGCCGAATTCGAGGCGCCGCATCATGCGCTCGACCGCGTCCCTCGCCTCGGCCGCGTCCTGCGCGACGACCACGCCCTTGCCCGCCGCCAGTCCGTCGGCCTTGACGACGATCGGGTAGGTCGTGACCTGCTCGGTGACGTAGATCTCGGCGAGGTGCGCCTCGGTGAAGACGCGGAATTCAGCGGTCGGGATGTGGTATTTGCGCAGCAGGTTCTTGGTGAAGACCTTGCTCCCCTCGAGCTGCGACGCCGCCTTCTTCGGCCCGAAGACCTTCACGCCGGCCGCCTCGAGCAGGTCGGCGACCCCCTTCACCAGCGGCATCTCCGGCCCGATCACCGCGAGGTCGATCTTCGTCTCGCGCGCGAAGCGCGTGATCCCCTCGACGTCGTCGGCCGCGAGGTCGACGCACGTCCCGAGCACCGCGAGCGCGTCGCTGCCCGGAGCGACGAAGAGCTCCGTGGTCCGCGGCGAGCGGCGGATCGCCTCCGCGAGCGCGTGCTCGCGCCCGCCGGAGCCGACCAGGAGGATCCTCATGAAGCTGCTCCGCGCCGCGTCCCGAACCAGGTTGCCAATCGAACGAAGGGCGCGAAACGTTAGCACCCCCCGGAAGCGCCATCCAGGAAGCGGACGCGGTCGCAGCGCGCCGAACTTGACCGCGCTCGACCGCGACGTGAGAGTGCGACCCGTCGCTCGACGCGCCCGTAGCTCAGCCGGCTAGAGCAGCGGTTTTCTAAACCGCAGGTCGGAGGTTCGAGTCCTCCCGGGCGTGCCACTCGAAACCCTAGCGCCGACGCAGTCTTCTGCGTCCGTTTCGCGATTCGAGAATTCGGGTTCGAGCTGCAACGCGGTGCAAGGCGCCTTCGGGAGAGGACGCTGCACCAGGGGCAAAATCGGGGGCAAGGCGGGAGGCTCAGATTCTGACGGTGTGCCGGCCTAGAGCCTGCAACGAAGGATGGATCCTCCGACCCGGCTCGAGCGTCGGAGCACCGGCGCGTCTCGGATCGGATCGCGTCCTTCCGGAGTGCCGGCCATGCGCAAGTTC
>DASRRB010000214.1:0-17180 GCA_035695985.1 Planctomycetota bacterium | reverse complement strand
GTCGACCACCGTGCATCGTCGAGTCGTGCTCCGAATGCGCCGAATGCAGCGAGCCCCCCGTCCATCTTGGGTCTGGGGCGAGCGTGTCCCGTCCCTCGACCTTCTTCCCCTCCGCCCCTCGACCCGCCCCCGCCCGTCGCGCGCCCAACCACGCCCCCTTCTCCCCGCGCCCTCTTCTCCCCCGCCCTCGACGTCCGCTCCAGTTCTCAGACGTCGCGCACGCGCGCGAGGCGTTTCTCGCGGTCGGCGACGAAGCGCGCGATCCCGTCGCGCAGCGAGGCGGGGTCGAGGTGCGCCTCCTTCAGGATCTCGTCGACCGAGCCGCCGGTGCGCCAGCGGTCGTCCCAGTCGGGGGTGAGCGCGTACTCCTCCGCCACCTTGTTCCCGAACCATTCGCCCATCACCCGCCGGCCCGCCGACGAGATCACGGTCGAGTCCTGCCACTCCTTCCACGGCAGCAGCTTCTCCTGGTACTCCTGCGGCTGCATGCGGAAGAGCTCGTGGCTGCTGACGATCAGGACGCGGACGTTGGGGCCCTTCTCCTTCAGCTCGGGCAGCAACTTCATCATCGAGTCGACGACGCTCGTGCCCTGGCAGATCAGCGTGCCCTGCTTCGGCCGCGCCGGGTCGAACTCCTTCCCGACGTAGAGCCCCTTCGCCGCGAGGCGGAAGTCGTCCATGCCGAGCTTTGCGCGGTCGGGGACGTTCACCGGCGGGCGCGTGAGATGGAGCGCGATCACCGGGACGTCGGTCGAGAGCGCCGCGGCGAGGCACGGCGCGACGTCGTTGTGCTCCCACGGATGGAGGTTGATCACGCGGCCGCGCGGGAAGAGCTGCGTGACTCCCGGCGCGAAGATGCCGAAGTGGGTGCGCGAGTCCTCGGCCGTCTCGGGTCCGGAGTGGCCGGCGACCCAGAGCACGCGCCCGACCTTGATCTGGCTGTCCTGCGCGAGCTGCGAGAAGAGTCGCATCAGGCCGTACTTGAGGTAGCTGAACGAGCCGTAGGTCGAGCAGGCGCCGAAGTAGCCGCGGAACTCCTCGAAGGGGCGCGGCGAGAAGTTGGTGCAGGCGATCCCCACCGCGATGCCCGAGTTCGTGAACTCCGTGATCTCCTGCGGCAGCAGCGCGCCGTCGAGGTTGGTTTCGCGCTGGTACCAGCCGTGGCCCTTGAACGCGCCGTAGCCCAGCGCGAAGCCGGCGATGTTGGTCGACTCGGCGAGGTCGGCGCTGCAGGCGATGAAGAGCGGCCGGCCGGCCGTCTCCTGGCTGAGCGCGTTGACGTAGCCGGCGAACTTGGAGAAGCCGGCGCGGTTGGGCGCCTTGGTGCCGGGCGCCGCGAAGAGGTCGGCGGGGAGCTTCGCGACGTCGAGGATCCGCGGATCGCGCGCCGGGTCGACGTCGGGGCGCACCTTGAACTTCGGCAGCTCGTCGGGCACCGACTCGGCGACCTCGACGAGGCGGTTGGCGAGGAACTCGAGCACGTCGGGCCGCTGCACGCGCAGCGCGTCGAGCGCGCGGTTCATGTTGGTCCAGGTCTGCTCGCGGAACGCCTTGGAATCCTCGGGCGCGGCCGCGTCGACGCCGACGAACTCGACGCCGCGCCGCTTCGCGAACGCCTTCTTGGTCTCCCAGAAGAGCGCGCTGTTCTTCGCGTGCGGGCTGCCGTGCGACTTGTAGTCGACCACGCCGTAGCCGCGCCCCTTGCGCGTCTTGACCCAGAGCATGTTCGGCGTCGTCCGCTGGGCGCGCGCGGCGAGGCGCGTGATCGCCTGCCCGATCGCGTGGAAGTCGTGGCCGTGCAGTGTCCCCTCGACGTTCCAGCCGTACGACTCGAACCACTCCTTCGGCGTGCCCTTCACCACCGAGCTGACCGCGTGCGGGTCGATGCCGTGGTCGTTCCAGTCGACGAGGTACCAGAGCGTGCCGAGCCCGAGTCCGTACGCGCTGTTCTTGGTCTCGTGGATCGCGCCCGCGGTCATGCCGCCCTCGCCCTCGAGCGCGAAGACGCGCACCTCTTCGGCGCCGGCGAGCCGCAGCGCGGTCGCCTCGCCCGCCGCCGCCGGCGAGCCGTGGCCCGACGGCCCGGTGTTGAACTTGAAGAAGAGGGTCTTGCCCTCCATCTCCGCGTGGCCGGGGAGCCCGCCGTTGCGGCGCAGGTCGAGCAGGTCCTTCGGCAGCAGCGTGAACTTCTCGCCGAGCGGATGGGCGTAGCGCGCGTCGCCCGTCTTCTCGTGCATGAATCGCAGCGCTTCGTTGAAGACGGCGAGCGTCGCGTAGACGCCGGGATTGCAGTGGCCCGCGACCAGGATGAAGCGGTCGCCGAAGCGCTTCTCCGGGTGGCGGATGTCGAAGCGCATGAAGCCGGAGAGGAGCGTGCTCACCAGCACCGGCACCTTGCTGCGGCTGCCGCCCGGATGGCCGCTCTGCCGGTGGTTCAGCGTGAGGTCGATCATCTGGTCGACGACGTCGGCGATCACCTCGAAGTGGGGGGCCCACGCCTCGAACTGCGCGGGCGTCGGGTCGACGCGGGGACGGTGGACGACGGGCGCGAGGGTCGGGGCCATGGAGGTTCCGCCGTGAAAAAGGGCCCGCGATCATACGCGCACCGCTACGCTCCGGGACGATGGCCGGGACGGGCGACGACGACGCGGTCGAGGACGAGGCGGGCGGGGCGCCGCCGGCCGTGGCGCCGCGCGAATTCGGTCCGGCGCGCGCCGCCGACGGCGCGCTCGGCCTCTCGGCGCTGGTCGGCCACGCGGTCGCGCGCCGGCTGCTCGGGGAGCGGTTGCGCGGCGGCACGCTGCCGCACGCGCTGCTCCTGGTCGGCCCGCGCGGCGTCGGCAAGCGGACGCTCGCGCACGCGCTGGTCGCCGAGCTCTTCTGCGCCGAGCGGCGCGGCTGCGGGAAGTGCTCCGCGTGCGGCGCGCTGAAGCGCGGCAACCATCCCGGCTTCGTCACGGTCGCGCCGCCGGAAGGGAAGCGCGCGATCCCGATCGACGCGATCCAGCAGCTCGGTCGCGAGATCTCGCTGCGGCCCGCCGACGAGCGCGGCCGCGTCGCGCTGATCCGCGGCGCCGACGGCATGACGCCGGCGGCGCAGGACGCGCTGCTGAAGACGCTCGAGGAGCCGCCGCCCGCGAACGTCCTGGTGCTGACCGCGGTGCGCGCCGACGCGGTGCTCGCGACGATCCGATCGCGCTGCCAGCGCTTCGCGCTCGCGCCCCTTTCCGACGCCGAGCTCGGCGAGGTCGCGCGGCGGCTCGGCCTCGCGCCGGCCGTTCCCCTGTCGGTCGCGCGCGGCTGCCCCGGCCAGCTCGCGCGCCTCTCCGACGAGCGCTGCGGGCGGCTGCGCGAGGGGGCGGTGCGCCTGCTCGCCGCGCCGCGCGGCCGCGAGGACCTCGCGCGCGTCGTCGCACTGCTGCATTCCGCGCTCCCCAAGGAGGCGGAGCCGGCGCAGGTGCGCGCGGCCGCGCACGAACTGCTCGCGCTGCTCGCCTCGCTGGTGCGCGACCTCGTCGTGTTGAGGGCGTCCGGCGCCGCCGATAGAGTCCGCAACTCCGACCACCTCGCGCGGCTGTCCGCGCTCGCGGACCGCGCGGAGTGGGTGGACGCATTCGGCGCGCTGCGGCGGCTGGCGCGCGCGCGAGATCTCGTCGACGGCAACGTCGACCCCGCTTCGGCGCTCCTCTCCTTGTTCCGTCCCGGAACGGAGGATGTCGCGCGCGACGAAGGGCTCGGGGCCGGGGCCTGAGCCGGAACCGGAAGGACGCATGCGCCGACTCACCACCGTCCGCTACGGATCGCAGCGACTGCGCGGCCTCTTCACGGTCGAGGCGACCGACGAGGTGAAGGCGGGCGACGCCTGCCTGGTCCGGTCGCCGCGCGGCCAGGAGCTCGGCGTCGTCCTCGCGACGCCGATCGACGACGGCCAGGGAAAGTCCGGCTGCGGCGAGGCCGCCTGCGGGAGCTGCGCGACGTCGCAGGGCGTCGTGCTGCGGCGCGCCACGGCCGAGGAGCAGAAGCGCGAGAAGGAGCGCACGAAGCAGGGCGTGATGCCGGAGATCCGCTTCGCGCGCCAGCGCGCGCGCGAGTACCGCCTGCCGCTCAAGATCATCGGCGCCGAGTACCTGTTCGACCGCGAGAAGCTGATCCTCCACTTCGCGTCGGACGGGCGCGTCGAGTTCAACTCGCTGGTGAAGGACCTCGCGGCGCAGTTCAAGACGCGCATCGAGCTCAAGCCGATCGGCGCGCGCGACGAGGCGCGCCTCACCGGCGACGTGGCGAGCTGCGGACGCGAGCTCTGCTGCCGCAGCTTCCTGCACGACCTTCAGCCGGTCGCGATGCGCATGGCGAAGCAGCAGAAGAAGACGCTCGACCCGACCAAGATCGCGGGACAGTGCGGCAAGCTGAAGTGCTGCCTGCGGTACGAGGACCAGGTCTACGTCGATCTGCAGAAGTCGCTGCCGCGCCGCAACTCGTGGGTGCGCGTCGAAGCGGGCGTCGGCAAGGTCGTGAACGTCGACCTGCTGCTGCAGAAGCTCGTGCTGCAGGCCGAGAACGGCGAGCGCAAGATCGTCCACGTCTCCGAGCTGCTCGAGCAGGGACTCAAGCCGCAGTGGGCCGCGCCGCCGCCGCCGGAACGGCGCGAGGGCGACTCGCGCGGGCCGCGCCGGATCGAGCCGGCACGCGTGCCGCAAGGTGGCGGGCCGCCGCAGGGCCCGGCCGGCGGCGACGCGCCGCGCGCTCCTCCGCCGCCGCCGAATCCCGACGAAGTGGGCGATCTCGACGACGGTCCGTCCGACCCGTCTCTCGAAGGCTGAGCCCGCGCACGACCCCCAGCGGTCGTGGCCCAGGAAGGCGGCTGCACCAGCGGTCGAGACCCCGGCGCCCATCGCCCGGAGGCATGGCTTTTTTGCGCTCCGGCCTCCGCACGCTCGCGCCGATAGGAATCTTCGGCGCCGGCCGAAAATGGCGGTGCGGAGGATCCGATGGCCGCCCTCTCCCTGGAAGCGCGGATCGACGAGCTGATCCGGAAGGACCGGCGCTACAGCGTCGAGGCGTACCAGTACGTCTTCGACGCGCTCGACTACGTGCTGCAGCACCCCGCCTGCCGCTCGACCGTCTCGCGCCACATCACGGTGTCGGAGCTGCTCGAGGGCTTCCGGCGCCTCGGACTCGAGCAGTTCGGCCCGCTCGCGCGCTGCGTGTTCGAGAGCTGGGGCGTCTACTCGACGACCGACTTCGGCGAGATCGTCTTCAAGCTGATCGAGAACGACCTGCTGAACCAGGGCGACCACGACCGCCGGGAAGACTTCGCGAACGGCTTCGACTTCCGCGAGGCGTTCGAAGAGGGCTACCGGCCGGTGCTGCGCGCCAGCGACCGCGACTGAGCCCCGGCGCCGCGCGCAGTCCTACTCTCGCGGCCCCTAATTCCCCTTCTCGCTCTTCGGCGCGGCGCGATCGCCCGCGTCGACGATCTTCGCGTCGAAGGACGTGTACTCCGGGACGTCGCTCGGCTTCTTGCCCATCTTCTCGAGGATCGCGCGCAGCGCCGCCTGCAGCTGGTTGTCCTCCTGGTAGTCGCCGAAGATGAAGAGCCCCTGGCCGGGGAACGTCTTGTGGCGGTCGTCGCAGACGCGCTCGCGCAGGTAGTACCGCAGGTAGAGGCGCACGTCCTCCTTCGACAGCTTGGTGTCGAGCGCGTCGTAGAACTTGTCGAAGTCGGGGTAGCGCGCCGTCTCGTGCCCGTCGCCCTCCGCGAGCTGGATCATCTTGTCGCGGTTCGCCTCGTAGTGGGCGTCGAGGTAGTCGTGGAAGACGGTCGCGCGCCGCTTGTCCTTGGTCTTGTCGAGGATCTTGGCGAACTCGTGCTCCTTCCAGAGGTCGGGCTCGCGCAGGTCGACGAGCACGTCGGGATGGATGCCGCCCTTGATGTACTTCTTGCCGTCGATCTCCTGCGTCTGCAGCCGCCCGTCCTTGTCGTACTCGCGGTCGGGCGTCGTGCCGTCGGGGAGGAAGTAGCGGCCGGTCGTGATCTTCAGGAACGGCCCGATGTCCCACTTGCCGTTGCCGTTGGTGTCGACGAACGGCTCGCCCTTGTCCCACGTGCCGTTGTTGTTCTGGTCGGTGAACGGCTCGCCGCGGCGCGACGCCAGCTCGTACATCGGCGTCTGCACCGAGCCCTTGCCGTAGGTGTGGTCGCCGACGATCGTCGCGCGGCCGTAGTCCTTGAGGCAGCCCGACGTGATCTCCGAGGCGCTCGCGCTCACCTCGTTCACGAGGACCGCCATCGGCAGGCGCTCCTTGTCGTCGAAGCACGGGTCGGTGCGCGGCGTGAAGTAGACCTTGTTGTCGTCGCGCGTCGGGCCCTCGGTCTTCACCACCAGCTTGTTGGGGCCGCAGAAGAGGGCGACGATCTGGACCGCGCTGTTCAGGAAGCCGCCGGTGTTGTTGCGCAGGTCGACCACCAGCCCCTTCATCCCGCGGGCCTGGAGGTCGCGGAGCGCCTTCGCGGTCTCCTCCGCCGTCTCCGCCGCGAACGTCGTGATCTCGACGTACCCGATGTCGCCCGGGAACATCTCCGAGCTCACCGACGGGATGATGATCTTCTGGCGGTCGAGCGTGAAGTCGCGCGTCTCGGTCCAGCCGCGCCGGAACACCGTCACCGTCACCTTGGTGCCGGCCGGGCCCTTCAGCCGCGCGATGATGTCGTTGATGTCGTTCACGCCGGTCGTGTCCCAGCCGTCGACCTTGAGGATCTGGTCGCGGCTGCGCAGGCCGGCCTCGTAGGCGGGGCCGCTGTAGATCGGGCGCGTGATCGTGAAGATCTTCTCCTCGCCCTGCTGCTCGACGTAGGCGCCGATGCCGCCGTAGTCGCGGCGCAGGTCGAGGTTCCAGCGCTCCTGCTGCTCGCTGGTGAAGAAGGTCGAGTGGGGGTCGAGCCGCTCGAGCATCCCGCGCGCGGCCGCCTCGAGCAGCTCCTCGCGCATCGCCGGCTGCTCGAACTCCTTGCCCTTGATGTGGCGGCTGAGCCCGAGGTCGAGCACCTCCTGCAGCAGGTCGAGGTCGGGCGAGAACGCGCCCGTCGACTTGGGCCGCGCCCGTTCACGCAAGAGGCTGTCGAGCATCCGGTTCTGCTTGTCGACCTGCAGCCACGCGGCGGCGAGCCGCCCCTCGGGCGTCGGGTCGCGCTGGATCTCCGACAGCACCGACTTCGCCTTCTCGAGCGAGCCGATCTCGGCGAGCGCGAGCGCGCCCTGGATCCGCAGATCCTGCCGGTCGCTGTCGAGCCACTTGACCAGCTCTTCTTCGCTGCGGCGCTTGTCGGCGGCGCTCACCTTGTAGAGCGACTTCGCCACGGCGAGCTTGAGGCTCGGGTCGAGCTCGTGCTCGAGGTCGGAGCGCAGGAACTTCGCGATGGCGTCGTCGCCGGCGAAGTCGGAGATGCCGACGATCTGGATCGCGGCGCGGCGCGTCTCGCTGTCGACCTTGGCGTCCTGCGCGACGGCGAGCACGGCGTCGCGGGCGTCGTCGATCTCGCTCAGCTCGATCAGCGCGCGCCCGAGCGTCAGCTTCCCGACCGGGGAGGCGGCCTTGACCTTCGCCTTGAGGCCGGGGGCGATCTTGGTCCCGAGCTGCCGCAGGTCGCGGGCGCGCTCGTAGACGGAGGTGACGCCCTGCTTCTCGGCCTGCGCCAGGATCGCGTCGATCCGCTCGTCGTCGTCACCCCCCGCAGCGAACCCGTTCGAGAAAATGCCGGCCACCGCCAGCGCTGCCAGCCAGTTGCGAATCACAGGGCCTCCAGTCGTTGCGAATCGGGGGTTCGCGAGGTCGGGGCTGCGGGAGTGATCGTCCTCGGGACGCCCCGGCCTCGAGCGGCGACGCTGCATACGACCGGGCGGCCCGGGAGTTTAGAGGAGCCGATGTGCCCCGCAACGCGCCAGTGTCGGCGCCGGCCGCCCGACCCCGTAAGATCCCTCGTCCCATGACGTCGGAATCTTCCCCTCCGCCCAAGTTGTCGCACGTCGACGCCCGCGGCCGCGCGCGCATGGTCGACGTCTCGGCGAAGGAGGTCACGGAGCGCCGCGCCCGCGCGCAGGCCGTCGTGCGCATGTCCGGGCCCGCGGACCGCCAGCTCCGTGACGGGACGCTGAAGAAGGGCGACGCCTTCGAGATGGTGCGTTTCGCCGCGATCCAGGCCGCGAAGCAGACGGCGCAGCTCCTCCCGCTCTGCCACCCGCTGAAGCTCACCCAGGTCGACGCCGAACTCACCGCGCTCAGCGGCGGCGAGTGGAGCGTCGTGACGGAGATCGCCGCGCTCGACCGCACCGGGGTCGAGATGGAGGCGCTCACCGCGGCGACGGTCGGCGCGCTCGCGCTCTACGACATGGTGAAGGCGGTCGACCGGAGCGCCGAGATCACGTCGGTCCGCCTGCTCGAGAAGTCGGGCGGCAAGTCGGGTCGCTACGTGCGCGAAGGGGGCGGCGCGGCGTGAGCGAGCCCGTCCCCGCGCGCGCGACTCTCGCGGTCGCGCTGGTCGTCTGTTCCGATCGCGCCGCGAGCGGCGAGCGGGCCGACGAGACGGCGGCGCGCCTGCGCCCGCTGCTCGAGGGCGCCGGCCACGCGCTGGCGGCCGTGCGGGTCGTCCCCGACGAACGCGCCGCGATCGAGGCGACGCTGCGCGAGCTCGCGCGCGCGCATCCGGTCGTGCTCACCTCGGGCGGCACCGGCGTGGGGCCGCGCGACGTGACGGTCGAGGCGACGCGCGCCGTGATCGAGCGCGAGATCCCCGGACTCGGCGAGGCGATGCGCATGAAGAGCTTCGCGGCGACGCCGACCGCGCTGCTCTCGCGAGCGACGGCCGGGACGCTCGGCGCGGCGTTGATCGTCAACCTGCCCGGCTCGCCCAAGGGCGCGGTCGAGTGCCTCGGAATCGTCCTGCCGGTGGTCGCGCACGCGGCGCGCCTGCTCGCCGGCGGCGTGGCCGACTGCCAGAAGGAGATCGGGCGATGAGCCTGCGCGTGGCGATCGTCGGGGCGACCGGGGCGGTGGGGGAGGAGCTGCTGCGCGTGATGGAGCAGCGCCGCTTCCCCGTCGACGAGCTGCTGCCGATGGCGTCGCAGCGCAGCGCCGGCCGCTTCGTCGAGTTCCGCGGCCGCCGCATCGCGGTCGTGCCGCTCGACGTCGAGCTGCTGAAGACCTGCGACGTCGCGTTCCTCTCCGCCGGCGCCAGCGTGTCGCGCCAGCTCGTCCCGCAGCTGCGCGGCTCGCGCGTGCGCGTCTACGACAACACGAGCGCCTACCGGCTCGACCCCGACGTGCCGCTCGTGGTGCCCGAGGTGAACGCGCGCGAGCTGACCGACCGCCACCACGTCGCCGCGGTCGGCAACTGCACCGGGATCCTGCTCGTGCTCGCGCTCGCGCCGCTCGAGCGCGCCTTCGGGCTCGCGCGCGTGGTCGTCTCGACCTACCAGGCGGTCTCCGGCGCGGGCCGGCGCGCGGTCGAGCGGCTGAAGGACGAGCTCCGGCGCGAGCTCGGCGGCGCGCCGGCCGAGGCGCACGCCCCGCCGGCCCCGCCGTCGGCGGCTGCGGCGCCGGCGCCCTTCGCCTTCAACTGCATCCCCGCCATCGGCGACATCGACGCGGGCGACGACGCCGCCGCGCGCTCGACGGGCGAGGAGAAGAAGGTCGCGGCCGAGGTGCGCCGCGTCCTCGCGCGCCCCGACCTGCCGATCGTCGCGACCTGCGTGCGCGTGCCGGTGCTGCGCGCCCACTCCGAATCGGTGTACGTCGAGCTCCGGGACACCGGCGCGACGCTCGCCGCGGTCCGCGCCGCGCTCGCCGCCGCGCCCGGCGTCGAGCTCCGGGACGAGCTCGCGCGCGGCGTGATGCCGACGCCGCGTCAGGCCGCGGGCATCGACGGCATCCACGTCGGGCGTCTGCGGCCGGGCGACCAGCCCGGTTCGTTCGCGTTCTTCCTGGCCGGCGACCAGCTGCGCAAAGGGGCGGCGCTCACCGCCGTGCAGCTCGCGGAACTGCAGCTCCCCGCGATCCGCGCGGCCTCCGGCGTTCCTTGACACGCCCGGGGGAGGGCCCCTTAATGGCGCCCCCTCCGTCCGTCCCGAGCCCCCTGCAGGACCGTCATGGCCACGATCTCGAGCAACGACTTCAAGAACGGGATCACGATCGTCTACGACGGTCAGCTCTGGGACATCATCGAGTTCCAGTTCGTGAAGCCCGGCAAGGGGACGGCGTTCGTCCGCTCGAAGCTGAAGAACGTCCGGACCGGGCAGGTCCTCGAGCCGACCTTCGACTCCAAGGAGAAGGTCGAGCAGGCGATCATCGAGAAGGCGGAGTGGGAGTACCTGTTCCGCGAGGGCGAGAACTTCGTCTTCATGGACACGACCAGCTTCGAGCAGCACCACATCCACAAGAAGCTGGTCGAGCACATGCAGAGCTTCCTCAAGGAGAACACGAAGTGCTCCGTGAAGCTCTACGAGGGCGAGGTGGTCGGCATCCTGCTGCCCGACTTCATGGAGTTCGACGTCGTCGAGGCCGAGGCGCACATCCGCGGCCAGCAGGCCGCCGGCGGCGGCAAGCCGGCCAAGATCGAGACCGGCGCGATCGTCTACGTGCCCTCGTTCGTCGAGTCGGGCACGCGCATCCGCGTCGACACGCGGACCGGCACCTACGTCTCCCGCGTCTGAACCGGGGCCGCGAGGCACATTCACGGAGGGGTGGGGAATGGCAGCGAGGAAGCGCGCGGGCGTGCGCCCGGCGAAGGCAGTGGCGGCGCCGCAGCCCTCCGACGCGGAGGTCGCGCGGCTCGAACGCCTGATCGCGCTGATGAACGACCACGGCCTGACCGAGCTCGAGCTCGGGCCGGACGGCCGCTCGGTGCGCATGAGCAAGACGGGGCCGGCGACCTACGCGGTCGGCGCCCCGCTCGCCGCGCCGGCCGGGAACCCCGCCGCCGCGCCCGCGGCCGGGGCGCCCGCCAAGGCGGCGAAGTCCGCCGGCGATCCGTTCCTCTCGCCGATGGTCGGGACCTTCTACCGGGCCGCGTCGCCCGAGGCGAAGGCGTTCGTGATGGAGGGCGACTCGGTCAAGGCCGACTCGACGCTCTGCATCATCGAAGCGATGAAGGTCATGAACGAGATCAAGGCCGAGAAGCCCGGCAAGGTGCTGCAGATCCTGGTCGAGAACGGCGAAGCGGTCGAGTACGGCCAGCCCTTGTTCCTGATCCAGCGCTGAGCCGCGCCGCATGTTCCGACGCATCCTGATCGCCAACCGCGGCGAGATCGCGCTGCGCGTCATGCGGGCGTGCCATCAGCTCGGCGTCGAGGTCGTCGCGGTCTACTCCGAGGCCGACAAGGGCGCGCGCTACCTGCGCCTCGCCCACGACACCATCTGCATCGGTCCGGCGCGCTCGGCGCAGAGCTACCTCGACATCGCGCGCATCGTGAGCGCCGCCGAGGTCGCCGACGTCGACGCGATCCACCCCGGCTACGGCTTCCTCTCCGAGAACTCGCACTTCGCCGAGGTCTGCCGCAGCTGCAACATCACCTTCATCGGCCCGTCGCCCGAGGCGATCGACCTCATGGGCGACAAGTCGAAGGCGAAGGCCGTCGCGAAGAAGGCCGGCGTCCCGACCATCCCCGGCAGCGAAGGCCCGGTGACCAGCGAGAAGGAGGCGCTCGAGGTCGCGCGCCAGTTCGGCTACCCCGTGATGATCAAGGCGGTCGCGGGCGGCGGCGGCCGCGGCATGCGCATGGCCCACAACGACGTCTCGCTCGTGAACGGCTACTTCGCGGCGCGCAACGAGGCGGAGGCGGCCTTCGGCGACAGCGGCGTCTACCTCGAGAAGATGATCGAGAAGGCGCGCCACATCGAGGTGCAGTTCATCGCCGATGGCCACGGCCAGGTGTTCAGCCTCGGCGAGCGCGACTGCACCACGCAGCGCCGCCACCAGAAGCTGATCGAGGAGTCGCCCTCGCCGGTCGTCACGCCCGAGCTGCGCGAGCAGCTCGGCACGGCCGCGCGCGCTCTCTGCCGCCAGGCGAACTACGTGAACGCCGGCACCGTCGAGTTCCTGCTCGACGCGAACGGCCGCTTCTACTTCATGGAGGTGAACGCGCGCATCCAGGTCGAGCACCCCGTCACGGAAGAGGTCACCGGGCTCGACCTGGTGGAAGCGCAGATCCGCGTCGCGGCGGGCGAGCGGCTGCCGTGGCGGCAGGAGGAGATCCGGATCGACGGCCACGCGATCGAATGCCGGATCAACGCCGAGGACCCCGACGCCGGCTTCAAGCCCTCGCCCGGCACGATCACGACCTGGATCCCGCCGGGAGGGCGCAACGTCCGCCTCGACACCCATGCGCACGCGGGCTACCGCATCCCGTCTTTTTACGATTCGATGATCGGGAAACTGATCGTCCGCGGGCGGACGCGCGACGAGGCGATCGCTACGCTGCAGCGCGCGCTGGACGAGTTCGTGGTCGAAGGCGTCAAGACCACGATTCCGCTGCATCGGGAGATCCTGCGCAGCGAGGCGTTCCGTCTGGCGAAGATGGACACCAAGTACGTCGAGACGCACCTGCTCGGCGACGGCCCGAGGTGACCCGTCCTCGCGCCCGGGACGGCGTCCCGAGGCGCTCAGGATGAAAGGTCGCCGGGAGCCCCGGCCGATACCGGTCGGGACGTTCGCACCGGCCCGGTCGTCGGAACGGCAGGACGACAACTACGGGGAGAGCGCATGCGTTCGGTGGTGACGGCCGCAGCTTGCGTGCTGCTCGGCGCCGCCGGGGCGCGCGCGTCCCAGGACGCGCCGGCGCCGGCCGAGTCCGAGAAGCAGGAGGCGCCGCGCTCCAGGGAACTCGAGGAGCTCCTGAAGCGCCTCGCTTCCGAGCGCTCCGGCCGCGCCCCTCCCGCCGAGGGTCCGGCGAAGGGCGCCCGCGCCGCCGCCGCCGCGGAGCGCGCACCGCAGGACCGCGTCATCCGCGCGACGCGCATGTCGGACGTCGTGCAGGTCGTCCACGCCGGCCTGCAGCGCGACCTCTCCTACTGGGACAAGCACGCCGAGATGGCGCCCGGCGACGAGCTGCGCCAGGGACCCAAGGCGGTGACGCTGGTCGACTACTCCGACGGCGCGAGCTTCAAGATCGAGGGCCCTGCGCTGCTGCGCTTCACGAGCGACGGCCTCGCCAACCCGCGCCAGGTCGAGTTCGAGAGGCTGTCGCGCTCCGCCTACCTATTCCTCGGGCGCGGCGACGTCGACACGGTGCTCGCGCTCCCGGGCGGCAACGAGCTCGCCGGCCGCAACGCGCGCGTCACGCTGCACGACTTCGACCTGCGCGCGCTGGAGATCCGCAACAGCGGCCCCGACCCCGTCGTGCTGCGCAGCCCCTACCTCGGGGCGACGCTGCTCACGCTCGAGCCGGGCCACCGCGTGATGCTGCCGGTGCTCGCCGAGCCGGCCGCGTTCGTGCCGAACCTCACGCACGACGCGGCGACCGGCGACGACGCGCGCGGCCGCCTCGTCGTCGTGGCGCAGCCGGAGATCGGGCTGCGCGTCGACGGCGACGCGATCGAGGTGCACGGCGACGGCCCGGTGACGGCGGTGGCGCGCGCCTGCGGGGCGCGCGTCGTGCTGCGGCCGGGGGAGGTGCTCAGGCTCGCGCGCGCGCCGCTCGGCGAGCCGCGCCGGAAGGAGTGGGACCAGTAATGCCACGATCGGTCATCACCGGCGGCGCCGGGTTCCTCGGGTCGCACCTCGCGGAGCGCCTCCTCGCGGAGGGCCACGACGTCATCGTCCTCGACAACCTGCTCACCGGCGACGTGAGCAACGTCGAGCCGCTCTTCAAGGACAAGGCGTTCTCGTTCGTGAAGTACGACGTGACGAACTACATCCACGTCGAGGGCAAGGTCGACTTCATCTTCCACTTCGCCTCGCCGGCCAGCCCCAAGGACTACCTCGACTACCCGATCCAGACGCTCAAGGTCGGGTCGCTCGGCACGCACAAGGCACTGGGTCTCGCCAAGGCCAAGAACGCCGTCTTCCTGCTCGCGTCGACCTCCGAGGTCTACGGCGACCCGCAGGTCCACCCGCAGAAGGAGTCGTACTGGGGCAACGTCAACCCGGTCGGCCCGCGCGGCGTCTACGACGAGGCCAAGCGCTTCGCCGAGGCGATGACGATGGCCTACCACCGCTACCACGGCGTGCAGACGCGCATCGTCCGCATCTTCAACACGTACGGCCCGCGCATGCGGCTGAACGACGGGCGCGCGCTGCCGACCTTCATGACGCAGGCGCTGCTCGGCAAGGACATCACGATCTTCGGCGACGGCTCGCAGACGCGCAGCTTCACCTTCGTCTCCGACCTCGTCGACGGCATCTACCGCCTCGCGCGGAGCCAGGAGACCGAGCCGACCAACATCGGCAACCCGCGCGAGATGTCGATCCGCGAGTTCGCGCAGAAGGTGCGCGAGCTGACCGGCACGAAGAGCAAGGTGGTCGAGCGGCCGCTCCCGGTCGACGACCCCAAGGTCCGCCAGCCCGACATCACCAAGGCGCGCGCGAAGCTCGGCTGGGAGCCGAAGGTCTCCCTCGAGGAGGGGCTGAAGCTCACGCTGCCCGACTTCGAGCGCCGGCTGCGCGCCGCCGGCGACCCGACCCCGAAGTGACCGGGCACGACCGCCGCCGGCCATGACGCACCGGGAACTGCTGGAACGGATCGAGCGCAAGGACGCGCGCGTCGCCGTCCTCGGGCTCGGCTACGTCGGGCTCCCGCTCGCGCTCGCCTTCGCCGAGGAGGGGTTCGAGGTGGTCGGCCTCGACGTCGACGAGAAGAAGATCGACGCGCTGCAGAAGGGCCGGAGCCACGTCGACGACGTGAAGCCCGAGGCGCTGCGCGCGCAGCTCGACCGCAGGAAGTTCCGCACGTCGACCGACTTCGGCGAGCTCGCGCGCGTGCACGCCGTGGTCGTCTGCGTCCCGACGCCGCTCAACAAGAGCGGCGACCCCGACATCAGCTTCATCGTGAGCGCGACGCTCGAGATCGAGAAGCGGCTGCAGCCGGGCCAGCTCGTCGTGCTCGAGAGCACCACCTACCCCGGCACGACGATGGAGGTGGTGCTGCCGCGCCTGTCCGGCGGGGAGGAGAAGAGCTTGCAGGTCGGGAAGGACTTCTTCCTCGCCTTCTCGCCCGAGCGCATCGACCCCGGCTCGAAGGCCTTCACGGTCCGCAACACGCCGAAGGTCGTGGGCGGCGTGACCGAGAAGTGCGGCGCGGCGGCGCGCGCCCTCTACGGCAGCACGCTCGAGAAGATCGTCCCGGTGCGCGACGCCACCACCGCGGAGATGGTGAAGATCCTCGAGAACACCTTCCGCATGGTGAACATCGGCCTCGTGAACGAGGTCGCGCTCCTGTGCGAGCGGCTCGGGATCGACGTGTGGGAGGTGATCGACGCCGCGGCGACCAAGCCGTTCGGCTTCATGCCCTTCTATCCCGGCCCCGGACTCGGCGGCCACTGCATCCCGGTCGACCCGTTCTACCTGTCGTGGAAGATGCGGACGCTGCACGCGAAGGCGCGCTTCATTGAACTCGCCGGAGAGATCAATTCTGCGATGCCTGAGTTCATCGTGAACAAAGTCGCGGCCGGCCTGAACGAGACCGGCAAGGCGGTGAAGGGCTCCAAGGTGCTGATCCTCGGCTTCGCCTACAAGCGCGACGTCTCCGACGTGCGCGAGTCGCCGGCCTTCGACATCGCGACCAAGCTGCACGAGCGCGGCGCCGAGGTCGCCTACCACGACCCGCACGCTCCCGAGGTCGAGGTGGGGTGGGGGAAGCTGCGCTCGGTGGCGCTCGGCGCAGAGATGCTGCGCAGGCTCGACTGCGCCGTGATCGTCACCGACCACCGCGCCGTCGACCTCGACCTCGTGCTCGAGCACGCGCCGCTCGTGGTCGACTCGCGCAACGCGACCAAGGGGCGCGCCTCCAAGGCGCGCATCCTCCGACTGTGAGCGAGACGCGTGGAATGAGTCGCATCCTGGTCACCGGCGCCGCCGGCTTCATCGGCTCGACGCTCGTCGACCGCCTGCTCGCGCGCGGCGACGCCGTGACCGGCCTCGACGACTTCGACCCCTTCTACGACCCGGCGATCAAGCGGCGGAACCTCGCCGCGGCGTCGGCGTCGCCGCGCTTCAAGCTGCTCGAGGTCGACCTGCGCGACCGGGCCGCCATGCACCAGGCGCTCGCGGCGGAGCGGCCCGACGCGGTCGTGCACCTCGCGGCGCAGGCAGGCGTGCGCCCGTCGATCGTGAAGCCGCAGCTCTACGTCGACGTCAACGTCACCGGCACGCTGAACCTGCTCGACGCGATGACCGCCGCCGGCTGCCGCCGCCTCGTCTACGGCAGCACGTCGTCGGTCTACGGCGCCGGCAGCAAGCCGCCCTTCACCGAGCAGGACGTCGCCGACCGCCCGATCTCCCCCTACGCCGCGACCAAGCGCGCCGCCGAGCTCCTGTGCGCCACGTGGCACGCGCTGCACGGGATGCGCGTCACGGTGCTGCGCTTCTTCACCGTCTACGGGCCGCGCCAGCGCCCGGAGATGGCGATCCACAAGTTCGCGCGCCTCATGCTGGCCGGCCAGCCGATCCCGCGCTTCGGCGACGGCTCGTCGGTGCGCGACTACACCTACGTCGACGACATCCTCGACGGCGTCGTGAAGGCGGTCGACCACGACGAGGGCTACGGCGTCTACAACCTCGGCGAGTCGCAGACCTGGTCGCTCGCGCAGCTGATCGACATGCTCGCCAAGGAGCTCGGCGTCGCCGCGCGCGTCGAGGGGACCTCCGACCAGCCGGGCGACGTGCCGGCGACGTGCGCCGACATCTCGAGGACGAAGCGCGTGCTCGGCTACGACCCGAAGGTCGCGTTGCCGGAAGGCATCCGCCGCTTCGTGAAATGGCTGCGCGACGAGCGGGCCGTCGAAGCCGGAGCGCGCTGAGCCGTGCCGTCGCGTCCGCGCGTCACGATCGTCGTCGGCGCCCGCCCCAACTTCATGAAGGCGGGTCCCGTGCTGCACGCGCTGAAGGCGCGGCCTGCGTCGCCGGGTTCGCCGGCTTCGAACTGCGCCTTCGACGTCAAGCTCGTGAACACCGGCCAGCACTACGACGAGCG
>DASRRB010000213.1:0-13720 GCA_035695985.1 Planctomycetota bacterium | reverse complement strand
GAGCGCGAGCGTCGCGTGCAGCCCCTTGCGGTCGCGGTCGGTCTGCGCCAGGCGGATCAGCTCGCCGCGGATCGCCGGGTCTTCCTGGAACGAGAGGAGCTGGTCGACGTGGGCCGCGAGCTGGTGGCCGTCGTCGCCGAGGAAATGGTCCAGCGCGAGCGCCGGCAGCTCGCGGTCCTTCCACTGCACCAACTGGACGAAGAGGTCGAGGCGGACCGCGTCGCTCTTCGTCGCGACCAGCTGCTCGCGCAGCTTGGCGAGGAGCTCGGGGCTCTTGTGGTCGCGCAGCAGCGCCGCGGCGGCGCTGCGCAGCACGGTCTGGTCGGCCTCGAGGAGCACCAGCGCGAGATCGGTCGCGCGCGCGGCGTCGAGGTCGCGCAGCGACGCGAGCAGCGGCGCGAAGCGGGCGCGCTGGCGGGAGTCCCCGAGCAGCTGCTGGATCGCCTCGAACGACGCCTTGTCGCCCAGCAGGCAGAGGCCGCGCGCCGCGACGGCTCGCTCGAGCACGGTCCCCGCCTTGAGACGCGCCTGCAGCAGCGGGACCATCTCGGGCCCGCGCGCGACCATGGCGCGGATCGCGTTCTCTCCGCTCTCGGCCGGCCAGATGGTCGCGGTCGGGAGCGCCCGCTCGAGCGCCTGCTCCGGCGTCTCGACCACGCGCTCCGCCGTCTTCTTCTTGGCGGCGTCGGAGTCGCTGTCGAACTGCGGGAGATCACCCTTCTTCGACTTGGCGGCCGGCGGCTTGATCTGCGCCGCGAGCGGCGGTGCGCCGGCGAACAGCATGAGCAGCGCAACCGAGGCGATGCGCAAGCAGACACTCCACGGGGCCGCCGGAAGGGGCGGAGGAACTACCAGATCCAGTCGGAGGTGGCAACTGCCCGTCCACGGAAAGGCTTGCTCGGCGAGGACTTGCGCCGATCACCGCCATTCGCTGCCGACTGCACGGCCCAGTCGCGCGCCGCCGCGATCAGGGAAGCATCGGTGAGAGCTTCGGGAAAGAGGCCGGCGGCGAGGCCGTGCTGCAGCGTCCCGAGGAGTTCCCCGGGTCCGCGCAGCTCGAGGTCCATCTCGGCGAGCCGGAAGCCGTCGTCGGTCGCGGCGAACGCGTCGAGCCGCGCCTTCGTCGCCTCGCCCGGGTCGGTCGCGACGAGCAGGCAGCCGGCCGGCGTGCCGCGCCGCCCGACGCGGCCGCGGATCTGATGGAGCTGCGAGAGGCCGAAGCGGTCGGCGCCGAGCACGACCGCGAGCGTCGCGTCGGGCACGTCGATCCCGACCTCGACCACGACGGTCGCGACGAGCACGCGCAGCCGCCCCGCGGTGAAGTCGTCGATCCGCGTCTGCTTGGTCGCGGAGTCCATGCGGCCGTGCAGGAGGGCGAGCTGGTCGGGCGAGGGGAGCCGGCTGGCGAGCCACGGCGCGAACGTCTCCGCGGCGGCGCGCCCCTTCTCCTCCCCCGCCGTGATCGCGGGACAGACGACGAAGACCTTCCCGCCGCGCTCGACCTCGGCGCGGATGCGCGCTGCGACGCCGCGCCGCGCCTCGCCGAGCAGGAGCTCGTTCACGACGTTCCGGCCGTCGAACGGCCGCTGCGAGAGGACCGAGAGGTCGAGGTGACCGAAGAGCGTGAGCGCGAGCGTCCGCGGGATCGGCGTCGCCGACACCAGCAGGAGGTCGGGCCGCTCCCCCTTCGCCCACAGGCGGAAGCGCTGCTTCACGCCGAACTTGTGCTGCTCGTCGACGACCACCGCCGCGAGGTCGCGAAAGCGCGTCGCCGTCGAGAAGAGGCGGTGGGTGCCGACGATCAGCGGCGCGTCGAGCGGAGCGCGGGTGCCCGGCCCGTCGCCCGCGACGCAGAGCTGCGGCGGCGGCAGCGCGAGCTGCGCGGCGAGCGCCGCGAGCGTGCGCGCGTGCTGGCGCGCCAGGATCTCGGTCGGCGCGAGCAGGGCGCCCTGCCGGCCCGCGCGCGCGGCGACGATCAGCGGGAAGAGGGCGACCGCCGTCTTGCCGCTGCCGACGTCGCCGGTGAGGAGGCGGCTCATCGCCTCGGGCGCCGCGAGGTCGCCCGCCGCGTCGGCGAGCGCGCGCTCCTGGTCGGCCGTGAGCGCGAAGGGGAGCGCGGCGCGGTAGGCGGCGAGCTCGCGCTCGACCCCGGCGTAGGCGCCGCCCGGACGCCGATACTTCTTGGCGCGCCGCTCGCGCAGCAGCCGGGTTTGCAGCTCGACCGCCGCCGCGAACGCGAAGGCTCTTCGCGCGCGCGTCGCCTCCTCGCGATCGGCGGGGAAGTGGAGCCACTGGTCGAGCTCGGCCTGGCTCGCCGGATGGCCGAGCGCCGCCTCGACCCACGGGGGTCGGATCGCCGCGAGCTCGCGCGAGAGCTCGGCACAGGCGAAGCGCAGCAGGCGGCGGTGGAGGCGGGGCGCGAGTCCCTCGGGCAGCCGGTAGACGGGCAGCAGGACGGCGCGCGGCTCGGGCGGCAGCTCCTCCTGATGGAGCGTGCCGCGGACCAGGAAGGTCAGCGCGCCTTCGCGCCGCCGCGGCTCGCCGAAGAGTACGACCTCCTCGCCGGTTGCGTATTGGTGGACGAGCCAGCGCGGCCCGAACACGAACGCCGCGAGCGCGCCGCTCGCGTCCTCGACGTCGAGGCGCGACGCGACGACGCCGCGCCGCCCCGAGCCCTTGCGCCGGCGGATGCGGACGCGAATCGTCGCGGGCGTGCCGGCGACGAGCTCCGCGATCGGCGTCGGCGCGGCGAACGTGACGTGGCGGTGCGGCGGCAGCCGCAGCAGGTCGGCGACCGTCGCGAGCCCGCTCGCGCGCAGGAGCGTCGCGCGCTTGGGACCGATCCCCTTCAGGTGATCGAGCGGTGCGTCGAGGGTGAGGTCGCTCATGCCGGTCCCGGGAGCCGCGGAAGCGCCACCTATAATCTCCGCGCGCCGGCGGCGACGATGCGCCGGCCGCGCCGCTCCCCCCAAACCAGGATGACTCGATGTCGTTGGCTGCGCTCACCCTCCTCTTCTTCACGACGGCGCTCCGACCGGGCGGCGACGAGCAGAGCGCGCTCCAGCACTACAAGGCGGCGTCGAAGGCGCAGGAGGAGGCGCTCGCCGACCTCGAGCGCGCCTACGCCCACGCCGAGGAGGCGCTCGCGGCGTTCCGCTCCCAGGAGAAGGGGAAGTCGCCGACCGCGGCGCAGCGGCTCGCCGAGGTCACCTCCGCGCTCGTCGCGCAGCAGCAGGAGCGCCCCGCCCCCGCCGACGCCAAGGAGGCGCGGGCGCGCCGGCGCGCCGACCTCGACGAGCTCGGCCGCGCGATCCGCGCCGAGCTCGCGGTGCGCGGGCTCGCCGACGACACGCTCCTCGACGCGCTCGGCGACCTGATCGCGCACGAGGCGACCGCCAAGCCGGGCAAGGACGACCTCGCGACGCGCTGCGCGCAGGCGCTTGCGCCGTGGCTCGCGGCCGACCGCGGCTTCGAGCTGCTCTGGAACGAGTCGCTCTACGCGCGCAGCGAATCGGCGAAGAGCTTCAAGGCGAAGTACGACGACTACGTGGCGGCGGGCGTCGAGCTCGATCGCGTGCGCCACCCCGAGTTCTATCTGCCGGGCGGCGCGAAGACGCGCCCGAACATGGTCTACGTGCCGGGCGGCACCTACACGGTCGGCCCCGACAACGGCTTCGACCGCAAGAAGAAGAACGTGACGCTGCGTCCGTTCCTCCTCGACCGCTGCGAGACGAGCAACGCCGACTACGTCGCGTTCCTCGACGCGCTGCCGCCCGACCAGCGCGAGGCCCACACGCCGCGCCACTGGGCCGCCGACGGCGGCGCCGGGCCGCGCCGCCCCCCCGCCGACAAGCTCGACCACCCGGTGGTCGGCGTCACGTGGCGCGACGCCGACGCCTACGCGAAGTTCGTGAACAAGCGCCTCCCCACGGAAGACGAATGGGAAGTCGCGTGCCGCGGGAAGGAGGGGCTCTCCTATCCGTGGGGCGACCAATACGTGAAGGGCAAGTGCAACGACGCGCTCGCCGGGCTCGGGACGACCGCGCCCGTCACGGCGTACGAAGAAGGTGCGTCGCCCTTCAAGGTGCTCAACATGGCGGGAAACGTCCAGGAGTGGACCTGCTCGCTCGAGGAGGGCGACACGATCCTCGACCTCCCCTCGAACATCGCGCCCGTCATCGTGCGCGGCGGTCACTTCCTGAGTCCCGGCGAGAACGTCGGCGGGAAGTTCCGCTGGGTCGCGCCGGGCGGCTCGTCGCGCGAGCTCTACCTCGGATTCCGTTGCGCGGCGGACCTCAAGTGATCGGCGCGCGCCGCGGCATCTCCGGCGGCGTGCTCGTGCTCCTCGGCGAGGCGTTCGTCGACCTGCTGCTGCTGCCGTTGCGCGTCGTCGCGTCGCTGCTGCTGGCCGGACGGTGGCGCGAGCAGACGCGCCGGTTGATCCTCTCGAAGGCGATCCATGCCCCGCAAGACGCGCATCCTGCACGGTGACGACGAGTACCTCTTCGTCGACGCCCCCGGCGACGAAGACGGCCCCGTCCTCCTGATCCTCGCGCGTCCCGACAATGCGCGGGCCGTCGCGGTCGGGAGCTCCCCGACCCACCAGAGCGAGCACGGCGTGTGGTGCCCGGTCGCGCGCTTCGACGGCGAATCGCTGCTGCTCGCGCCCGACCCGCCGGCGGGCCTCGCCGAGCGGCTGCGCGAGATGCTGCCGCGCTACGCCGAGCTGCAGCGGCAGCGCGTCGCGAACGCCACCAACGGCTGCTGGTACGTCCTCGCCGGCGGCCACTTCCTCCACACGCTCCATCCGGCGCAGCCGGGCGGGCTGATGCTGCGGCTCTTCCGGGACGAGGCGGGCGCGAAGGCGGCCGTCGCGGCGGGCGGCGGCACGGGGCGGGCGCTGCCGACCGGCGAGCTGCGCGAGTTCCTCGAGCTGCGCGCCGAGGAGGGCTACGCCGGCGCGCTCCTCGACGACGCCGAGATCGTCTACTTCCTCCTCGACGACCAGAGCCACGTCGAGTTCGTGAAGGTGCGGGCGATCGAGGGCGGGCGCGACCTCGAGAGCGAGCTGCTCGACGCGCGCGGCCGCTGGCAGTTCTACGACGGCAGCGAGGAGCTCGACCCGCTGGTCGACTCGGAGCGCTGGGACCGGCTGATGCGCCGCGTCTTCGGCAAGGTGCCGTTCGTCGGCGCCTCCGATGCGACCCGCTGGTGGGGCTTCCAGGTCGGCGACGAGCCGCTCGCGCTCCAGGACGGCGACGCGGAGGGAGATCGCCGCGTCGTGGCGCTCTTCACCGACGCGGCGACCGCGGAGGCGTTCCGCTTGCGCGACGAGCTCGACGCGCGGGCGGACCTCGTCGAGATCGACGACCTGCACCGTTTCGTCGCGCGCGCCGGCGAGCTCGGCGCGGTGGCGCGCCTCGCGCCGGGAGGGCATCGCGCGCGCGGCGCCACGCTCTGGGTCGACGGGGACGACGTGCTCCTCGACTCCTTCAGCGGGCTGTGGCGCGCGCGCGACGGGACGCGCTTCGAGCCGATCGAGGAGTGACGGCGGTGCGCGCGGCCGCGCGGCCGGCCGGCGCCGTCACGCGAACGGATCCTCGCCGAGCAGGCGCGCGAGGTCGGCGGCGAAGGCCGGGTAGCTGATCGCCGCGCACGCGAAGTCGTCGATCGCGGTCGGACCCTCCGCGCGGAGCGCGGCGACGGCGAGCGCCATCGCGATCCGGTGGTCGGCGAAGCTCCGCACCGCGGCGCCGCGCAGCGCCGGCGCGCCCGTCACGTCGAAGCCGTCGGGATGGAGGACGATCCGGGCGCCCATGCGGGAGAGCCCGTCGCCGATCGCCGCGAGGCGGTCGCTCTCCTTCACGCGCAGCTCCGCGGCGCCGCGCACCCGCGTCGTCCCGCGCGCGAGCGCGCCGGCCACCGCCACGAGCGGCAGCTCGTCGACCAGGTCGGGCGCCTCGGCCGCGTCGACCTCGGTGGCGACGAGCTCGCCGCCCTCGACCCGGAGCGTCCCGACCGGCTCGCCGCCGCGCTCGGCGACGTCGCGCCGCTCGACCTTGGCGCCCATGCGCGCGAGCACGTCGAAGAAGCGCGCCCGCCGCGGCGACAGCGCGAGCCCGGTCAGCTCGACGGCGGAGCCGGGCAGCAGCGCCGCCGCCGCCGCGTGGAAGGCGGCCGCCGAGGGGTCGGCGGGGACGTCGACCTTCGTCGCGCGCGGCCGCTGCGGCCCGCGCAGCGCGACCTCACGGCCCATCGACTCGACGGTCACCCCGAACGCGCGCAGCATCGTCTCGGTGTGGGCGCGCGTCGGCGCCGGCTCGGTGAGGCGCGTCGTCCCCTCGGCGCCGAGCGCCGCGAGCAGGACCGCCGACTTCACCTGCGCCGAGGCGACCGGCAGCGCGCCGACGAACGGCTTCAGCGGCGGCGTCGCGCTCACGCGCAGCGGCAGGCGGTCGGGGTCCTCCCCCTCGAAGATCGCCCCCATCGCGGTGAGCGGAGCGACGACGCGCCCCATCGGGCGGCCGCGCAGGCTCGCGTCGCCGGTGAGCGTCGCGGCCAGGCCGCGGCCCGCGAGCAGCCCGAGGAGGAGGCGCGCGCCGGTGCCGGAGTTCTCGAGGTCGAGCGGCGCCGCGCCGCGCAGCGCGAGCTGCCGCGGCGGACGGACCTCGAGCTCGATCCGTTCGTCGCCGGTCTTGCCGGCGACGCGCTCGACGAAACCGACGCCGAGCCGGACGAGGGCGCGCCGCACCGCGCGCGTGTCGCCGGCGTCGAGCGGACGGACGACGCGCGTGATCCCCTCGGCGAGCGCGCCGATCAGCAGCGCGCGCTGCGTGATCGACTTGTCGGACGGCACGCGGAGCGACCCGCTCATGCGGCGCCCGGGGCGCGGCGTCACGACCGCTCGGCTCCCCATCGCCGCCGGTCAGTCCTCGGGGATCACGTATTCGCGCGCGCGCCCGTCGTCGGTGCGGCTGCCGGCGAGGAACGAGCCGAGCACGTTGCACCCGGCGCTCTTCAGGAGCTCGAGCGCGCGCGCGACCTGCTGGCGCGGCGTCTTCTCCATCCTCACCACGAAGAGCAGCCCGTCGAGGCGGTGGCCGAGGACGGCGGCGTCGGCGAACGGCAGCGACGGCGGCGAGTCGAACAGGATCCAGTGGAACTCCGCCTTGAGCGCGGAGACGAGGTCGCGCATGCGCGACGACCCGAGCAGCTCGGAGGGGTTGCGGACCGCCTTGCCGGCCGGCATCACCGCGAGCCCCGGCACCGTGGTGCGCAGCACCACCTGGTCGAAGGCCGCCACGTCGAGCATCAGGTCGCACAGCCCCGGCTCGCGCGGGACGCCGAAGAGCTGGTGCTGCATCGGGGCGCGCAGGTCGGCGTCGACGATCAGGACGCGCGTGTCGGGCAGCTCGGCCAGCGACAGCGCGAGGTTGGCCGTCGTGACCGACTTGCCCTCGCCCTTGATGGTCGAGGTGATCGCCAGCGCGCGCGGGGCGCCGCCGCTGTTCATCGCCACCAGGTTGGTGCGGAAGGTCCGGTACTGCTCCGCGATGGCGCTCTGCGGCTCGTGGTACATCACGAGGTGCGGGTCGACGGTGCGATGCACCAGGACGAAGAGGTCGTCCGCGCGCTCCGCGCGCGGGCCGGCCGCGTCGTCCTGCCTCGCACCCTCTCTCGCCTTCTCGGCCATCCGGCGCATCCGCGGAGGAAGAGCTCGTCCGGTCTCTCGGCCGCGGCCGCCCGCGCGCCTGAGGACGACGCGGATTTATACCGGCGTGACCGCGGCGGCCCCGCGATTCGTGCGGGCGATCACGCGAGCGCGAGCACGCCGCAGTCGAGGAGCACCTGCGCCACGGAGCGGCTCTCGTCGCGGGCGCGCCGCTCGGGCATCTCGCGGGCGAGCGCGTCGGCCACGTCGCGCAGCGCCGCCTCGCCGGTGCAGCCGGCGAGCAGCCGGTCGGCGAACTCGTCGACCTTCACCGCGCGGCCGGCGCCGGTGTAGGGGTCGCGGAAGAAGACGAAGGCCGTCTCCTTCACGGGAGCGGCCGCCATCTTCGCGCCGTCGAGCTCGCCGTAGATCGCCTCGATGTCGAAGTCGAAGCGCTCGCGCACCAGCGGGCCGGTCGGGCGCAGGCGCGCCATCGGGTCGAGGCCGTCCGGCGGTGGCAGGTCGTCGCGCCGCACCGACCAGATGCGGTGCCAGCGCGGGCTCGTCGTCATGCACGACACGTCGAGCACGTCCACGAAGAAGGCGCCCTCGCGCGAGAGGGCGCGCCGCACCAGCAGGTAGCGCATCATCTCGCCGATCTGCGGCGAGAGGTCGGGCTTGCCGCGCTCGCGGCAGGCCGCCTGGACGAAGCCGCGGAACTCCCGCACGAAGCGGTCGATGAGGTCGGGCGGGACGACGTTCTTGTGGAGCTCGCCCACGTGGTCGTGCAGGCCGTGGTAGTAGGCGTGCCACGCCCAGCCCTCGATGAAGTCGGAGGGCTTCACGTCGATCAGGTGGCGCAGCCGGAAGACGATCGGCTGGAGCAGGCGGTGCCAGTTGACGATCGCCTTGCCGACCATCACCTCCTCGCGGCCGAAGGAGTAGTTGGAGAGGATCTCCTCGCCCCCTTCCGGCCCCGAGTGCTCGATCTTGAACTCCTCGACCTGGTGCTCGAGCGGCGTGCGCGACAGGATCTGGAGCGGCAGCGCGAAGATGTGGTGCGGCTGCCTCGCGTAGCTCCAGTCGAGCGTCTCCTTGAACGTCTTCAGGTTGTCGCCCGGCAGCCCCATGATCAGCTCGAGCGAGACGAGCACGTTGGGCATCGCCGCGAGCTTGTCGAGCTTGTCCTCCATCCTCGCCGGCGACCAGATGCGGCGGATGTTGCGCATCGCCACCGGGTTGGCGGTCTGGATGCCGATGCCGCAGTTGGCGAGCTTGACGCGCTTCAGGAGCTCGACCATGTCGTCGTCGATGAGCGACGGGAAGACCTCGATGGCGAACATGCCCTCGAAGCCCATGTCGGCCACCATGCGCAGGATCTCGTTCGCGCGGCCGCGCCGGTAGTTGAAGGTGGCGTCGACCGAGAAGATCGCGCGCGCGTTGCGGCGCTTGAAGAACTCGAGCTCCTCCTTCACGCGCGAGAGCGAGAACTCGTAGTAGGGCTGGTTGCGGCCGTAGTCGCAGTAGGTGCAGGTGAACGGGCAGCCGCGCGTCGTCTGGAAGTAGGCCGAGTGGATCAGCTCGTCGATGTCGAGCGCGCCGGTCAGGAAGGGCGACGGCAGGTCGTCGAGGTTCGCGTGGAACTCGCGCGCCTCGACCAGGCAGAGCTCGCCGCCCCATCGGAAGTTGAGGCCGAGGATGCCGCGCGGCGGCTCCTTGGGCGTGCGCAGCAGGTGCAGCAGCAGCTCGCGGAAGAGCAGCTCGCCCTCGCCGGCGGCGATCATGTCGACGGCCGGATTCTCGGAGAGGTACTTCTGGTGGTGGTAGCTCACCTCGGGGCCGCCGAGGAGCACGCGGCCCTTGAAGCCGCCCTCCTTCAGGACGCGGCAGATCTGGAGGACGTCGCGCACGTTCCAGGTGTAGGTGCCGAACGCGACGAGGTCGGCCCCCACGGCCGCGATCTGCGCCGCGACCGCCTCGGGCGACGCCTCGTAGGTGTCGTAGAAGTCGTGCCGGAACGAGCAGTCGCGCGCGACGTCGGGGTGAGCTTGCGCGCACGCCTGGACGTAGCCCAGCCCGAGGAACTTCCGCATGTAGGAGAACGCGGCGTTGTAGGTCGCGCTGACCAGCTGGACTTTCATACGCTCGATTTGGCTCGCGTCGGCGACCCGGTTGGATCGAAAGAGGACGAGGAGTGTAGCCCCGATCGATCGGACCGACAGCGGCGGTGGAGCCGTTCCGCGTGAAGGAACGGATTTCCCCGCCCGGTAGAATCCCGGGCTTTCGCAGCGCCCCACGCGAGGCTTCCCGATCCCACCCCTGATCCAGGCTCTGCGCCCCCATCAATGGACGAAGAACCTCGCGATCTTCGTGGGGATCCTCTTCGCCCACCTCGCGCACCAGATCCGAGACGCCTCGGTGATCGTCCCGGTCGGGATGCTCTTCGTCGCGTTCTGCCTGGCGTCGAGCTGCGTCTACCTCCTGAACGACATCGCCGACCGCGAGGAGGACGCGCGCCATCCGGTCAAGCGGACGCGGGCGATCGCGTCGGGTCGCCTCTCGGTCGGGACCGCCCGCGTGGCCTCGATCGCGTGCGCCGTCGCCGCCCTCGCCATCGCGTGGATGCTGCCGCGCGCGCCGCGCGTGACGCCGCTCGAGATCCCGTCGGGGCTGGTCGTCCTGGTCGCCTACCTCGGCCTCAACGTCGCCTACACGTCGTGGCTGAAGCAGATCGCGATCGCCGACGTGACGTGCGTCGCGCTCGGCTTCCTGATCCGCGTGGTGAGCGGACCGAAGGTGGCCGGCCTCGAGGTGAGCTCGTGGCTGATCCTCTGCACGTTCTTCGGCGCGCTCTTCCTCGCCTGCTCGAAGCGGCGCGGCGAGCTGCTGATCATCGAGGCGAACGGCGGCGGCGGCCGCTCCGTGCTCCAGCACTACTCCGACCGCGTGCTCGACGTGCTGGTCGGGATGGCCGCGACGGCGACGCTCATCTGCTACTCGATCTACACCGCGAGCCCCGACACGGTGGCGAAGTTCCACACCGACCACCTGCTCTACACCGTTCCGTTCGTCTTCTTCGGGCTCGGCCGCTACGTCCTCCTGCTCTACCGGCGGCAGCGCGGCGAGGATCCGGCCCGCGTGCTCTTCACCGATCCCGGGCTGCTGCTCGCCATCGTCGGCTGGCTCGCTTCGTCCTGGGCCGCGATCGCGCTCACGCAGTGACGCACGCGACCGCGCTCACGCGGCGGGCGGCTCCCAGCGCGGCTCCGCGAGCCCGAGCACGGCGACCAGGTCGTCGACCAGGCGCCGCTTCACCCGGTCGAGTTCGGGCGCCCGGCCGAGCAGCCGCTCCATCGAGGTCATGACGTCGGGCTCGAAGCCGCACGGACGGATGCGGCCGAACTCGGAGAGATCCGGGGAGACGTTGAGCGCGAGGCCGTGCCAGGTGACCCAGCGCCGCACCGCGACGCCGATCGACGCGAGCTTGCGCGGCCCGACCCAGACGCCGGTCGCGCCGTCGCGGAACTCCGCCGCGATGCCGAAGCCGCCGACCGTCGCGACGATCGCCCGCTCGAGGTCGCGCAGGTAGGCGCGAATCGACTGGCGCCGCTCCGCGAGCGAGACGATCGGGTAGGCGACGAGCTGCCCGGGCCCGTGCCACGTCGCCTGCCCGCCGCGCTCGATTTCGACGACCGGGATCGGCAGCCCTTCGACGGGCTCCTTCGTCCCGCGGCCGAGCGTGACGACCCGTTCGTGCTCACCGATCAAGATCGCGTCGCCGCCCGCGCCTTCGACGCGGCGCGCCACGAACTCCTGCTGCAGGGCGTGGATGCGCGCGTACGAGCCGGGCGCGAAAGGGACGATGCGCGTCGCGGCGCGCGTGACGTCCCGCGTCCCTGGGCGCGTCACGTCTGCGCCACGAGCTGCGGGGTGAAGTCGATCCAGTCGCACGACGCGAAGTGGTAGCGCACGCCCGCGCGCTCGCCGAAAGGGGCTCCGCGGTCGCGCTTCACCGAATGGAGGTGGCCGAAGACGACGTGGCGCACGCCGGCGCGCTCGAACGCCGCGGTCGCCGCGGTCGGGCGCAGCTCCGGATCGCACGGCGGGTAGTGCACGGCCGCGATGCGCAGCGCGCCGCCCGTCGCGAGGTGGTCGATCTCCGCGAGCGCGCGGTCGAGCCGGCCGAGCTCGCGCTCCCAGAGGCGCGCCGTCTCGGCCGCGTGCTCCGCGCTCGGCTCGGCGCTGATCATCTCGAGCGGCTTCCCGCCCGGGTCGGGCTTCCAGTCGATCCACGCGTGGAAGGAGGCCCCGGGGATGTCCCACAATCGCGTGCCGCCGACCACGACGTCGCCGACGCGCACCGCGTCGCCCTGCAGCGCGAAGGTCTTCGGCGGCAGCGCCTGCCTCACCTTCGTGATCGACGCCCACCAATAATCGTGGTTGCCCTTGCCGAGCACCTTCGTGCCGGGCAGGCGGCCCAGGAATTCGAGGTCGGGCCGCGCCTTCTCGAGCCCCATCGCCCAAGAGATGTCGCCGGGCACGAGGACGAGGTCGTCGTCCTGCACGCGCTCGCGCCACGCCCGCTCGATCTTGGCGGGATGGCCGACCCACTGCGGGCCGAAGCGGTCCATCTCCTTTCCGGGCGTCCCGAACGACAGGTGCGGATCGGAGAGCGCGAAGACCTTCATCCGGCCAGCGCGTCTACTCTTCGATCAGGTGCTGGTAGCACTTGTGCTCCATCCAGCCCTGTCGCGGCCGCGGATAGGTCTGGACCTCGCAGTTTCCGTAGACGTACGTCTGGCAGGCGAGGCGAACCGTCGGATCGGTCTGCGGGAGCTTCGCGACCTCCGCCTTGGTCCGCTCCGAGAGCACCTGCTGCGGCTTCACGCGCACCTTGCACGTCCCGCACAGCCCGCGTCCGCGGCAGTTGAGCAGGGACGCCAGCCCCGCGTAGATCGGGATCTTGTGCTCCGCCGCGATGGTGCGGAGGTCCTGCCCCTCGGCGACTTCGATCTCCTTGAATTCGCGCGAGAAGTAGAGCTTCGGCATCGTGGGCGGTCCTCAGGGCGTTCCGGCTCGTGCCGGCTCGTGCTTGTGATCGTCCCGCCATTCAACGGGCAGGACGCGCGAATTCAAGCGACCCGTCGCCGCCGCCGTCCGTTCCAGAGAGGACCGTGGATCCGCGCCACCGACCGGCCCGCCGCCTCGCCGCCGACCTCTGCGCCGGCCTCGGCCTCTGCGCGGCCGTCGCCGTCCCGTCGGCGCAGGAGCGGGTCGTCCCCTACGACGTGCGCGAGATGCCGCTGCGCGCCCTCGATCCAGCGTGGGCCGGGCCGCCGCTGGCACGCGCCGGCGCGTCGGCCGACGCGCCCGGAGAGCCCCGCAACGGAGCGCCGCCGCCCCTCTTCAGCACGCGCCCCGACCCGCTCGCCCACCTGCCGCTCGCGCCCGGCTCGATCGCCGACACGGCGCGCCCGACCGAGCGGCCGCCTCCCGTCGTCGTGAAGGCGCCGCGCCCCGCCAAGGTCGAAGTCGCGCCCGGACCGACCCCGCCCGCCGTCGTCGAGGAGGCGGAGACGCTCGATGCGCCCGCGCCGACCTACCCGCGCCAGGCACTGCGCAAGCGCCAGGAGGGGACGGTCGTGCTGCTCGCCGACGTGCGCGCGGACGGGACGGTCGAGAAGGCGCACGTCGAGTCGAGCTCGGGCTTCCCGCTCCTCGACGACGCGGCGCTCGACGCGGTCGAGCGCTGGCGCTTCAAGGCGCGCGTCACGAGCGAGGGTCCGCGGCCGTTTGTCGCGCGCGTGCCGTTCAAGTTCTCGATCACGCGGAGCGAGCACTGACGCCGCGGCGCGGCTTGAAACTGGAGCGGACGTCGAGGGCGGGGGTGAAGAGGGCGCGGGGAGAGGGATTCGTGCGCGAACGCGCGACGGGCGAGAGCGGGTCGAGGGGCGGAGGGGAAGAAGGTCGAGGGACGGGACACGCTCGCCCCAGACCCAAGATGGACGGGGGGCTCGCTGCATTCGGCGCATTCGGAGCACGACTCGACGAAGCACGGTGGTCGACCGC
>DASRRB010000212.1:0-2378 GCA_035695985.1 Planctomycetota bacterium | reverse complement strand
GGGTACCCGACGCGGATCTTCAGCATGAAGCGGTCGACCTGCGCCTCGGGGAGGGGGTAGGTCCCCTCCTGCTCGATCGGGTTCTGCGTCGCCATCACGAGGAAGAGGCGGTCGAGCGGGAAGGTCGTGTCGCCGATCGTGACCTGCTTTTCCTGCATCGCCTCGAGCAGCGCCGACTGCACCTTGCTCGGCGCGCGGTTGATCTCGTCGGCCAGGATGAAGGTCGAGAAGATCGGCCCCTTGCGCGTCGTGAACGTCCCTTCCCGCGGATTGAACACGAGCGTGCCGAGCAGGTCGGCGGGCAGCAGGTCGGGCGTGAACTGGATGCGCCGGAACGGGGCGTCGAGCGCGCGCGCGAGCGTCTTGATCGCGGTGGTCTTGGCCAGCCCCGGCACGCCTTCGAGGAGGACGTGGCCGCCGGTCAGGAGCGCGACCATGAGCCGCGAGAACATCACCTCCTGTCCGACCAGGACTTTTCCCACCTCACCGCGGATGCGGTGCAGCGTATCGGAGCGTTCGGCCACCTGGGCCTTGATGCGTTGGACGTCGATCTGCATGGGGCCCACCTACGGAACAGGGCGCGAAACGATAGCGTGGTCGCGCTACGACCGGAGCGAGGGAGAGCGTGAGAGAGAGAGCGTCCGCGCGCGTCGTCACCGCCGTCCTGCTCGCGCTCCCGCTGGCGGACGGAGCTCCGGGTCAGCAGGGGGCCGCGCCGCCCTTCCACGTGCAGGGCCGCTTCGAGAGCCGGACGTGGACCGTGAGCGCGGCGGCGCGCTCGTGCTCGCTGCTGCAGGACGGTGAGCTCGACCTCCGGCTGATCGAGCGCGAAGGCCAGCCCTACCTGCACTTGTTGCAGCCGGGCCACATGCTGGGCGCCGGCTCCTACCTGCGGGCGGGCTCGTTCCGGATCCCGGGCGACCTGATCGACTCGCTCCAGCCGGTCGCGATCGCGTCGCTCCGCATGGACTTCGCCGACACCGGCGAGCCGCACGAGCTCCACGCCGACCTGCGCATCGCGACGGGCGACTTCGTCGTCGTGCGCACGATCCGCGGTGCCGACGGCGGCGCCGGGGCGATCGCGGTGCTCACCGTCAAGAACGTGATCATCCCGCCGGGCGGCCCGACCGAGGCGACGATCGAGATCGAGGTGAAGGCGCTCGCGCCGTCGGAGCTGACGCTGCCGCGCTACAGCGACGACCTGTGCGACCAGCGGCGCGGCGACGGCAAGGGCCACGTCCGCCTCTACGCGACCGACCGCTTCGCGAACGAGCTGGGCGGTTCGTTCGACCCGCTGCGTGTCGACCGCGACCACCTCGAGTGGTGCGGCGAGCTGCCGCGCGACCTGCAGTTCGCCAACCGGCAGAAGTTCAACTTCCCGGAAGGCGCCGACGTGCGCGTGCGCCCGATGAACGAGGAGGAGCTCCGCTTCCCGCGCGGCGGGCTGCCGCCGAAGCGCGTCCAGCCGCTCGCGTCCGACACGCGCTTCGCGATCCACTCGCACGGGCTCGGCTTCGACCGGCTGCTGCGCGTGAACACGACGATGTTCTTCGGGCGGCGCGGACTCGTCGAGTTCGACTGGGTCGACGTGAAGGCCGACGCGGTCGTCCCCAAGGCGGCGGAGCGGTGCGACGTCGCGGTGCTCGACGCGCAGGGCGAGCCGGTGCGCGGCGCGTGGGTCTACGCTCGCACGAAGAACCCCTCCGACTGGCCGCCGCCCGCGCTCTTCGCGGCGGAGAGCGACGGCGAGGGGCACGCGCGCGTTCCGGTGCGGCTGGCCGACGATCCGCGCGCGGTCGAGGTGGTCGCGTTCGAGGCGGGCAAGCGCGCGAGCTCCGGGACCCGGCAGGGGGCGCGCGTCGGCGAAGGGGGCGGCGGCGAGTGCGCCGTGATCCTCGACCAAAGCAAGACGTTCCGCGTCGCGATCGCTCCGCCGCCCGGTTTCCGGACCTGGGCCGGCCTCGAGCTCGACGACGTCGCGACGCTCGTCTCGATCGCGCCCGACGGGACGCTCGCCCTGCCGGCGCTCGGACGGCCGGGCACGCTGCGGCTCGGCCGGCCGTGGGTCGAGCAGGCGGTGGCGCTGACGCTCGCGGCGCCGACCGACGCCGCGGTCCCGCCGCTCTCCGTCGCGGCGAAGCTCGCGCGCGGCCTCGCGCGCAGCGTGCGCGCGCTGGACGAGCGCAACGGCGAGGCCGTCACCGATCTTTCCGTCGACGAGGTGACGCCGGCCGGCGCGCTCGTCGTCGACCACGACCGCATCGTGGTCCGCGCCGAGCTGGCCGGCCAGGTCGTGAAGGCGAAGGTCGCCGCGCCGGGCTTCGAGCCCATCGACCTCGAGTTCCCCGCCGACGCCCCGCGCGACCGCGACCAGCCGC
>DASRRB010000211.1:0-8695 GCA_035695985.1 Planctomycetota bacterium | reverse complement strand
GGCGCGCCGCCGTCCCGATCCGAACGCCAGGGCCAGCATGCCGCCGCCAGACCGAGGAGCGAGGCGATGACGACCCGCGTACAATGCGGAGCCAATTCGATTCCCCGGATCCCCCGTTCTCCCTCCTGGCCCGAGGCCCTTTCATGAAGAAGGATGAGCGGGAGCGGCGTGGCCCTGCGCGCGCGTCGCGCGCCGCCGCCGTGTCCCTCGCCTCGTCGCTCGTCGCTGTGTCCTGGCTGTCGTCGATGGGAGCGGGTACCGCGTCGGCCCAAACGCAGAATCAGGCGCCGATGCTCGCCAAGCAGGAGCAAGTCGTCCTGCAGGGAGGGACGGTCCACGTCGGCAACGGTGACGTGATCGAAGGCGGCACCGTGATCGTGAAGGGCGCGCACATCGACGCGGTCGGCAAGGGGCTCGCCGTCCCGGAAGGCGCGCGCGTCGTCGACGTCACCGGACGCCACGTCTACCCCGGCCTGATCGACGCCGAATCGGGCGTGCTGCTCGACTCCGAGGCGTCCGCGAGCGGCGAGGGCCAGCCGGCCGCGTCGGTCGTCGACGCCCTCGACCCGTTCCAGAAGGACGAGCGCGCACAGGCCTGGGCCGGCGGCGTCACGACGATCTACGTCGCGCCGCACCGCGGCCTCCTCGACGGCGGGGGCGCCGTCCTCAAGCTGCGCCCCGCGCGCTCCGCCGACGACCTCGTCCTGAAGCGCGACTTCGCGATCACCGCGACGTTCGGCGGCAACTTCGACCGCCCGACCACCCGTCTGCGCGAATGGAAGCTCTTCCTCGACCGGCTCGCCGCCACCAAGAAGTACATCGAGGCGTGGGACGACTACGAGGAGAAGCTCGCCGAATACAAGAAGGAGCTCGAGAAGGCGAAGAAGGAGGGGGCGACCAAGGTCGAGAAGAAGGACGAAGGTCCCAAGCCTCCGACGCCGCCCGAGCAGAAGCCGGAGGAGCATCCTCCCGGCCCCGACGCTCCCGGTCCGGGCGGGCGTCCGCGCGGCCGGCGCCGTCCGCCGAGCGGCTCGCTCCTTCCTTATCTGTTCCCGGATTCGGGAACGCCTCCACTGCACGTCGACGGTGACGACCCCGAAGGCGATCCGCACGACTGCACGAAGGAGCCGCCCGGCCTCTCGATCAAGGACGGCGTCTCCTTCGCCGAAGAGGGCACTCCGCCCGCCGGCGGGGAGAAGAAGGAGGACGCGAAGAAGCCGCCGCGCCCCGGCCGCGACGTGCAGGCGGAGGCGCTGCGCAAGATGCTCGAGGGGAAGCTCGTGCTGCGCGCGCAGCTCTCGCACGCGGCCGACCTCCAGAACCTCCTCGACCTGCGCCAGAGCTATTCGATCGACCTCGTCGTGACGGGCGGCGCCGATGCCTGGAAGTTCGCGCCGGCGCTCGCGAACGCAGCGATTCCCGTCGTCTTCGCGCTGGCGGCCGACGCGGCGCCCGACGTCGCGGCGGTGCCGGCGAAGCTCGCCGCGGCGCACGTCGACTTCGCATTGACGGCCGACGACCCGGGTTCCGCTTCGACGCGGTTCCTGGCGCTGGTCGCGGCGGTCGCCGTCGCCGGCGGGCTCGACCGGGAGGCCGCGCTCGCCGCGATCACGTCGGCGCCGGCGCGCCAGCTCGGCGTCGCCGACCGCGTCGGCACGCTCGAAGCCGGGAAAGACGCCGACCTCGTGGTGACGCGCGGGGAGCTCTTCTCCTCGTCGGTGGTCTTCGAGCAGGTCTACGTCGACGGCAAGCCGGTGCTCGCTCGCTGAACGGACGCTTCCGAACGGGGGGACAGACTCGATGCTCGCGTTTTCCATGGCGGTCGCCCTCGCGGGCGCGCCGATCCCGGCGGCGGGGGGCCGCCTCCCCGCCCAAGGCGGCACGCTCGCGATCAAGGTCGAGAAGATCGTCCTGCCCGACGGCAAGCTCGGCGACGGCGGCTGGATCGTCGTGAAGAGCGGCCGGATCGAGGCGGTCGCAGCCAAGGAGCCGCCCGCCAACGCGGCGCTCCTCGAGTTCGAGCACGGCGTCGCGTCGCCCGGCTTCGTCGACCCCGCCACCGCGCTCGGCGCGACCGGCGAGCTCTCCGAGCCCGCGCGCGCCTTCACGCCCGAGGTCTCCGCGGGCGACGCCTTCGACGCCGACCACTCCGAGTTCAAGAAGGCCGCCGCCGGCGGCATCACGACGGTCGGCCTCTCCCCGTCGAGCAGCAACGTCGTCGGCGGCCGCCTCGCGATCGTGCGCACCGCCGGCGAGCACGGCCTCGCGGTGCTGAGCGGCCCCGGGCCGCTCCGCTTCGCGCTCACGAGCGCCGCCTTCGACGCCGAACGCGCCCCGACCTCGCGCATGGGCGCGCTGCCGCAGCTGCGCGAGATGCTGGCCGGCAAGAAGCTCGAGGCGCCCGGCCCCTGCCTCGTCGACGCCGCCTCCGCCGACGAGATCCGGATCGCGCTGGAGACCTTCGAGGGCGCGGGGAAGCAGGTCGCGCTGCTCCATCCCAACGGCTTCGCCGACGCGGACGACCTCCTCGACGACGTGCTGAAGAAGCAGGCGGTCTTCGCGGTGGTCGGCCCCTACTCGCTCTCGTCGCGCGAGCGCGACCTCGCGCTCCCCAAGCGCCTCGCCGACAAGGGCGTGGCGGTCGCCTTCACGGCGGGCGGGAACGCGGAGAAGCTGCGCCTCACCGCCGCGCTCGCCGTGCGCTCGGGCTTCGCGTCCGACCGCGCGCTGCAGGCGCTGACCACGGTGCCGGCGCGCGTCCTCGGCCTCGACGACTGCGGCGCGCTCGAGCCGGGCAAGCGCGCCGACCTCGTCGTCTACGACGGCGACCCGCTCGACCTCGCCTCCGCGATCCGCCTCGTCGTGGTGGGGGGCGCGAGGCAGGAGCGCAAGGCGCCGGACGCCGCCGGCTCCGGCAAGGAGGAACCATGATCGCGCCGCTCGTCGTCTGCGCGGCGCTCGCCGCGGCCGCGGGCGACGCGCCGAAGGGCGCGTCCGAGTCGATCGTCCTGCAGGGCGCCGAGGTCGACGTCGGCGACGGCAACGTCTTCAAGCCCGGCACGGTCGTGATCACCGACGGCAAGATCACCGCGGTCGGCCCGACGGCGTCCGCGCCGAGCGAGGCGCGGACCATCGACTGCCAGAAGCTCGTGCTCACCGCCGGGCTGGTCGACGCGGCGAGCCAGCTCGGGACGTTCCGCTTCGAGGGCTTCTCCGAGCAGGCGAGCGAGGTGATCCCGCATCTCGACGCCGCCGACGCGATCGACTACTTCTCGAAGGACTTCGAGCAGCTGGTGCGCGACGGCGTCACCACGATCTACGTCACCGGCGAGGCGGCGAGCGTGATCTCGAGCCGCGGCGCCGCGGTGAAGACCGGCGGCCCGCTCCCGGGACGCAAGCTCGCGGCGACGCCGTGCGTGAAGGTGACGCTCGGGCTGGAGTCGTCCTACCGCGGCTCGCCCAACGGGCCGCCGTTCCGCTTCGGCGACCTCACGTTCAACGCGCGCCGCCCGACGACGCGCATGGGCTCGACGTGGGTCTTCCGCCAGGCGTTCCACGACGCGCTGCACTTCAAGCAGACCGGGAAGACCGACGCCGACCCGGCCGCGATGAAGGCGCTGCTCGACGTGCTCGACGGCAAGGTCAAGCTGCGCTTCCAGGCGCGCGACGTCTCCGACATCCGCAGCGCGCAGCGCGACTGCGACGAGTTCGGGCTCACCTTCGCCATCGAGTACGGCAACGAGGCCGGCGAGTGCATGGAGCTGATCGCCGCGAAGAAGATCCCCGTGATCTTCGGGCCCGCGCGCGACGGCGACGGCCGCGCGTCGCGTTTCGAATCGCCGCTCACAGCGTGGCGCACGCCGAAGCTGCTCGCCGAGCAGGGTGCGACCTTCTGCCTCACCGCGTCGGACGGCTCCGGCGACTCGGGGCTCGCGCGCCAGGCCGGCTTCGCGATCAAGAACGGTCTCGACCGCGCCCGCGCGCTGCGCGCCGTCACTTCCGACGCCGCCGCGATGCTCGGGCTCGAAAAACGGATCGGCCGCGTGGCCGAAGGGCTCGACGCCGACCTCGTCCTCTGGAACGGCGCGCCCTTCGACGACACCAGCCGCCCCGTCCTCGTCCTGATCAACGGCCAGGTCGTCCTCGACGCCGACGGACGCCTGCGCAAGGAGAACTCGTGATGCTCTTCGTGTCCGCCGCCGCGAGCGTCCTCGCCGCGGCGCTCGCGCTGCCGGCTCCCGGCGAATCGACCGCCGTGCGCGGCGGGACGGTCGTCAACCCCGACGGCTCGCGCATCGAGAACGTGGTGGTCGTGATGGTCGACGGCAAGATCACCTACGTCGGGCCCGACGTCCCGGCGACGCCGCCGCCCGCCGAGCCGAACAAGCCGGCGGAACCGAACAAGCCGGCGGAGCCGGAGAAACCGGCCGACCCGAACAAGCCGGCCGAGCCCGCGCCCGAGAAGCCGGCGGAACCGGCGAAGCCCGCCGAGCCCGCGAAGCAGGAGGCGCCCAAGTCGTCGGTGATCCCCGCCGACGCGACCGTCTACGAGGCGGCCGGGAAGGTCCTCTTCCCCGGGATGATCCTCGCCCACACGCAGATCGGCCTCGACGTCCCCAACGAGAACATGCCGGTCGCGCCGTTCGTGAACGTCTACGACGCCATCGAGCCCAACGCGCTCGAGTGGGAGGAGTGCCTGCGTTCCGGGATCGCGACGATCCACGTGATCCAGGGCAACAACACCGTGATCGCCGGCCTCTCGCGCATCGTGCGGCCGCAGGGCGAGATGGTCGAAGAGATGACGGTGCGCGCCGACTACGCGATGAAGCTCTCGATCTCGCCGCGCGCCGGCTTCAACCGCATGACGCAGATGGCCGAGCTGCGGCGCGCCTTCGCCGACCTCGACCAGCACCTGAAGGACGTCGCGGAGAAGCGCTACGAAGAGGAGCAGACCAAGAAGGGCGAGAAGGTCCTGATCCCGCCCGACGAGGCCCAGAAGGAGGGCGCGAAGCTCGTGCGCGCCGAGGACGTCGAGTCGCGCTTCCGCAACCTCTGGCGCGCCTCGAAGGGAGAGATCCCGCTCTTCGTCCACTGCGACCGCGCCATGGACGTCGAGCGCGGCATCGCCTTCCTGAAGGAGCTGAAGCTCCTCGAGAAGGCGGTCTTCGTGGTCGGCCCCGAGGCGTGGAAGGTGGTCGACTCGCTCAAGGCGGCGGGCCGTCCGGTCGTCCTCTCGCCGATCCTCGTCCATAAAGAGCCCGACCCGGCCGCCAACAAGGATCGCGAGACCTTCGTGCCGAAGGTCTTCGCCGACGCCGGCGTGCCCTTCGTGCTGCAGCCCGCGGGCTTCGGCTTCACGGCCGACGGCCAGCTCTGGTACCAGGCCGCGCGCTGCGTGCGCGAGGGCGTCTCGCGCGAGGCGGCGCTCGCCGCCGTCACGCAGAACGCGGCGAACGCGATCGGCATGGGCGATCAGCTCGGCTCGCTCGCGGTCGGCAAGTGGGGCAACCTCGCGGTGCTCTCCGGCGACCCGCTCGCGCAGGCGACCGTCGTCGAGAAGCTCTACATCGAGGGCAAGCCGGCCTACGACCGCGCGACCGACCGCCGCGTGAAGGAGTTGACGACCGGCCAGCCGCAGCCGGTGACCGAGCCGAAGCAGGACGCCGCGAAGCCCGACGCGAAGGCCGAAGGCCACTGACGACGAGCGCCGAGGAACCCCGCATGGTCCACCGCAAGTTCCCGCTCGCGCTCGCCGCCCTCGCGGTGGCGGGGGCCGCCTTCGCGACGCCGCCGCCGCGAGGCGACGGCGAGCGCCGCGCGCCGCCGCACAAGCTGCTCGTGCGCGCCGGCCGCATCTACACCGGCGCCGCTGCCGACGTCTCCGCGAAGGACGGCGCCGCCAAGGACGCCACGGCCGGTGCGCCGTCCGCCGCGGCCAGGATCGCGCCCTCCTACGCGCCCGGCGCGCTGCTGCTCGTCGACGGCAAGGTGGCCGAGGTCGGCGCGACGATCGAGGCGCCCGGCGACGCCGAAGTGCTCGACCTCGGCGACGCGGTCGTGATGCCCGGCATCGTGAACGCCTCGACCACGCTCGCCGGCACGTCGGCCTGGCTGCAGAACACGGTCTGGAAGGACGAGGCGGTCGCGGCCCACTTCGACCCCGCCGACGCCTTCGACCTCTTCGCCGACTGGAGCGGGCCGCTGCTCGGCGGCGTCACCACCGTCTACCTCGGCTGCGGACCCGACCGCCTGATCAGCGGGCAGGGCGCCGTCGCGAAGCTCTCCTCGCGCGACGGCAAGGCGCAGCTCCTCGCGCGCCAGAGCCAGCTCGAGGTCAACTTCGGCTCCGTCTCGCGCACGCCGCAGAAGGTCGACCCGCCGATCCCGCCTTCGGCCGACCACCCGATCGTGCCGGGCGAGCGGCAGCTCCCGACCACGCGGCTCGGCCAGCTGATGGGGCTGCGCGAGGCGTTCGCGCGCGCGCAGAAGCCGGCCGAGGGCGACCTCCCGACCCTGGCGCTCGCCGAGGCGATCCGCGCCCGCCGCACGATCCGCTTCGCCGCGGACGAGACCTCCGACCTGCTGAGAGCGGTGCAGGCGGCGCGCGAGCTCGGCCAGCCGGCCGTGCTGTGCGGCGCGGCCGAGGGCGCGCTCGTCGCCGACCAGCTCGCCGCCGCGCGCTACCCGGTGATCGTCGAGATCGGGCTGCAGCTGCAGTCGCCGCCGGCCGACCGTCGCATCGACGCCGACACGCCGCGGCTGCGGCCCGAGACGCCGGCCGAGCTCGTGAAGCGCGGCGTCAAGGTCGCGCTCGCGACGCCGGCGCGGAGAGATCCCGCGGACGTCTTGCTGGCGGGCGCGGTCGCGCTGCGCGGCGGACTCACCCCCGAGCAGGCGATCGCCGCGCTGACGCGCGTGCCCGCAGAGATCCTCGGCGTCTCGGCGCGCGTCGGCAGCCTGCAGCCGGGGCGCGACGGCGACTTCGTGGTGCTCTCGGGCGAGCCGTTCCTGCGCAGCTCGCACGTCGACGCCGTCTACGTGGAAGGGCGCCTCGCGGCGAGCCCGCCGGCCGAGACGACTGCGGCGGGGGCGGCGGCGGGGACGGGGACCGGGATCGGAGCGGTGCACGGCGGCTCCGTCGTGATCCGCGCCGGCACGATCCTGACCGGGCTCGGCGAGCCGATCCGCGGCGGCGCCATCGCGATCAAGGACGGCCGCATCGTCGGCGTCGGCTCCGACGTCGCGATCCCGTCCGGCGCGCGCGTCATCGACGCGGGGCCCGACGCGGTGGTCACGCCCGGCTTCCTCGACTGCAACAGCCACCTCGAATTCGGCGAGGACCGCTCCAACCTGAGCCTCGACTTCGACCCGACGCTGGTGGTCGCCGACGCGGGCGAGGACGCGCGCATGGTCGCGCGCGCCGGCGTCACGACCGCGCTCGTGCAGCCGTGGCAGGCGCACCAGTCGGGCTCACGCGTGATGGCGGTCAAGACCGCCGGCGCGACGCGCGCGGCGCGGATCGTCGACCCGCTCGCCGCCGTGAAGCACTACTGGCGCGGGCCGTTCGACCCGATCACCACCGCCGACCGCTTCCGCGGCGAGCTGCGGCGCGCCAAGGAGTACGTCGACAAGTGGAACAAGTACCTCGATGACCTGAAGAAGTGGCAGGAGGAGCAGAAGAAGAAGACGCCCGAGATGATCGCGGCGGAGAAGGCGAAGGCCGCCGCCGACGCGAAGAAGGAGACCGACAAGCCCGAGGTCACGCAGGAGAAGAAGGTCGACCCGATCACCGGCAAGTGGGACGTGTCGATCTCGGGCGGCCCGCTGCCGACGCCGCAGACGGGCGTGATGAACTTGAAGCTCGACAACACGATGGTACGGGGGACGCTCGGCGCGCTCTTCGGCAACGAGGAGCAGCCGACCCCGCTGAGCGGCCGCTTCACCGACAAGCACCTCCACCTCGACGTCGAGATCGACATCCAGGTCGGCAAGCCGGCCATCGAGGCCGACCTCGACGCCGACGACCACCTCACCGGCAAGCTCGTGATCGGCACGGCGTTCAGCCTCGACTTCTCGGCGAAGCGCACCGAGAAGACCTTCACCGAGGTCACGTCGGTCGCCAAGGCGAAGAAGAAGAAGGGCGCCGACGGCCGGCCGCTGCCGCCCGACGTGGTGCCCGAGCTCGAGCCCTACCGCGCCGTCTTCGCCGGCAAGGCGCCGATCCTCTTGGAGTGCGACGCCGCGATCAGCCTGCGCCACGCGCTGCGCATCTTCTCGGAATTCAAGCTCGAGGTCGTGGTGATGGGGGGCGAGGAGCTCACGCGCCTGCCGCTCGAAGAGTGGCGGCCGATCGTGAAGGGGGTCGTCCTCCCCGAGGCGATCGAGGTGACGCGCGGCCGGACCACCGTGGTGCCCGGCGCCGAGCTCTCGGCGCTCGGCGTGCCGGTCGGCTTCCAGAGCAACGGCGGGAACGCCGCGCGCGGACTCGCGCTCAACGCCGCCTACGCGGTGCGGCGCGGCATGGATCCGCGCGCCGCGCTGCGCGCGCTGACGAGCGACCCGGCGAAGTTCTTCCACATCGACGACCAGGTCGGCGCGCTCGAGGCGGGGCGGCAGGGCGACGTGCTGGTCTTCTCGGGCGACCCCTTCGAGCTCTCGACGCGCCTCCTGCGCGTCTTCGTCGCGGGCGACGAGC
>DASRRB010000210.1:0-26998 GCA_035695985.1 Planctomycetota bacterium | reverse complement strand
CGACCAGACGATCGAGGACGTCCATTTCGTCCGATCGGAGCAGCCGCTCGGCCTGGTCGGCCGCAAGGCGCTCGCGCGCGTCCTCTCGGACCTCGGCGCCGTCGGGGCGCGGCCGGTCGCGTGCCTGTGCGCGCTCGCGATTCCGGAGAACGTCAGCGAGCCGGAGGTGCGCGCCCTGTTCGACGGGATGCTCGCGCTCGCGCAGCGCGACGGCGTGAGCCTGGTCGGCGGTGACCTTTCGCGTACGCACGGCGGGATCGCGCTCGACGTGAGCGCGCTCGGCTTCCTCGAGGGTCGCAGCGCGATGTTGCGCGCCGGCGCCCAGCCGGGCGACGTGCTGGCCGTGACCGGACCGCTCGGCGGCTCGCGCGAAGGATGGCACCTGCGCTTCGAGCCGCGCTGGCGCGAGGGGATCGCGCTCGCGGAGAGCGGCGCCGTGCACGCGGCGATCGACCTCTCGGACGGGCTGGCGCGCGACCTCCACCACGTCTGCCGCGCGTCGCGGGTCGGCGCACGCGTCGAGCTCGCGGCGTTGCCGCTGCGGCCGCTCGCGGACGGCCGCACCGCGACGGTCGCGCAGGCGCTGCAGGACGGCGAGGACTTCGAGCTGCTGCTCGCGATCGCGCCGCAACGATTCGAGGAGGTGGCGCGGCTGCCCGCGCTCGCGTCCGTCCGCGTGACGCGCATCGGCGTCGTCACCGCCGCGGAGGCGGGGATCAAGGCCGTCGACGCGACGGGAAACGTCACCGACCTGCCGCTCGGAGGGTACCAGCATCGGTTCGGTGCATGAGATGACGACGGTCGGAGCGGAGCAGACCGAGGCGCTCGCGGAGCGGCTCGGGTCGGCGTGCGAAGGCGGAGAGCTGGTCGTGCTGACCGGCGAGCTCGGCTCCGGAAAGACCTGCTTCGTGCGCGGCCTCGCGCGCGGGCTCGGCTGCGACCCATCGGCGGTGCGCAGCCCGTCGTTCACGCTGCTGCACGCCTACGCGGGACGGCGGACGCTCCACCATTTCGACGTCTACTTCACGACGGCGGCGATCGACCTGCGACGCAGCGGCCTCGACGAGGCGCTCGCGGCGGGGGGCGTCGCCGCCCTGGAGTGGGGGGAGCGCTTCGTGACGGAGCTGCCCCGCGACCGGCTCGAGGTCGAGCTCTCCCATCTCTCCCCGGAGTCGCGACGGCTCCGCCTCTCCCCGGTCGGCCCCGGGGCGGTGCGGTGGCTCGCGCGGGCCGGCCTTCCCCCGGGGCAGCCGTGAACCGGGAGGGGGATGCATCCGTTGATGGAGCACGTCGGGGAATGACGGCGAACGACGATCGCGAGCTGATGCTCCACGCGGGCCAGGGGGCCGGGGGCGAAGCGCGCGAAGCGTTCGACACGCTCGTGACCCGCTGGCAGGGCCGGCTCCTGACCTTCTTCGTCCGCCAGTGCGGCGATCGGGAGCTGGCGGAGGACTGCACCCAAGAGGTGTTCGTCCGCCTCTACAAGGCGCGGGACCGCTACACGCCCGATGCGCAGTTCTCGACATTCCTCTTCACCATCGCGCGCCACTACTGGATCGACGTGGCGCGTTCGCGCGCGGTCCGTCCCGACCTGCAGCGCGGGCTCGGCAGCGACGACCAGGACGATCGGGAGGACCGCTTGAGCCGCGTCGCCGCCGCGGAGCCCGCGCCGCCTGCGCAGGTCGTCCAGACGGACGACCTCGAGCGGATGCATGCCGCGCTCGCCCGCCTGCCCGAGCCGCTGCGCGACGTCGTGCGGCTCGGCGTGATCGAGGCGCTCCCCTACGCGGAGGTCTCGGCGATCCTCTCGATCCCGATCGGGACGGTGAAGTCGCGCGTCCACGCGGCGGTGCAGATGCTGCGGACGCTGATGAGCGACGCCCACGCGACCGGCACGCCCCTCCGTCGCCACGAAGGAGGCCGCACGTGAGCGGATGCGACGAGCTGCGCGGGCTCCTGATCGACCACGTGCTCGGCCAGACGGAGGGCGAGGAGGCGGCGCGGATCGCCGGCCACCTCGCTTCTTGCGAAGCGTGCCGCGGCGAGGAGGCGGCGCTGCATTCGACGGTCGGGATGCTGCGCAGCGGCCCGCGCGCGCTGCCGACGCCGGAGTTCCGCAAGAGCCTCGCGCAGCGGCTCGACGCCGTCGAGCGTCGCGAGAGGCACGTGGCGCGGCGCCGCGGGCGGACCGCGGCGGAGGCGGGGCTCACGCTGTGGAAGCTGCGGCTCCTGCGCTCGCCGGGAGCCCGGATCAAGGTCGCGGCGGCGCTGCTCCCGTTCGTGCTCGGCGGCGCGTGGTGGGTGGTCCACTCGATGCGCTCGGCCGAGCGCGACGACGACAAGGTGATCCAGGTGACGCCGCCCAAGGACCGCAGCGCGCCGCCGCTGGTGGACGGTTCGGGCGGCCGCGGCGTCCCCGACCGGCTGCAGCCGCCGCCGGCGCCGCCTTCGGGCGACCCGGAGGACACGTCGTCGAAGGCGATCGTCGACCAGCTCGTGAGCGGCGACCCCTCGCCGCTCGACCGCCTTCCGGTCCCGGCTCCGATCGAGGAGCCGAAGGTCGCGGAGGGCGGCAGCTCGAGCGCGAGCGACGTCTTCCGCCAGCGCCACGACCTCGAGCTGCCGCGCAAGGGCGGCGGGACGGCGCCACCGCCGGTCGCGCCCGCGCCTGCGGCGACGCCGGTCACGCGCGCGCTCGACTGGCTGGTGCGCACGCAGCGGTCCGACGGCTCGTGGGCGCCGGGCGACGGCGAGCCGGGCCTCGACACCGGCACGACCGCGCTCGCGCTGCTCGCCTTCGTCTCGGAGAACTGCCTCGGCGTCGGCGACGTCGCCGCCGATCCGCGCGAGCGCGCGGCCGCGGCCGCGACGCGCTGGCTCTTCGAGCGCCAGTCGCCGTCCGACGGCGCCTTCGTCGGCGGGAGCGACGCGGCGGCGCACGTCTTCTGCCACGCGGTGAGCACGCTCGCGCTGCTCGACCGCCACGTGCGCCTGACGGCGGCAGGGCGCGGCGCGACGGCCGACCTCGTCGGCGAGCACGACCGCATCGAGCGCGCGCTCGCGCGTCTCGAGGTCGACCTCGAGCGCCTCGTGCGGCCGAGCGCGAACGACCCGGCGCTCGCGCGCTGCGCCGGGCAGAACGCGGCGTGGGCCGCGCTCACGCTCGCCACCGCGCGCCACTGCGGCGACGCGTTCCACTTGAAGCCGACCGGCGCGCGCCTCACCGAATCCGTGCTCGAGCGCCTGCGCAACGAGCAGCCCGAGCTCGTCGTCGCGACGACGCACGCCGTCGACGCGATGGCGGCGCGCGCCAGCACGCCGAGCGACGAGGCGTGGCGGCGGGCGGTCGAGAAGGTCCTCGGCGACCCGGCCGGCATCGAGCCGTCGCTGCGCTTCCTGGTCGCGAGCGCGCTGGCGGCGACGCGGCGCGGTCGCGTCGACGGGGGCTACGCCGACTTCGAGCGGCGCCTCGAGAAGGGGCTCGGCTCGATCCAGTCGCCGCAGGCGGGGTTCTTCGACTCGGGCCGGCGCTGGGACTGCTTCGGCGGCGGCACCGTCTACGAGACCTCGCTCGGAGTGCTCTCGCTTTCGGTCGCGGCGCGGGCGGACGACTTCGCGGCGATGCGCCTGCGACTCGAAAAGCTCGGCGGCGACCACACGGCGCGCCCGAAGTAGCCGACGCAACCGACCGGCGAGGTCGCCGGTACACTCTCCCGCCCTTCCGCGGCCGTCGCCGCGGAGGTCGTCCCCGGCGTGGAGCGGGCCCATGCAGCGTCCGGTCGCGAGCAGGCGCGTCAGCGCGCTCCTCCTCGCCGCCGTCGGCCCCTTCGCGCCCGCCTCTTGCGGGCAGCCGCCCCCGGGGGAGGGGCCCCCGGCGGCGCCGGCGAAGCCCGCCGATCCGGCGGCCGCGGCCGGCGGCCCGGCCGCCGCCCCGGCGAAGCCCGCCTTCGCCTGGTACTCGCTGCTCGGCGACACCGTCGTCTCGAAGTGCGACGCGATCGTCTCCGGCAAGGTCGGGGCGATCAGCGAGCTGCGCGGCGGCGCGATCGTGCGCGTCGAGGTCGAGACGTGGTTCTGGGGCGACCACGCTCCCGGCCAGACCGAGGTGACGCTGCTCGCGCACCCCGACGACTTCTTCACGGGCACGGAGCTGCTGCTCTTCCTCCAGCGCTTCGAGAACGGCGGCCGCTTCACCTACCTGAACCGCATCCTCAAGTCCGACTCCGACTTCGAGGCGAAGCGCAAGGTCCTGGAGCGGACGCTCGCGCTGCGCGACTTCCCGCGCGACGAGGACCGGCGCCACGAGGTGCGCCGCCGCATCTACGAGGACGCCGGCTCCATCGACGCGTGGACGCGGGCGCACGTGCTGCTCGAGATCGCGTGGCTGCGGCGGAACTGGCCCGGCCTGCTCACGCGCGCCGACCTCGCCGACCTGCGCGATCTCGCGCGCCGGTCGCCCGACGAGAAATGGAAGAAGGCCCTGCTCGCGGCGCTCGAGGACAAGGAGAGGAACTCGTGATCGGAACGTGGCTCGGGTCGCTGCTCATCGCACTGACCCCGCCCCTGCCCGCCCCGCCCGCGCCCCAGGAGATCGAGCCGGCCGCGCCGCTCACCGCGGAGAACGGACGGCTCGAGCTCTCGCTCGACGACTGCGTCCACCAGGTGCTCGCGCGCAACCTCGGGCTCAAGATCGCGCAGATCGGGACGGCGGAGAACCGCGCCTCGATCCTCGAGGCGCTCGGCGTGTTCGACCCGGAGCTCTACGCGAGCGCGAGCGGCGGCATCTCCAAGGAGCCGACCGCGTCGAGCTTCCAGTCGCCGAAGAACCAGTCGCTCACCGGGCGCACCGGCATCCGCGGACTGGCGAGCACCGGGCTCACCTACGACCTCGGCTACACCGTGAACTACAACCGGCAGTCGCCGGCGAACCCGTTCTTCGGCCTGAACCCGACCGTGGTGAGCGGGCTCTCGCTCAGCCTCGCGCAGCCGCTGCTGCGCGGCGCCGGGTCGACGGTCACCGAGGCGCCGGTCGAGCAGGCGAAGCTGCTGGTCGCGCGCGGCGACCTCGACCTCTACGCGCAGGTGCAGTCGGTGGCGTTCCTGGCGGTCGAGGCGTACTGGATCTACGTGCGCGTCCTGCGCGAGCGCGACACCGCCAAGACGGCGCTCGAGGTGGCCGACGAGCTCGTCGCCAACAACCAGAAGCGGCTCGACGCGGGCGCCATGACGCGCCTCGACGTGCTGACCGCGCAGGCCGAGGCGGCGCGCCGCAAGGAGGGGCTGATCCGGGCGGAGAACTCGGTCAAGCGCGCCGAGGACGCGTTGAAGTTCCTGCTCTCGCCGGGCGGCGACCTGAAGGACTGGAGCGTCTCGCTGGTGCCGACCACGCCGCCGCAGCTGCGCGAGGACCCGGCGGTCGACGAGGAGGCGGCGGTGCAGGAGGCGTTCCTGTCGCGCGCCGACCTGCAGGCGCTCGAGAGCGACGTCGCCGCGGCCGAGCTCAACGAGACGGTCGCGCGCGACGCCGTGCTCCCGAAGTTCGACCTGATCGGCTCCTACGGGCTCGGCGGCCTCGGTGGCAATTCGCCGGGCGCCTCCTCCGACCCCAACCGCACGCTCTGGTGGGACAGCGTCGAGCCGATCGGACGCGGCGACTTCCCGACCTGGACGCTGGGCTTCGACTTCTCCCACCCGATCGGCAACCGGACCGCCGAGGCGAGCCAGCATCGCGCCGAGCTCGAGAAGCAGCGCGCGAACATGACCTGGCTGCAGAAGCGCATGCAGATCGTCCAGGAGATGCGCGGCGCGCTGCGCGACGTCGTCGACGCGCGCGCGTCGTCGGAGGCGACCACGCAGGCGCGCGTGCTGTCGCAGGAGCAGTACCAGGCCGAGGTGGTCCGCCTCGAGAACCAGCACTCGACGACGTTCCAGGTGCGCGAGGTGCAGCGCGACCTCGTCGAGGCGGAGGACGCCGAGACGGCGTCGATCACGGCCTACGAGATCCAGCGCGCGGCGCTCGAACGCGCGAAGGGCACGCTCGCGCAGCGCTACGGCGTGCAGTTCGTGCTCGAGGCGCGGCGCGCCGGCGACCGGCGCGACTGACGGGTCACGCGGGCGTCGCGCCGCGCGCGCCGCCCTGCGGCCGCTCGCCGTCGCGATAGAGGCCGGTGCGCTCGATGTAGTCGGCGACCGCGGCGGGCACGAGCTCGACGATCGGCTGGCCGGCGCGCACGCGCGCCCGGATCTGGCTCGACGAGATCGGCAGCATCTCGGCGTCGAGCACGTGCTGGAGCAGCCGCTCGGCCGCCGGCGCGGCGAAGCGCGCGCGCACCTGCGCGCGGCCGAGGTCGACGCTCGCCGGATCGCGCGGGACCGTCACGAAGGTGGCGAGCTCGACGAGCTCCGGCGAGCGCCACCAGTCGGCCAGGTCGACCAGGCTGTCGGAGCCGATCAGGAAGAAGAGCGCGTCGTCGGGGCGCCCTTCGGTGCGCAGCGCCGAGAGCGTGTCGAAGGTGTAGGAGGGGCCGCCGCGCTCGAGCTCGCGCGGGTCGACGACGAGCCACGGCTGCCCGCGCGCGACGAGAGCGAGCATCGCGAGGCGGTGGCGCCCGTCGGCGAGTTCGCGCGACCGCTTGTGCGGCGGGATCGCGGCCGGGATCAGCCGCACCTCGTCGAGGGCGAGTTCGTCGCGCGCGCAGCGGGCGACGTGCAGGTGGCCGAGGTGCGGCGGATCGAACGACCCGCCCAGGATGCCGATGCGCATCCGCGGCCGGTCCGCTCAACCGCCGACGGCGTAGAAGAAGGGGGCGACCTGCTGGCGGCTCGCGAACAGGACGAGGCCGAAGAGCGAGACGAGCGTCGCCACCATCGGCACGATCCACCAGACCTTCTCGGCCCACGCGTAGGCGAGGAAGGCGGCGAGCGGACCGCGCTGCACCGTCGCGGCGCGCGGCGCGACGTTCCAGTCGGAGGGCGGCGCGGACGAGGAGCCGGCGCGCGAGTCGGGGGCGGCCACGGCCGGGCGCTCAGAAGAGCGAATAGAAGAAGGGCGCGAAGCGGTCCTGGCCCGCGATGAAGACCAGGGCGCCGAGCCCCACCAGGATCGTCAGCGACGGCACGATCCACCAGAGCTTGTTCTGCCAGGCGAAGACGAGCAGCTCGGCGAAGAAGCCGCGCTCGGTCACCGCGGCGTCGGGTCGCGCGGTCGGGTCCCAGGTCGGGTTCGGCTTGGCGGCGGTCGGATCGCTCATGGCTTCGCTCCGGATCGGGAATCCGCAGGCCGCCGGAATCTAGCTCGCGCGAGCGGACGGCGCGACCCGTCACCCCCGCTCCGCGAGTGCGTCCTTCTTGCCGATGGCGGCGGGGGCCGCCGGGAGGCGTCGATGGCGGCCGCCCTGGTCATCGTCTCGTGCTGGGTCTCGTGCTGGCTGACGCAGGGGACCGCGGCGCCGCGCCGGATCGGGCTCGACGTGGTCGGCGGCGCGCGCGGCGCGCCGAATTGGACGTGGCCGGCGGCGGTCGTCGTGCCGCGCGGCTTCCTCGAGCTCGGCGAGCGGCTCGCGCTGGCGGGCGAGTCGGGCGTCGAGCTGCCGGCGGCGATCGTGCCGCTCTGGTCGCATGTGGACGGCGGGCCGGCGCTGGCGCGCGTCGACGCCGCGCCGCTGCCGGCCGGCACGACGCACGTGCGGCTCGAGCCGACGCGCCTCGATCCCCCGCGACTGCGGTTGGTCGAGCGCGCGCATGACGGGGCGCGCGAGTTCGTCGACGTCGGGTCGGGCCATTCCTTCGAGGTGGCGGCGCGGTCGCTCGCGCTGCGCAAGGGGAGCCTCGCGATCGCGCTCGACTTCGGGAAGACGGCGGTCTTCGAGGAGGGCGGCGAGCGTCGAGCGCTGCGCGGCGCCCTCGAGCCGGCGACGGGGCCCGACGGCGGCGGGGCGCGCGGCGGCTGCGCGCTCTCCTTCGACGACGACTCCGGCGCGCCGCCCGGCTCGCTGCAGGTGCGCTGGTCGGTCGCGCCGACCGCCGACCAGGCGGAGGTGGAGGTGGCGTGGCGGGCGAGCCGCGACGGGCTCGTCGAGCGGATCGTCGTTCCCGGTCGCTTGCTGGGCGGAGCGGGGCAGCTCCTCGGCGGAGGCGCGGAAGCAAGGCCGGGCGGTGGCGGGCGGCGGTCGCTGCGCGCCGATCTCGCCGAGCTCGCGCGCGCCGAGGGGGCGCCCGCGGAGGGGGCGGCGCTGCGGGTCGGCGGCGCCGCGGGCGTCGAGCTCGCGTGGGACGATTTTGCGCGGGCGCGTCCGAGCGGGCTCGCGCTCCAGCCGGACGGCGGCTTCGAGCTCGCGCTCGTCGGCGAGCCGATCGTGCTGCGCGCGGGCCAGGTCGTGCGGCGGCGTTTCGCGCTGCGGGCGCTGCGCGGCGGCGCCGGACCGGCGCGTGGACACCTGGTCGGGACGGCGGCGGCGGCAGCGCCGTTCGACGCGGCGACGCGCCGCGTGCTCGCCGCGTGGAAGGAGCTGCTCGCACGCGACCTGCTCGCGCCGGCGCGCGTCGACGACCGCGGCTGCTACTCGACGCCGAAGGGCGAGCGCGCCGACGGCGAATACGACCTCGCCGGCAGCCTCTTCTGGCTCGGTGCGCGGGAGCGCGACGGTCGCTGGCTCGAGCTGGCCGCGATCTGCGCGCGCCACAACGTCGACTTCGACCGCATGGCGACGGCGCAGGGCGCCGCGCCGGCGGGCCTCTTCTTCATGCACGGCGACGAGCACCAGAGCGGCCACGTCGAGGCGGGCCACCAGTGGATCGAGGGGGTCCTCGGCCTCGCGCGTCACGACGGCTCGATCGAAGCCAGCGAAGCCGCGCGGGGGACGTTGCGCGCGCTCGACGGCTGGCGCGCCGACCGCGACGCGTTCGCCGGTCCGGAGCGGCGGCTCGCCTGGCCGCTGCTCGCCGCGGCGGCGGGGCTCGAGGTCGCCGACGATCCGATCGCGCGGCGGCTCGCGCAGGCGTGCAGCGCCGATCTCTGCGAGCGGCAGGCGCCGGCCGGATTCGTCGACGGCGACCGCCGGACGCTGCGCGACGGCGAGTTCGTCTGGGTGAACGGCTGGGTGAGCGTCGGCATCACCGCCGTCGCGCTCGAACGCGCGGCGCCGTTCGTGGGCGGGCGGGCGCGGAGCGCGGCGCGTCGCCTCACCGAGTTCGTCGCGGGCGAGGCGCTCACGAAAGACGGGTGCGCGGAGGTCCTGCTCGTCGAGCCGGCGACGGGGCAGGTCGCGCGGCGGCAGGGGCGCTGCCGCGGCGGCGACGCGGCGCTGGTCGGCGCGGGGCTGCTTCGACTCGGCGCTGCGGAGACGGGTTTTGCCGACGCGGGCGGACGGCTGCTCGCGCTCGCGCTCTCGGACCTCGCCGAGCCGCGCCGCGAGGCGGTCGAGTCGTTCGCGAAGCTGGTCCTCGCGCTCCGCTCGATCCCGTAGCCGCGCCGCCGGACTTTCGGCGTGGCGGCTAGAGCTTGAGCTCGCCCTCGTAGACCTTGCGCTGGCCGCGCAGGTAGCGGCGCACCGCGACCTGCACGCGGTCGCCCGGCTTCTTCTCGCGCAGCGTCTCGAAGACCTCCTGGACCGTCGTCACCTCGCGGCCGTCGAACTCGGCGAGCAGGTCGTTGTTCATGAGGCCGAGGCGGCCGGCCGGGCCGTTGGGGTTGACGCTGGTGAGCGCGACCATCGCCGGACGCGCGGCGAGGCGTGCGCCGAGCCGCGCGTAGATCTCGTCGTCGATCGAGACGGGGGTGAGCACCGCCTCCTTGGTCTTGCCGCCGCGCAGCAGCGCGAGCGGGACGGGGTCGTCGCTGTCGAAGGCGCAGATCGAGAGGTTGAAGGAGGTGCGGTCGGTCACGTCGTACGTCCCGACCTTCTTGATCACGTCGTCGACCTGGATGCCGGCGCGCGCGGCGGGCCCGTCGCGGTCGACCTTCTTCACCTGGACGCCGCCGCCCGCGTTCTCGACGTTCATGCCGAGCCAGGCGTGGCGGAGGTCGTAGGGGTTGAACTCGCTCTCGAGCAGGCCGCGCACGCGGTCGACCGGGATCGCGAGCCCCTGCCCTTCGGCGCGCCCGAACTGCCGGTCGCCGGCGATCGCCTCGTTGATGCCGATCAGCTCGCCCAGGATGTTGAAGAGCGGGCCGCCGCTGTTGCCGCTGTTGAGCGGAGCGTCGGTCTGGATCAGGTCGTCGAACTCCTCGCCGGTCGGCGAGGCGAGGTTGCGGTGGGTCGCGCTCACGATGCCGTGCGTGACCGAGCCCTCGCGCCCGAGCGGATTGCCGACGGCGAGAACCGTCTCGCCCACCATGAGGTCGTTCGAGCGGCCGAGCTTCGCGGCCTGGAACGGCCCCTCCGACTGGATCTGCAGGAGCGCGAGGTCGTTGGTGCGGTCGAAGCCGAGCAGCTTCGCGCGGAACTTCTTCATCTCGGGCTGGCCGGCGCCCCAGTCGGGCCGGTAGGTGATCGCGAGGTCGCGCACCGTCGAGCCGCGCACGTTGCCGGTGATCACGTGGGCGTTGGTCACGACGAGTCCCGACGGGTGGATGATCACGCCGGAGCCGAGCGAGCCGGCCTGCTGCGTCCCGTACCACCCGCCCGAGTCGATCTCGAGGTTCGCGTAGACGTTGACGACGGTCGGGCCGACCTTCCTCACCACCTGCACGATGGGGGTGACGCGGGCGCGGACGTTCTCCGGGTCGGCGGCGTCCTGCGCGGCGAGGGGGCGGCAGGCGAGGAGCGCCGCGGCACCGGCGAGCAGGAGCGGCGAGGTTCGAGCGTGCGTCATCCAGGTCCTCCGTGATCGGTGGCGCATCGTACGTCCCACGCCCTGGCATGATGGGCGGCGGCGCGGCGGGGTCCGTTCGAACCGCCGTTCGATCGACGCGGCGCCTCCTTGCCGCGTCCCGCCGAATGGGGGAACGCGATGCACCTTCCGAAGCGGTCCTGCGTCGTCTTCGTCACGCTCGCCGGCGCCTGCGCGACCGCGCGCTACGAGCCGATGTCCGCCGAGCCATTCGCGGTCGCGCCGGTCGCCGCGGTGCCGGAGCCCGCGGGGCAGTTCGCGCAGAACCGGCCGCCGCCGTCCGAGCTCGCGCCGCCGCCGGACGCCGCGCAGGCCGCGCCGGCGAAGGCGCCGCGTCCGACGCGCATCTTCGCGGACATGACCCTCGCTGCCGGGACCTACGAGCACGACACGCGCGCCGACGGCGGCGTACGGTCGGGCGACACCGACGGCGGCTTCCTCCGCATTCGGGGCGAGTACGTCTTCGACCAAGGGATCGGGGCCGGAATGGCCCTCGAGGGGTACGCCTCCGACGACGATCTCTTCGGGAACACCGGCAATCTCAACATCCGCGGCCGGACGGGGGACGCCTTCTTGTTCTTCGTCGCCCAGCCGACCGAGGCGGAGTCGTTCCGGCTCCCGGTGCGCGTGGGCCCCTACCTCCACACGACGGTCCTCGACGACGACGTGACGTCGCTCAAGACCAACTGGAACGGCGTCGGGCTGCGCATCGAGATCGAGCCCGAGGTGTGGGTCGTGCGACGCGACCGCTTCTCCTTCGGGTTCTTCGGCGATGCCGCGGTCGGCGCCCACGCGACGCGCGTGTCGCTCAAGGGCGGCGGCGGGAAGACCACCTTCGACGGCGACGGCGCGACGCTCGGCGCGGAGGTGGGCGTACAGGCGCTCTGGGGACGCCACGTCACGACGCGGCTCGGGTACCTCTACCGGGCCGGGCGCGAGGACGAGAGCGACGTCAAGAACGGTCTCGCGGTGAGCGGAGTGACCACGTCCTTCAGCGGATTGATGATGTCGGTGGGAGTGCGCTTCTGATGGAGGATCGATGAAGCCCCCGGCGTCGTGCGTCGTCGTCCTGTTCGTCGCCTCCGCCTGCACGAACGTCCAGACCGATCCCGGTGCCGGCCCCTCCACGGAGCGAGTCGACACGCTCGGAGCGCCGCCGTACGTCTTCGTCGATCTCGCCGTCGCGGACGGGCTCTACTCGCACGACGCGCGCGGCGACGCCGGCCGCGCGTCGGGGCGCACCGACGGCGGATACGCGCGCCTGCGGGGCGAATTCCTCGGCGACTCCGCGATGGGCGCCGGCCTCGCGATCGAGGGGACGCGCTCCGACACCGACCTCCTGGAGCACCGGTCGTTCGGCACGTACGGCCACACCGGCGACGTCTACCTCTATTCGCTCTACTACGTGGCCGGCATCCCGCCTTCGACCGACGCGTTCCGCCTGCCGTTCCGGTTCGGGCCCTACTACCACCGGCTCGCCATCGAGAGCGACTCCATCCCGTCGCGCGTGGACTGGGCCGGGATCGGCGGGCGCCTCGAAGTCGAGCCGGAGTACTGGCTCCTCCAGCGTGACGACTTCTCGTTCGGCCTGATCGGCGGCGTCTCGGGCGGCATCCACTTCAGCGACGTCGACATCCGCGGCGGCAACTCGAGGACGACGGTCAGCGGCGAGGGCTACACCCTCGGCGCCTCGCTCGGCCTCCAGGCCCTCTTCGCCCGCCGCGTGACCTCGCGCCTCGGATTCATCTACCGCGAGTCGATCGAGAGCAGCAGCGACACGGAGACCGCGTTCCAGGTGAAGGGCGCCTCGGCGACGTTCCGCGGGATCGAGTTCGCGATCGGGGTGCGTTTCTAGACGGTTGCGCCTAGTCGCCGTCGGGTCGCAGGTACGGGATCGCGATCTGGTCGAAGTTCGGGAGCAGCAGCGTCTGCGGATTCCCGACGAAGGTGGCGCGGAAGGCGAGGTGGCTCCTCCCATCGGCCGACGTGACGTCGTCGGAGAATCCGGTCGCGCCATTGCCCTTGGCGTCGTTGGCCCCCTCGAACTGCAGGTGGACCTGCGTACCGGCCGGCAGGTCGGCGGGATCGGGCAGGACGATCGGACGGAACCAGTGCGGGTCGGCGGTGCCCGCTGGAACGACGCCCACGAACGGCGAGGTGATGATCGACGTCGTCTTGATCCAATCGAACACGGCGAAGTAGCGGCTGTTGTCGCCGTCGTAGGGTCCGGTGAATTGGGGATAGGTCGTGTTCCCGATCGCGCAGCGCGCCGCGATCTGCTTCATCTTCAGGTCGGGCTCGACAGGGAGGCCGGGCGAGCCCACCGAAAAGACGCGGAACATCGGCCAGTACGAGCAGGTCATCCCGGGCGCGAAGGTGAACCCGTTGTTGCGGGAGACGTTCGTCGTCTGCGGCCGGATCCGGACCTCGATGAGCAGGCTGTCGCCGCCGAGATTGCTGAGCTCGGGATCGGAGCTGTAGACGCGGCGTTCGATCCAGGGATCGAACGCATAGCAGTCGTAGGCGTCGTTGATCGACTTGCGGAGGTCCTTTTCGGCCTGCGGGATGAAGCCGTTGTTGTACTGGAAGCGGTCCTCGAACGCGGGCCACGGCTCGTACGAGCGGCTGTCGAAGGGGGGCGTGAACAGGCTCGACTCCGTCACCTTGTAGGAGGTGCCGGGCGCGACCGTGGTGACGAGCCCGTCCCAGTAGTTCGGCCCCTCGGTCCAGCCGCAGTCCATCCCGCAGGCGTGGTGACCGTTCGGGTCGATGATGCTGACCCAGGAGTCGTAGTCGAAGGGTGCGCACAGTCCGCTGAACATGAACGCGGCGCCGGAGTAGCCGCCGTACGTCGTGACCGCGGTGGACGGGCGCTGCGACGAGTGCGCGCAGTGGATGGAGATGTCCTCGTAGAGATCGGAGGTGACGTGGCCGCCGATGGGGGCCCAGCTCAGGCGGTAGAGGTCGAGCAGCGTGCCGGCGAGCGCGTCGCGGTTCGGCGAGCAGTCGACGTCGCGATAGACCGTCTGGAAGCGCGCGCCGTCGTGCGGCTGGGGGCCCGATGCCGTCGTGTAGCTCGCGAGCGGAGTCGCCGCGCCCATCGAGAACGCGGCGAACTGCCCGTACAGCGGCGGGAACACGTCGTCGTGGATCTTCGTCATGTAGGTGACCGGCGCGCCGGCGAGGTAGCCGTTCGCGAGGAGGTTCACGTCGGCGATCGGCCAGTAGCAGCCGACCTGGTCCGCGTACCGGACGCCCGGCTCGCCGGTGACCGGGTCCACGTCCGTGTGCGGTCGGCCCTGCATGCGATGGACGATCACGCCCCAGCTCGCGACGACCGGCGGCGGCTGCTGCGTGCTCGCGGACTCGTCCGAGACGAACGGGAACGAGTACTCGAGCGCCGGATGCGCGGGATCGAATTGCGAGTCGGGGAACGCGAGCGGCTCGCCGCCGAGGTCGGTGACGCCGCGCCGGCCCTCGTCGAGGAACGACGCGATCGCGTCGTCGGACATGCGACGCTGCAGGTAGCTCACCTTCGGCACGAGCGAGACGACGAGGCGGAGCTCCTGGACGCCGCGGCCCCATCCCACCATCTGGAACGTGCCGGACGACGGGTCCTCGAGCGCGGGCCGGAGGATGGCGGTCGTGCCCGACGGATCGAGGACGGCCTGGGAGAGGTGCTCCGAACCGAAGCCGCGGTCGGGCTCGAAGCGGACCTGGAAGTCCTCGTAGCAGCCGAGCGACGCGGGATCGATCGGCTCGCTGAAGCGGACGCGCAGCTCGGAGAACGGTGGGAGCGGACGATCGAGCGCGAGGGGGCCCGAAACGGCGAACCCGTTCGCGTCGACCTCGTACGCCGCGACGAAGCGCGTGAAATCGGAGTTGGCGGCGTTCTCCGGATCGAAGGGGTCCCACGTCTCCGGGTCCGCAGGGTGGAGCGGGTCGGGCTCGAAGGACTCGGCGCGCTCGAGACGAACGACGTCGCCGTCGCGCGGGTTCGCGGCGAACGCGTCGCGGAGCGTGAGGTCCTGCTCGGTATTGGTGGCGACGTAGCGGGTCTCCTCGTCCGCGCGCCCGGGGCGCAGCGTGAGCCGCGCGCCGGCCCACTCGCCGAGACCGCCGCGGGCGAGCGTGGCGAACGAGGCCGACGCGTCGTGGACCTCGGTCGCGGTCGCCGCGTCCCCGGCCGCGAAGTCGAGCGACCTCTCCCGGACGCAAGCGCGGACGATCCGTGGCGGCCGCAGGTCGGGCAGGAAGCCGTTGAAGGTGTCGCCCGTGGGGAGGAGCCATCCGTGCACGACGAAGTCGAGCACGCGATTGCCGGGGTTGAGGCCGATCGGCGTCGCGACGCTGCCGAGACCATCGCCGCGGACGCCGATCGTCGCGCCACCGAGCCCCTTCACGACGCGAGGGCCCGCGCTCGGGAGCTGCAGGCGGAGGTATCCGGTCGCGCTGGCACGCGGGTCGCCATCCGGTCCGAAGTCGACCGGGCTCGGCGGGAACGCGAGCGTTCGGGCCGTGACAGGGCTCAGCCAGACGACGTCCGGCGCCGGCTGCGACAGCGTCAGGGCCACGCCCTTTCCCGAATCGGTCCGGAGCTGCACGCTCCCGTCCTCGACCAAGCGCCCGTCCGCGTCGAGCACGTCCGCCGCGAGCGAACGCGGGTCGAGCGGAGCGGAGAAGCGGAGCTCGACCACGCCGTTCCGCGGGATGACCACCGGCAGGTAGTCGGGACCGATCCCGACCGTCTGCGCCGTCTCGACGTCGACGCCCTGCGCGAGGGGCTGCAGCGAACCGGGGATCACGAAACCGGTGATCGGATCGAGGTCGACCGTCGTCAGCGGCGAGACGAGCCGCGGTCCGTTCCCCTCGTCGACGAGTCGGCCGTACCGGACGTCCGTGAGGAAGACGCGATCGGACGAACTCGAGGAGCCGCCGCCGCCGCATCCCGCGAGCAGCAGGAGCGCACCGGAAAGTCCCGCCGCCCCCGTGCGCCGCGCGATCGAGGCTGCGACGGAGCCGCGCATGATTCGCTCCAATCGAATCCGGAGGAACCTTGCGTCGACACGGGACGCGATCGAAACCGGTCGACGAGGTGCGCGTCGCGGCGGAGCGCAGGATCCGGATGCGACGGGCCGCTCATTGGTGGGCGATACTGGATTCGAACCAGTGACCCCCAGCTTGTCGAGCTGGTGCTCTAGCCAGCTGAGCTAATCGCCCGGTACTGCGACAACGCGAGACTCGATCGCTCCCGCCGTGCTGGTACGGCGAGAGAAGCGGAACCTTATAGGAGCCGTTCGGCCGGCGGATCAAGCGGCGTTTCCGTGGCGCGCGCCTCCACGTCGATTCCAGTCCACGTTGAATTCAGTCGCGGTGCACGGACAATGCCCCGGCTTCGGCCCCCGCCGCGAATCGGGATCGAGGCGCGCGCGCCTCCCGGTCGATGGGGGAAGAAGGAGACCGGACGGATGACCTCGCCGCTGCACAAGGAAGTGCTGACGACGGGGGAGGTGGCACGGCTCTGCCACGTGACGATCCGGACCGCGATCAAGTGGTTCGAGAAGGGCCACCTGAAGGGCTACAAGATCCCGGGCTCGCGCGACCGCCGCTTCGCACGCGCCGACGTGCTGCAGTTCATGAAGGAGCACGGGATCCCGCTCGCCGAGCGCGACTCCGAGCCCTCCTCGCGCCGCCGCATCCTGATCGTCGACGACGAGGAGGCGGTGGTGTCGATCCTCGAGGAGTACCTGCGCCAGATGGGCCAGTTCGACTGGCAGGTGGCGCGCAACGGGTACGAGGCGGGGCTCAAGACGCGGTCGTTCCGGCCGCACCTGCTGCTGACCGACTACAACCTCGGCGACATCACGGGCGGGCAGGTCGCGGAGAGCATCCGCGCCGACGACGAGCTCGCCGACATGAAGATCGTCGTCTTCTCGGGCTTCGTCTCGGAGGCCGAGGCGCTGCAGCTCAAGGCGCGCGGCGTCGACGAGTTCCTGCGCAAGCCCTTCTCGTTCGAGGACGTCCGCGACGCGATCTTCAAGCTGCTGAAGATCGGCGCCTGACGCGGTCCTTCGGGCGTTCCGCGCTGGACTCGAACGGGTCGTCCTAGGGCGTCAACGCCGCCGAAGCGCGCCAGCGGTTGACGACGCGCTGGAGCGACTGGCCGGGGCACTCGGTCGGGCCCGGCCGGATCTCCTTGTGCGTGAAGACGTGGCCGCGGTCGACGTGGTAGCGAATGCAGAGCGAGGTGAGCAGGTCGCCGAGCGCCTGCTTCTGCGCGCCCGACGGCTGCTCGACGTCGAAGTCGCCGATCAGCGCGATGCCGATGTTGCCGACGTTCAGGTCGGGCGTGCCGGCGTGCGCGCCCTGCCACTCCAGCGGACGCCCCTGCCAGATCCGGCCGGCCGGGTCGATCAGGAAGTGGTAGCCGATGTCGGCCCAGCCCTTGTCGTCCTGGTGCTCGACCTGGAACTTGTGGATCGCGTCGGCGGCGGTGCGCGGACTGTTGTCGGGGAGGCGCGTCGCGGTGTGGTGCACCGTGATGCGCGTGATCGACGTCATGCGGTCGAGGTTCGAGTGCATGCGGCGCGCGCCCCACGCGGAGCGCGGCAGGACGTTCGGGAGCGCGACGCTCGTCGGCGCCGTCGGCGCGGCGGTGGGAGCGGGCGCTTGCACAGGAGCCGGCGCGCTCGCCGCGGCGCTCGCCGGCAGCAGCATCGAACGCAGCTCGACGACCCGTGGATTGTCGCGGTCGGCGATCTGGTTGTGGTACCACTTCGCGCGCCGCGTGTCGCCGAGGCTCTCCGCGAGAAGCGAGAGGCGCATCGCGACGAGGTCGCGGTCGGTCCCGAGCGCGCGCGTCATCGCCTCTTCGTAGTAAGTGCGCGCCTCGTTCTTGCGGTTGCCGACGAGTGCGAGGTCGCCCTTCGCCGCGGCGAGCCGGAACTCGAGCGCGCGCCGCTTCGAGCCGTCGACGGGAAGCGAGGGGATCACCCGCTCGGCCTTCTGCACGTCGACCTCGGCGACGCCGGCGCGGCCGTCGAGCAGCCACGCTTCCGCGGCGTCGAGGAGGCAACGCGCCTGGAACGCGGCGTCGCCGTCGTCGCCCGCGAGCCGCGCCGACTCCTCGTACTGGCGCGCGGCCGTCGCATGGAGTCCCTGGCCGCGCCACTCGTCGGCGCGGTCGCGGCCGGAGGTCGCCGCGTCGACCTTCTCGAACTCGGGAGTGGAGCTGCAGCCGGCGACGAGCATGAGCCCCGCCAGCGCGCCGACGACGAAGACGCCTCGACCGAGCGACGCGACTGCTCGTGTCCGCATTATGTCCCCCTCCCAGAAGACCCGCGCGCCGCCGGTTTCCGCCTCCGCCGCCGCGCCATTGCCCGCCTTCCGCCAGGAAGCGAGCCGCCGGAAAGCTACGCGGGGCGTCCCGGGGGATCAAGCGGGCGCTCAAGCGGCGCGAGCGCGCGGTCGATCGCAGTTCCTGCCACGCCGATCGGTTGGGGCGTCGAGGAGCGGACGATGGATGCGCCGCGCGTGCTGCTGGTCGACGGCGAACCGCTGCGGCTGCGGTCGCTCGCGAGCGCGCTCGCCGGCGACGGATTCGAGGTCCTGGAGAGCGCGGACGGCGGCGAGGCGGCCGCGCTCTGCCGCCGCCGGCACCCCGAGGTCGTCGTGCTCGACGGCGCGACCTTGCGGCGCGACGGGGGGCGCGCGCTCGAGGCGTGGCGCAAGGGCGGCGCGCCGCGCGCGGCGGCCTGCATGATCTTCCTGACCGGCCGCTCCGACCCCGACGACCGCCGCCTCGGCGACGAGCTCGGGGCGACCGACTTCCTGGCGCGCCCGTTCGCGCCCACGCTCCTCGCGCGCCGCGCTCGGGAGCTGCTCGCCGCGGGCGCCGGCCGCGGCGCCCCTCCCCAGCGCGAGCCTTGAAAGTCCGCCGCCGCCCTTGAGAATCGCCGCCCCCCGGAACGCGGAGGCGCGGCAGCGGCCGGCGCCTCCGGGACGGGGCCCTCCGCGGCGCCTCAGGATCCCCGAGAACATGCCATCGCGTCCCCTCGTGCTCGCGCGCCGGATGGAGCGGCTCGGCACCGAAACGGCCTTCGAGGTCCTCGCGCGGGCGCGGGAGCTCGAGAAGCAGGGCCGCTCGATCGTCCACCTCGAGATCGGCGAGCCCGACTTCGACACCCCCAAGCACATCGTCGACGCGGCGGTCGAGGCGCTGCGCAGCGGCAAGACGCACTACGGGCCGTCGACCGGCCTGCCCGAGCTGCGCGAGGCGATCGCCGCCGACTTCACGAAGCGGCGCGGGACCAGGATCGCGGCCGACCAGGTCACCGTGCTGGCGGGCGGCAAGCCGGCCATCTTCTTCCCGCTGCTCGCGCTGCTCGACGAGGGCGACGAGGCGATCTACCCCAACCCGGGGTTCCCGATCTACGAGTCGATGATCGAGTTCTCGGGCGCCAAGGCCGTCCCGCTGCCGCTGCGCGAATCGAACCAGTTCCGGACCGACGTCGACGAGCTTAAGCGGCTGATCACGCCGAAGACGAAGATCGTCATCGTCAACTCGCCGCACAATCCCTGCGGCTCGGTGCTGAAGCCCGACGACGTGAAGCGCATCGCCGAGCTCTGCGCCGAGAAGGGCATCTGGCTCTTCAGCGACGAGATCTACTGCCGGATCATGTACGAGGAGAAGCACGCGACGCCGCTGCAGTGGGGCGACCGCGACCGGATCATCGTGCTGGACGGCTTCTCGAAGACCTTCGCGATGACGGGCTGGCGGCTCGGCTACTCGATCGCGCCCGCCGAGCTCGCGACGCGCATCGCCCGCCTCCAGACCAACTGCAACAGCTGCCCGGCGACGTTCTCCCAGATCGCGGCCGTCGCGGCGCTGAACGGCCCGCAGGAGCCGGTCGACGCGATGGTCAAGGAGTTCAAGCAGCGGCGCGACGTGGTCGTGAAGGGCCTGAACTCGATCCCCGGCGTGTCGTGCGTCACGCCGCAGGGCGCCTTCTACGCCTTCGCCAACATCCAGAAGACCGGCATGGGGTCGCGCGACCTGCAGCGCGCGCTGCTCGAGGAAGCGGGCGTCGGCACGCTGTCGGGCACCGCGTTCGGCAAGCACGGCGAAGGATTCATCCGGCTGAGCTACGCCAATTCGATCGCCAACCTCGAAGAGGCGCTGCGTCGCATGAAGGCGTGGATCGGCGCGCGCAAGCCGGTCCCGACGTGAGCGCGACCGCGGCCCGGCCGTCGGACTTCCGCAGCGACACCGTCACGCGGCCGTGCGCCGACATGCGGCGCGCGATGGCGCAGGCCGAGGTCGGCGACGACGTGCTCGGCGACGACCCGACCGTCAACCGCCTGCAGGAGCGCGTCGCCGCGCTGTTCCGCCGCGAGGCGGCGCTCTTCGTGCCGTCGGGCACGATGGGCAACCAGATCTGCGTCAAGGTCCTCACGCAGCCCGGCGAGGAGATCCTCTGCGAGGAGCGCTCGCACGTCTTCGTGAACGAGGCGGGCGGGCTCGGGCTGATCTCGGGCGTGCAGGTGCGGACGCTGCCGGGAGCGGCCGGCGTGCCGTCGCTCGCGGCGCTCGAGCAGGGGATCCGCGACGCCGACGTCCACCACCCTCGGACCTCGCTGATCGTGCTCGAGAACACGCACAACTACGCGGGCGGGCGCGTCGTCCCGCTCGCGACCATGCAGGCGGTGCGCGCGCTGGCGGAGCGGCGCGGGCTCAAGGTCCACCTCGACGGCGCGCGCCTCTTCAACGCCAGTGTCGCCTCGAAGACTCCGGTCGCGAGCTACGCCGAGCAGGTCGACCTGCTGACGTTCTGCTTCTCGAAGGGGCTCGGCTGTCCGGCCGGGTCGATGATCGTCGGCTCGCGCGAGGCGATCGGGCGCGCGCGGCGCGTCCGCAAGGCGCTCGGCGGCGGGATGCGGCAGGTCGGGATCCTCGCGGCCGCGGCGGAGTTCGCGCTCGACCACCTCGTCCTGCGGCTCGCCGACGACCATGCGCGGGCGAAGCGGCTGGCGCAGGCGTGCGCGGCGCTGCCCGGCTGCCGGATCGACGCGGCGACCGTCGAGACCAACGTGCTCTTCGTCGAGCGGCCGCAGGGCGACGCGCCCGCGCTCGAGAAGCGGCTGCACGAGCAGGACGTGTGGGCGCTCGCGCTCGCGCCCGACCGGCTGCGTTTCGTCACCCACCGCGACGTCGGCGACCCCGACGTCGAGCGCGCGATCGCGGCCATGGAGCGCGCGACGAAGGCGCTCGCCGCGGCCGCCCGCCCCTGAAACGGAGCCCGATCGCATGTCCTCCGGCAAGCCCTCCGCATCGTCCGTCTTCAAAGCGTACGACGTGCGCGGCGTCTACCCGACCGAGATCGACGAGAAGCTCGCGTGGCGGATCGGCGCCGCGCTCGTGAAGCTGCTGGACGCGAAGCGGCTCGTGGTCGGCCGCGACATGCGCAAGAGCGCGCCGGCGATCCAGAAGGCGGTGATCGACGGGATCACGGCGCACGGCTGCGACGTGGTCGACATCGGGCTCGTCTCGACGCCGATGGCCTACTTCGGGATCGGCAGCATCGCCTCCGACGGCGGGCTCACGACGACGGCGTCGCACAATCCGCCGCAGTACATCGGCGCGAAGTTCTGCCGCGCGGGCGCCGTCCCGATGTCGAAGGACACCGGCATCGGCGAGCTCGAGGTGATGGTGCGCGACGAGCTGAAGCCGGCCGCCGGCGTGAAGCGCGGCTCGGTCCGGACCACCGACATCGCGGCGGACTACCGGACCCACATGCGCCGCTTCATGGAGGAGTGGCGGCCGCTCAAGGCGGTGATCGACACCGCCAACGGGATGGGCGGGCTCGAGGTGCCGCTCGTGCTCGAGGGCACGAAGCTGCAGTGGAAGGGGCTCTTCCTCGAGGTGGACGGGACGTTCCCCAACCACGAGGCGAATCCGCTGAAGGACGCGAACATCGCCGACCTGCGGCGCGAGGTCGTCGCGCAGAAGGCCGACGTCGGCTTCGCGTACGACGGGGACGCCGACCGCTGCTGCGTCGTCGACGAGCGCGGCGAGCGGGTCGGCGCCGACCTCGTCACCGCGCTGCTCGCGCAGGAGTTCCTCGCGAAGGAGAAGGGGGCGGCGATCGTCTACGACCTGCGCGCGAGCCGCGTCCTGCCCGAGGAGATCACGCGGCTGGGCGGGCGGCCGCTGCGCGAGCGCGTCGGCCACAGCTTCATCAAGGCGACCATGCGGCGGGAGAACTCGCCGTTCGCGGGCGAGCTCTCGGGCCACTTCTACTTCCGCGACCACTACTTCAGCGACTGCGGCACGCTCGCGATGGTGCACGTCCTGAACCGCATGAGCCGGGAGAAGCGGCCGCTCTCCGAGCTGATCGCGCCGCTGCGCCGCTACCACGGGACGGGCGAGCTCAACTTCGAGGTGGGCGACCCCGACGCGAAGCTGAAGGAGCTGCGCGCCGCCTACGCCGACGGGAAGCAGGACGAGCTCGACGGCATCTCGGTCGTCTACCCCGACTTCTGGTTCAACGTCCGCAAGAGCAACACGGAGCCGCTGCTGCGGCTCATGCTCGAGGCGAGGACGGCGGCGCTGCGCGACGCGAAGCGCGCCGAGGTCGAGAAGCGGATCGGCGGCAAGCCGCACTGAGCGGCGCGCGCAAGCGAACGGGCCGGCCCGCCTCGCGGCGGACCGGCCCGCGTCGTCGAAGGTCCGGTCGCTCAGAACATGTAGTAGAGGTCGGGCAGGAAGGTCAGGCTCATCGTGTAGTTGTGGTCGCGGCTGAAGGTCGCCGTCAGAGGCGCGCGATCCTCGTCGTTCAGCATCCCGAGCGAGGCGGTCGCGAGCGCGCGCATCAGCGCCGTCTCCTTCGATCCCTTGGCCATCGCGATCAGGGCGTTGGCCGCGAACTGGTCGCCGATCGAGCCGAGCGCATGGATCCACGCGCCGCGCGTCACCTGGTCGGTGCCGCCGCGCGCCAGCTGCTCCTTCAGGAAGTCGGCGGCGGCGCGGTCGTTCAGGAGCCCGAGGCCGACCGCGCTCCAGTAGAGGAGCTGCGGGTTGTTCTCGCGCGACACGATCTGGCGCAGGTCGTTCACGACCTCGACGTCGCCGAGCTTGCCGAGCGCGAAGGCGAGGTAGCCGCGCAGGTCGGGCGACTTGTCCTTGCGGAAGGCGGCGCGCAGGTCGGGGATCGCCTCCTTGGCGTCGAGCAGCGCGAGCGCGGTCGCGTAGGCGCCGCGCTGCGACTCGCTGCCCTCGCTGCGGAACTCGTTCAAGAGGTCGGGGGCCGCGGACTGCGCGCCGGAGATCCCGAGCGCGATCGCGACGAAGGCGCGCTGGCGCGCGCTCTCGGCGTGCAGCCGCGAGCGCAGCCGCTCGACGATCGGCGGCGAGCCGATCGACGCGATGCGGCCGAGCGAGATCGCGGCGAACGAACGGACCGTCTGGTCGGCGTCGCCGTCGAGCGCGCGCTCGAGTTCCTTCACGACGTCGGCGTCCTCGGGACGGGCGAGCGTGCCCATCACGATCGCGGCGGAGCGGCGCACGTGCACGTGCGGCGAGCCGAGCGCCTCGATCAGCAGCGGGTTGACCGCGCGGTCGGCGACGCGCCCGAGAGCCTCGATGGCGAGCGCGCGCGCCGTCTCGTCGCCGCCCTTGGCGGTGACCATCGCGCGCAGGAACGGGCTGTTGCCGGGATCGCCGGAGAGGCCGAGCGCCCAGGTCGCGGCGAGGCGCACCGTGTAGGGCAGCGCGCTCTCGTTTCCCGACGCGAGCGCCTCGCGCAGCGCGGCGCTGCCCTCGGGGCTGCCGTTCACGCCGAGCGCGACGGCAGAGAACGCGCGCGACTCGTCGGGCAGGCGCTCGTCGTACATCGTCTGCTTCAGCCGGTCGGCCGCCTTCGGCGCGCGCGAGAGACCCAGCGCGAGCAGCGCGTTGGTGCGCACCGCGAGGGAGGGGTCGCCGACCGCCGAGTTGCCGAGGTAGGGGAGGACCGACGGGTCCTGCAGGCGCGCCAGCGCGAGGACCGCGGAAGAGCGGACGATGTCGTCGCGGTCGCGCAGGAGCTCGACGAGCGCCGGCATCAGGATGCGGCTGCGGGCGTCGGCGTCGAACGGCGTGAACGGCGTCGAGTTGGCCGCCGCGGGGGCGTGCAGCAGGGTCGGACGCAGGTTCACGTACGCGTCGTGGTTGAACTCCCACCAGAACTCCCAGCGCTCCTCGCTGAAGGGCACGGAGGGAACGCTGCCGGGCATCGGCGAGCTGTCGCGCTCGTTGTCGCGTCCGGCCTTGAGTCCGGCGCCGTTGGGGTTGTTGGCGGTGCCGCCGGCGGGAGGAGTCGGGGGCAGGCCGCCGGAGCCCCGGAAGACGCCGCCCTGGGCGAACGCCGGCGACGCGCAGAGGAGGAGGGCCGTGGCGAGGCGGGCGGGGAGGTGTGCGATCGCGGTCATGGGTCGAGTCCTTTCGCGAGCCTCGTGGCTCGCCTCTCTTTCGGCAGGCTGCGCGGGATGCGTTGACCGGGGCGAGGTCATCCGCAGTCGTGGGCTGCCTCTAGCGACTTCCCAAGCAATGCCCGCTCCGCCGAGGAGATCGGACATCCCTAAGATCCCCCGCTTCCCGTGACGGCACTCTCGGGAGAGACGGAAGACCAGACGCATGGGCGAGGCGATCTACTTCGACTGTTTTTCGGGAGCGGCGGGCGACATGCTCGTCGGCGCGCTGCTCGACCTCGGCGGCGATCTCGCGTCCCTTCGCGAAGATCTTTCGCGTCTGGGAGTCGCAGGATTCGAGCTGGCAGCCGCGAAGAAGTGGCGCGGCGGGCTCGCCGGGACCCATTTCGAGGTGCGCCTCGACCCGAAGCACGTCCCGCCGCGGCGCAACCTGCCGCAGATCCTCGCGCTGATCGGGAAGAGCGGCCTGCCGGCGCCCGTCGTCGAGCGCGCCGCGCGCGTCTTCCGGCGCATCGGCGAGGCCGAGGCGAAGGTGCACGGCTGCGCGATCGAGGAGGTGCACTTCCACGAGGTCGGCGCGATCGACTCGATCGTCGACGTCGTCGGCTTCTGCGCGCTGCACCACCGCATGGGCGCGCCGCGGCTGCTTTCGTCGCCGGTCGCGGTGGGCGAGGGTTACGTGGAGACCGAGCACGGCCGCCTGCCCGTCCCGGCGATGGCGACGCTCGAGCTGCTGCGCGGCGTCCCGATCGAGAACCCCGGGATCCGCGAGGAGCTCTGCACGCCGACCGGTGCGGCGCTGCTCTCGACGCTGTGCGAGGGGTTCGGGCGGGCCTTCTCCTTCGTGCCGCGGCGCGTCGGTTACGGACTGGGCACGCGCGAGCGGGAGAGTCCGCCCAATGCCGTTCGCGCGGTCCTCTGCGAGCTCGCGGCGGGGCGCGGCGACGAAGTCGAGGTGATCGAGACCAACCTCGACGACGCGACCGGCCAGGAGGTCGCGCGGCTCATCGACCGCTGTCTCGCGGCGGGCGCGCTCGACGTCGCGGCGTTTCCCGTCGTCATGAAGAAGGGGAGGCCCGGCCACGTGCTGCAGGTGCTGGCGCGCGCGGACGCGGCGGCGGCGATCGAGTCGCTGCTGCTCTCCGACTCGCCGTCGCTCGGCGTGCGGCGCCACTCCGCCTCGCGGCGCATCCTGCCGCGCCGCAGCGAGACGGTGGCGACCAGCCTCGGCGAGGTGCGCGTGAAGATCGCGACGCTCGACGACGGCAGCGAACGGGTCGCGCCCGAGTTCGACGACCTCGCGCGCGTGGCCGAGGCGAACGCGCTCTCGCTCGACGTCGCGCGGCGTCGCGTGCTCGAAGAGGTCGCGAAGGCGCGGCGCAAGGGCTAGGCACCGGCGCGCCGGCCGGCGAAGTTCAGCCGAGGGTGTCGACCCAGCCGAGGTCGACGCTGCCGGGGGCCGTGATCGAGGCGCGCAGGTCGTCGATCAGGCGGCGGAAGAAGACGAGGTTGTGCTCGGTGGCGAGGACCGGCCCGAGCATCTCGTCGGCCTGGAAGAGGTGGCGCAGATAGGCGCGCGTGTGGCGCGTGCAGGCGGTGCAGGGGCAGCCGGCCTCGAGCGGCGCGGCGGCGCGCGCGTGCTCGGCGTTGCGGATCTTGACGACGCCGGCGCGCGTGAAGAGGTAGCCGTTGCGCGCGTTGCGCGTCGGCAGGACGCAGTCGAAGAGGTCGACGCCGCTCTGCACCGCGGCGACGAGCTCACGCGGGCTCCCGACGCCCATCAGGTAGCGCGGCCGATCCTCGGGCAGGAGCGGCGCGAACGCCTCGACCTCGGCGCGGATGGTCGGCGCGTCCTCGCCGACGGCGACGCCGCCGATCGCGAAGCCGTCGAATTCGAGCGCGGCGAGGTCGCGCGCCATGCCGGCGCGGAGCTGCGCGTCGCGCCCGCCCTGCACGATCGCGAAGCAGGCGCGGTCCGCGGAGAGGCGGCGGTGCTCGGCGAGGGAGCGGCGCGCCCACGCGAGACTGCGCTCGACCGCGGTGCCCAGCACGGCGGCGTCGGCGCCGGCGGGCGGGCACTCGTCGAGGACCATGGCGATGTCGGAGTCGAGCGCGTGCTGGATCTGCATCGCGCGCTCGGGCGTGAAGCGGATCTCCGTCCCGTCGAGGTGGGAGCGGAAGGTCACGCCGTCCGCGTCGAGCGCGCGCCGCTCGGCGAGGCTGAACACCTGGAACCCGCCGCTGTCGGTGAGCACGATCCCGTCGTAGTCCATGAAGCGGTGCAGTCCGCCGAGCGCGCGCACCGTCGCCTCGCCGGGCCGCAGGCTCAGGTGGTAGGTGTTGGCGAGCAGCGCCCGGAAACCGAGGTCGACGAGGCGGCCGCCCGCGATCCCCTTGAGCGTCCCCTGCGTCGCGACCGGCATGAACGCCGGCGTCGGCGTGGCGCGGCCGCGGACGAGGAGCTCGCCGCAGCGCGCGCGTCCGTGCGTCGCGGCGACGCGGAACTGCAGGCGCGGCGTCACCAGCGACGGACCAGCTCGGCGCCGCGGTAGTAGTAGTGGAGGATCTCCCGCCAGTCGCGGCCGGAAGCGGCGAGTCCCGCCGCGCCCCACTGGCACAGCCCGACGCCGTGGCCGTAGCCCGCGCCGTTGACGGTGAGCATCCGGCGGTTGAGCGTCATCGTCTGGAACCAGAAGCTCGG
>DASRRB010000209.1:0-9431 GCA_035695985.1 Planctomycetota bacterium | reverse complement strand
CGGCGGCGCGGCGCCGATCCGCGGGCGCGGCGGCGGCGGGCCGCGCCGGGCCGGGCGCGCGCGCGCCGCGCCGTCGCGGTGGCGACGGCGCGGCGGAACGAGCCGGCCGCCGCCGCGCTCGAGCTCGGCTCCGTGCTGCGCGGGCTCGTCGCCGACCTCGCCGACCTGCCGGAGGCGGGGCTCACCGCCCGCGAGGCGCACGACGCGGTACGGCGGCTCGGCGCGAGCGACGACGTCGCCCGGCGACTGCAGGAGCGGCTCGAAGCGCTCGACGCGGCGCACTACGGCGGCGGCGCGCGCCTCGACGCGGCGACCCTCGACGAAGGGCGCGCGCTGCTCGACGCGCTGATCCGGGAGGTCGCCCATGCGTGAGGCGCGCCGCCACGCCCTCGCCCTCGCGCTCGCGCTGCCGGCGCTGCTGCTCGGCAGCTGCAGGAGAGCCCCGCCGCTCGACGCGGTCGCCTCCTTCGAGCAGGCGAACCAGGTCCTGCTCGACGCCAAGTCCGAGGACGACCTGCTGCGCGCGGCGTCCGGCTTCGAGGCGGCGCTCGCGCGCGGCGGCGAGAACGGCGCGGTGCTGCACGGGCTCGGCAACGCGTGGCTGCGCGCGGGGAAGAAGGGGCGCGCGATCGCGGCGTACCGGCGCGCGCTCGAATATCGGCCGCGCGACCCGTTCCTGCAGGCGAACCTCGAGCAGGCGGTCGGCCACCGTCTCGCCTCGGAAGAGCGGCCGCTGCCGCGCACGCTCCTCTTCTGGCACGACTCCCTCTCGTTCCCGGAGAAGGCGCAGCTCCTGGTCGGCTGCACGGCGCTCGCGTGCGCGCTCTTCCTGCTCGGGCGCGCGGCGCCGCGCGCGCGCCCGCTCGCGCGACCCGCGTGCGCCGGCGCGACGGTCGCGGCGCTGCTCGCCGCGGCCTCGTACGCGCTGGCGGTGCACGAGCGCGACTTCACCCGCCACGGCGTCGTGGCGGCGAGCGAGGAGGTCGCGCGCAAGGGCAACGCGGCGAGCTTCGAGCCCGCCTTCAACGAGCCCTTGAAGGACGGCGCCGAGTTCGTCGTCCTCGAGCAGCGCGGCGACTGGCTGCGGGTGCGCGTGCGCGACGGCCTCGACGGCTGGCTGCCGGTCGACCGCACCGAGACGTGGTGAGCGCAGGGCGGCTACGATCCCGGGCCCCGCCGATTCGATTCGAGGTCGCCATGGACCCCTCGTCCGATCCGCCGCCGCGTCCCCGTCCGACGCCCCCTCCCACGGCCCGCCCCCCCGCCCGCCCCGGCGTCCGGCCGGCGGCGGGCCCCGCGGCATCCGCCGGCGCTGCGCGCCCCGCCGCACCGCGACCGCCGCGGCCGCGCGCCGCTCCGCCTGCGGCGCGCAAGCTCTCGCCGCGCGTCGCGCTCGCGATCGGCGGCGGCGTGGTGATGGTCGGCGCCGTCGCCTTCTTCCTCACGCGCGGCCACGGGTCCGGAGGCGGAACGACGACGCCCCCGGTTTCGGCGGCGGCTCCCGAGAACGGCGCGAATGCGGCCGCCGGCGCTGCGCCCGCGGCTCCCGCTCCCGCCCCTGAATCGACGCCCGCGCCGGCGCCCGTCGCCGCGCCGCCCCCGTCCAAGCTCGACGCGGCGGCCGTCGACGCGAAGCTCGCCACGGTCGCGACCGCAGCCGACGCGCTCGCGTTCGGGGACACGGTGAAGGGCGAGACGGGCGACGCCGCGCTGGCCGACCGCTGCTACGCGAAGGCGCGCGCGCTCGACCCGGAGAGCGCCGAGGCGAAGCGGCGCCTCGACGTGCGCCCGTTCGACCCGGTGAAGGACCTCCCCGGCTTCGGCGAGCTCGCGACGTCGAAGGTCGTCTACCGCATGAAGGCGTTCGCGGCGCTCGACGAGACGGAGATGTCGCGGCCGGAGCGCCAGGCGCAGGTCGAGGCGTGGAACGGCGCGCGCAAGGCCTTCGAGGAGCGCGCCGCGCTCGAGGAGAACGATCCGTTCATCGGCCGGCTCGACGGCACGCTCAACGCGCTGCGCGACAAGGAGTGGTTCAAGGACCTCGAGTACGAGATCGTCGACTCGACGAAGCCCTACGCGCTGATCGTCCAGGTGAAGGGCGACGCGGCCGAGCGCAAGCGCCGCGTCGAGGCGGTCGCGAAGGCCTACGCGCCCTACCTCGCGGCCTACGACAAGAAGGTGCACGCCTGGCTGCTGCCGCTCGCGCCGAAGCCGCCGAAGGTCGACCCGACCTTCGTCACCTGGATCCTGCTCGACGTCCCGAACTACGAGAAGTACGCCGTCGAGGCGTGCCACACCGCGCCGATGCCGGGCATGCGCGCCCACTACGAGCCCGGCACCAAGCGCGCCATCACCTACTCGCCCGTCGTCGAGCGCGCCAACGCCGAGTTCGGGATCGGGGTGCAGGCGCTCCTGCACGAGCTCACCCACGCCTGGGTCGACCGCATCGCCTCGTTCGACGACGGCAAGAGCTTCACGATCGACGCGATCCAGACCCACTGGTTCAACGAGGGGATCGCCGAGTACATGTCGTGCCAGTTCATGGACAAGGACGGGACGATCCACTTCCAGCCGTGGCGCTCGCTGCGCGTCAACGAGGCGACCCACAAGAAGACGCGCATCCCGATGAAGCGCGCGCTCGCGATCCGGACGCCCGGCGACCTCGAGAGCCTCGCCGACGACTACGCGCGCGACGCCGCGACCGACCCGCGCCAGCGGTTGATGAGGAAGGTCGAGCTGAGCAGCGGCTTCTACGCCGACATGTCGCTCTTCATCTGCTGGCTCGCGCACGCCGACCACGGCGCGAGCCGCGAGCGGTTCGAGTCGTACGTGCAGGACGAGCTGCGCGGCGAAGGCGACGGCGCCTTCGACAAGCGCTTCGGGACGCTCCTCGACGACCTCGACCTCGAGAAGACGATCGACGACTTCGCGAAGCGCGTGGAGAGCGGCGCCGAGGCGTTCGACGAGGAGTGAGGCGGCCGTGACCGACGCCGGCGTGACCACCACTTCCTGCCCCGGCCGGCCGACGCTGCCGGTCGGCAAGATCGTCGCGGTCGGCCGCAACTACGCCGACCATGCCCGCGAGATGGGGCACGCGGCGGCCGACCCGCCCGTGCTCTTCCTCAAGCCGCCGAGCGCGCTGGTGGCGGGCGGCGGCGCGATCGCGCTGCCGTCGTTCAGCCGCGAGGTGCACCACGAGGTCGAGCTCGTCGTCCGGATCGGGAGCGGCGGCGCGCGACTCTCTCCGGCCGCGGCGGCGCGCGCCGTCGACGCCTGTGCGGTCGGCATCGACCTCACCGCACGCGACCTCCAGAGCGAGGCGAAGAAGCGCGGCGAGCCGTGGGCGGTCGCGAAGGGCTTCGACGGGTCGGCGCCGGTGTCTTCGTTCGTGCCGGTCGACGATCCGGCCGAGCTCTCCGCGTGGGAGCTCGCGCTCGCCGTCAACGGGGTGGCGCGCCAGCGCGGCGGGATCGCGCAGATGACGCTGCCCGTCCCCGAGCTCGTCGCGTTCGTCTCTTCGCGCTTCCGCCTGGTCGCCGGCGACCTGATCTTCACGGGCACGCCGGCCGGGGTCGGCGCGGTGCGCGCCGGAGACGGGGTGGTCGCCACGCTCGGTCCGGCCGACGCCGCCGCTCCCCGCAAGGCGCGCCTCGAGGTCCGTTTCACGGCGCCGCTCGACGGCTGAGATCCTCGGGGTTCGAGGACCTCGAAACGAGCGGCTCCCGTGAGTCCCTTCAAGGCTTCTTCACGGCGCCTTCACACGCCGTGCGTAGCGTCCGAAGCGAGTCGGAATCGAACCCGAGTCGCAAGGAAGGAAACCACGATGAACGTCCGCAGCACGTGGCTCGTGCTCGCCGCGCTGGCCCTGTCCGCCCTGCCAGCGCGCTCCGCGCACGGCCAGAGCACGGCCCGCGGCCCCGACGGGCAGGCGCCCGCCCCGACGGCGAAGGCGCTGACGAAGGAGGCCGAGGAGAAGGTCACGGTCGACGAGGCGATCGGCACCTACAAGCCGGTGTCCGGGATCTCGGGGAACCTGAGCTCCGTCGGCTCCGACACTCTCAACAACGTGATGACGATGTGGGCCGAGAGCTTCAAGGGGCTCTACCCCAGCGTCCGCGTCCAGATCGAGGGCAAGGGCTCCGGCACGGCGCCGCCGGCGCTGATCGCCGGCACCTCGCAGCTCGGCCCGATGAGCCGCGAGATGAAGCCGAGCGAGAGCGACGAGTTCGAGAAGAAGTTCGGCTACAAGCCGACGCTCGTGAAGGTCGCGATCGACGCGCTCGCCGTCTACGTCCACAAGGACAACCCGATCCAGAAGCTGACGCTCGCGCAGGTCGACGCGATCTTCGGCAAGCAGCGCAAGGCGGGCGGCGCCAAGGACCTCACGACCTGGGGCGAGCTCGGCCTCACCGGCGAGTGGGCCGCGCTCCCGATCAGCATGTACGGCCGCAACTCGGCGTCCGGCACGTACGGCTTCTTCAAGGAGCACGTGCTGAAGAACGGCGACTACAAGGACACGGTGAAGGAGCAGCCCGGCTCCGCGTCGGTGGTGCTGAGCGTCACCGAGGACCGCGGCGGCGTGGGCTACAGCGGCATCGGCTACCGGACCTCGGGCGTGCGCGCGGTGCCGCTCGCCAAGGACGACGCGTCCGAGGCGCCTGCCGTCAACGCCGCGTCGGTCTACGCCAACAAGTACCCGATCGCGCGATACCTCTACGTCTACGTCAACAAGGCCCCGAACAGGCCGCTCGACCCGCCGGTGAAGGAGTTCCTCTCGTTCGTGCTGAGCCAGCAGGGGCAGCAGGTCGTCGTGAAGGACGGCTACTTTCCGCTGCTCTCCAAGGACGTCTCGGCGGAAACCAAGAAGATCCAATGAGCGCGTGATCCTCGCGCGCGAATCCCCCTCCGTGCGCCCGGGACCCGCATCGGTCCCGGGCGCAGCTTCCTTCCGGGACGACCGCGGCCGCACTCATGCCGACCACCCTCGAGCGCAGCCCCGACGGTCCGAATCCGTCCGCTGAGGCGGCGGCGCCGCCGCGCGGCGGCGGGCCGTCGCGGCGGCTGAGGACGCGGCGGCGCCGCGACAGCCTGGCGCGCGTCGTCGTCGTGAGCGGCGGCGTCCTGATCATCGCGAGCGTGCTCGGCATCCTCTTCTTCCTGGTCGTCGAGGTCGTGCCGCTGCTCGCGCCGGCCAAGGTCGTCGCGCACGCGCCGCTGAACGGACCGGCGAGCGCGCCGCTCGGCGTGCTCACCGACGAGTCGCGCACCTTCGTCGCGCTGCTCGGCGGCGACGGCGTCGTGCGCGTCGTGCGCGCCGACGACGGGTCGCTCGTCGCCGAGAAGGCGCTCGCGAAGCCGGCGGCGCGGCCGGCGGGCGGCGCGACGCTCGGCAACGCCGGCTTCGTCCTGGGCGACGACCACGGCGGCGTCGTGACCGTCGCGATCGCGTTCGAGACGGCGTACCGCGACGACCGCGCGGTCGTGAGCGCGAAGATCGGCGACCGGGTCCCGATCGCGATCGACGAAGGCGGCGCCCCCGTCGTCCGCTGCGCCGCGAGCCTCCACGGCCTCAGCGCCGCGGTCGTCGCGACGCGCGCCGACGGCCGCGTCGTCGTGGCGCTGTCGTCCGTCGAGGAGAACCCGTTCAGCGGCGAGAAGTCGACGCAGGTGAGCCGGCACGAGCTCGACTCCCCCGCCGCCGTCGACGCCGTCCTGATCGACCGCCGGCGCGAGGACGTCTACGCCGCGACTGCCGACGGGCGCCTGCTCTGGTGGTCGCTCGGCTCCAGTGAGCCGGGGCCGCAGGTCTACTCGGTCGGCGCGCCGGTCACCGCCCTCTCGCTCCTGCTCGGCGACCAGGCGCTCGTGCTCGGGCAGGCCGACGGCGCCCTCTCGATCTGGTTCCGCGTGGCGCGCTCGGGCGAGCGGCCGCGCCTCGAACGAGTCCGCGACTTCCCGCGCCTCGACGGCGCCGTGCGCCTGCTCGCGCCGTCGGCGCGCGACCGCACCTTCTGGGTGCAGGACGACGCCGGCCACGCCGCGCTGTGCTACTCGACCTCGGAACGCGTCCTGTGGAGCGGCGACAGTCCGGCGAAGGCCGCGAGCGCCGTCGCGCTCTCGCCCAAGATGGACGGCGCCGTCGTCGCGGCGGCCGGCTCCTTCGCGGCGCTCGAGATCGACAGCCGCCACCCGGAGGCGAGCCTCAGCGCCTACTTCCGGCCGGTCTGGTACGAGGGCTACGACGGCCCCGAGCACGTCTGGCAGTCGAGCTCGGGGAGCGACGAGTCGGAGCCGAAGCTCGGCCTGATGCCGCTCGTGTTCGGGACGCTCAAGGCGACGCTCTTCTCGCTCCTCTTCGCCGTCCCGCTCGCGCTGCTGGCCGCCATGTACACGTCGCAGTTCATGCACTGGAAGCTCAAGCGCGTCGTGAAGCCGGTGGTCGAGATCATGGCCTCGCTGCCGAGCGTCGTCCTCGGCTTCCTGGCCGGGCTCTGGCTCGCGCCGCGCGTCGCGAGCTTCTTCCTCGCGGTGCCGCTCGCCCTGGTCGTCGTGCCGGTCGCGATCCTGGCCGCCAGCGCGCTCGGACAACGGCTGCCCGCCCGGGTGCGCCACCGCTTCCCCGACGGCATCGGGTCGATCGTCTCGATCGGCGTCGTCGCGCTGGCGATCGGGCTGTGCGTCCTCGCCTGCCGGCCGCTCGAGGCGGCCTGCTTCGGCGGCGACTTCGTCGCCTGGCTGCGCAGCTCGCTCGGGATCGCGTACGACTCGAAGAACTGCGTCGTGCTCGGGCTCGCGATGGGCGTGGCCGTCGTGCCGATCATCTTCGCGATCGCGGAGGAGTCGTTCTCGAACGTCCCGCGCACGCTGGTGAGCGGCTCGCTCGCGCTCGGCGCCGACCGCTGGCACACCGTCACGCGCGTCGTGCTCCCGACCGCGAGCGCCGGCCTCTTCAGCGCGGTGATGATCGGGTTCGGGCGCGCCATCGGCGAGACGATGATCGTCGTGATGGCGAGCGGCAACACGCCGATCATGGACTGGAGCATGCTGCGCGGGCTGCGCAGCCTCTCCGCCAACATCGCGACCGAGATCCCCGAGGCGCCCGACGGCGGCACGCTCTACCGCACGCTCTTCCTCGCGGCGCTGCTGCTCTTCACGCTCACCTTCGCCGTCAACACCGCCGCGGAGCTGGTGCGCCAGCACCTGCGGCAGAAGTACGCGCGCCTGTGACGGACGCGGCGACGAAGCGCATCGGCCGCCCGGACGGGGCTCCCCCCCGGACTCCGCACGGCCGCCACTTCATCGCGCTGTGCGGCGGCGCGCTCGGCTTCTGCCTCCTGCTCGTGATCGGGCAGGTGGTGCTGATCGGCTCGCAGGGGATCGCCTCCTTCTGGCAGTCCGACCTCGAGCAATTCACCCTCGACGACGGCGCGAAGCTGCTCGGCGAGGTGACCGCGCGCGAGACCTTCGACCCGCCCGACGCCGCGGCGCAGGTCGAGAAGCCGACCCGCCTCCAGATCCACGTCGCCAACCGCGACCTCGGCGCGAGCGACTTCGTCTGGGTCGACGAGCGGCGCGTCGTCGCGCGCGCCCGCCCCGCCGACGCGGCGCTGCTGGAGCGGGTCGAGTGGGGCGACTTCCACGGCTTCGTCCGCCGCCTGCGGCGCGGCGAGCAGGTCGTCGCCGAAGGCGAGGCGGCGTGGGCGGCCCTGCTCGCGCGCGTGGAGGCCGGCGACGCGGTGCGCGCAGAGCTTCACGCGCTCGAGAAGGGCGAGCTCGACGACGTGAACCACGAGCTCGAGAAGGCGCGCCTGGCCGAGCGGCGCGTCGAGCTCGACGCCCCTCCCGCGCCGGAGCGCGCGCGCCGCCTCGCGGCGATCGCCGCGGAGCGGACGCGCCTCGACGCGCGCTTCCGCGTCCTCGCCGAGAAGACGGCCGCGCTGCGCGCCGAGCTCGACGCCGAGGTGGTCGACCTCGTCACCGCGTCGGGACAGGAGAAGTCGCTCCCGACCGGGGCGATCCTCTCGGCGATCCGCCCCGACGGGATGGGCGTTTTCGCCAAGTCGGGTCTCTACCTGCGGCGCGTCTGGGGATTCCTGGCCGACGACCCGCGCGAGTCGAACACGGAGGGGGGCATCTTCCCGGCGATCTTCGGCACCGTGCTGATGGTCTTCCTGATGTCGATCGCGGTGGTGCCGCTCGGCGTCCTCGCGGCGCTCTACCTGCGCGAGTACGCGCGCCAGGGGCTGATGGTCCGGATCGTCCGCATCGCGGTGAACAACCTGGCGGGCGTGCCGTCGATCGTGTTCGGCGTCTTCGGGCTCGGCTTCTTCGTCTACGGGATCGGCGGCACCATCGACCGCCTCTTCTTCGAGGAGGCGCTGCCGCGCGCGACCTTCGGCACCGGCGGCATCCTGTGGGCCGCGCTCACGCTCGCGCTGCTCACGGTCCCGGTCGTGATCGTCGCGACGGAGGAGGGGCTCGCGGCCGTGCCCAGAGCGGTGCGCGAGGGCTCGCTCGCGCTCGGCGCGACCAAGTTCGAGACGATCTGGCGCGTCGTGCTGCCGGCCGCCGCGCCCGGGATGCTGACCGGGTTGATCCTCGCGATCGCGCGCGCCGCCGGCGAAGTCGCGCCGCTCATGATCGTCGGGATGGTGAAGCTCGCGCCCGCGCTCCCGGTCGACCGCCACGCCCCCTTCCTGCACCTCGAGAACAAGTTCATGCACCTCGGCTTCCACATCTTCGACGTCGGCTTCCAGAGCCCCAACGTCGAGGCGACCAAGCCGCTGGTCTTCGCCACCGCGTTCCTGCTGCTGGTCCTGGTGGTCGCCATGAACCTCACGGCCATCACCGTCCGCAACCGCCTGCGGCGGCGCTACGCGTCGAGCGCGGTGTGACGGGAGACGCCATGATCCAGAAGAGCCTGCGCCCGTCGCACGCGCCGCCGGCACCCCGGAACGTCGGATCCCGAGAGGCACGCACCCCCATGCCCGACTCGCCCGCCCCCCCGGACCGCGGCGCGAACGCGTCCGACGTCGTGCTCGAGGTGGACCGCCTCTCGCTCTACTACGGCGCATCGCGCGCGCTCGACTCGATCTCGCTCGCGATCCCGCGCAAGCGCATCACCGCGTTCATCGGCCCGTCGGGCTGCGGCAAGTCGACGCTGCTGCGCTGCTGCAACCGCATGAACGACCTGGTCGACGGCGTGCGCACCGAGGGCGACGTGCGCTTCGACGGCGTGAGCATCCTCGGTCCCGAGGTCGAGGTGAACGAGCTGCGCAAGCGCATCGGGATGGTGTTCCAGAAGTCGAACCCGTTCCCCAAGTCGATCTACGAGAACGTCGCGTACGGCCCGCGCGTGCACGGGGTCGAGCGGCGCGGCGACCTCGACGACATCGTCGAGCGCTCGCTCGAGCGCGCCGCGCTCTGGGGCG
>DASRRB010000208.1:0-5494 GCA_035695985.1 Planctomycetota bacterium | reverse complement strand
CTTCCAGTCGGGCTTCTCGAGCGCGGCGACCTGCGCCTCGACCCAGCCCTGGCGCAGCGGCGCGAGGGTCTGCTCGTTCACGTGGCCCTCGATCTCGAGGTCGGCGAGCTCCATGACCGCGTCGCTGTAGAAGTAGATGCCGACGCGGCCCGACGTCCGCGCGGTGGCGGGGATCTTGCGGTCGGGGAGGCCGTGCGAGACGAAGCGGACGGCGGCGCCGTCGTGCTCGATGCGCAGGTCGAACGGCGTGTCCCACAGGTAGGGCTTGGGGTCGAAGTCCCGCTTGAAGAAGAAGGGCCTCTCGCTGTGGATCTCGATCCCGGCGAAGTCCATGGTCTCGATCCGGTTCCCGGCGTCGTCGTCGCAGAGCGTGACGCTCATCGTCGCGACGTCGACGTTCTCCACGCCGGGCGGCGGCGCCGCCTGATAGTGGTAGGTGACTGCCATCGGCGCCGCGAACGCGAGCTTCGAGATCCAGCCCGCTGCGCCGATCGCGCTCAGCTTCCCGTGCTCGATCCGGATCGCCCACTTCTCCTTGGGCGTGCGCAGCAGCGGGACCTCCCGCCGGGTCGACAGCGGCATCCGGGCCGGGACCCAGTCCGCGGCCTGGGCGGCGTCCTTGAAGTCGTAGGTGACGCGCACCGTGCCGTCGGGCTTCCGGAGGACGCTCCCGGCGAGGCCCGCCGCCGCGAGTCCGACCGCGTCGAACTGGCGCGCGAAGCAGGCCGCCGCGAATCGGCGCAGCATCTCGCGGCGCGGCTCGACGAGTTCGGCGACGTCTTTCTGGACGAGCAGCGCGTGGAGCTCGACGAGCGGCGCAGCGGCCGCCGGCGCGTTCGCTGGAAGCGACTGGTGCCCGAGCTTCTGCAGCCGTGCCGCCGCCTCGCCCTTCGCGAGCAGGGCGGGCCAGCCGGCGCCGTCGCTCTTGAGAAGGGACTCCTCCGGCGTCGCGCCGAGCCCCTTCGACCAGGTCTTGCGGCCGGCGATCAACGCTGCGTAGGCGCGCACCAGCGGCGTCCCCGGTTCGAGCTTGGCTTCACTTGCGCGCCGCAGCACCTGCTCGCAGTCGAGGGAGGCGAGCGAGACGCGCAGGTCGCGCCCCTTGGCATCGACGAGCACGAGGTCGCCCTCCTCGACCTGCTTGAACGTCCCCGCCGTCGCCGCGCCGTCGTGCTCGATGCGCAGCTTCTTGTTCGTCCCCTTCCACTGCTCGAGGAAGTCCAGCCGCCACTGGGCGAGCTCGCGCAGCCGGCGCGTCTCGCGGACGGCGCGCTCGCGCAGCGGATGGCCGGGCTCGAGCGCGCCCTCGATCCGTTCGCAGGACGCGACGGCCGCGTCGAGCTCGCCGATGCCGGCGAGGCGCAGCGCGACGCCGAGGCGCGCCTCCGGCGGCAGCGGCTCCGCGATCAGCTGCGCCGGCGAGAACGCCGCCTCCGTCGCGCTGCCCGCGAGGCCGGTCGCCGCCTTCGCGACGTCGGCGTTCTTCGCGTCTGCGTCCCCGGCGGTCGACGGCTTCCAGCTCTCGAGCTTCGCGCGCAGCGCGTCGTCGATCGGATCCTTCACCTTGAGCCGCCGCGACTCCGCCTGGAGCGCCGCCACGAGGCGCTTGTGCGTGACGGCGACGTCGAGCGGAGCCAGCGCCGGTCCCTTGCCCGGCGTCACGATCGAGGCGAGGCGCGACGCCACCACCGCGCGCTGCGAACCGCCGTCGCCGTGGAGGAGCTCGGAGACGAGGAGCCCGCACTCGACCAGGAACGCGGAGCGGACGGCCGCGCCCCATTTTCCGTCGGCGTCCTCGTCGTCGCTGAGCCGGGTCCGCATGCGGCCGTAGATCTCGGTGGAGCTCTTCACCGCGACGAGGTCGTGCGCGGGGATGAAGTAGAGGTCGCGCCAGTGCTCGTTCGCGAGCAGGGTCGAGAGCCACGCGACGCCGGACTGGTTCGGGACGAAGACCTGGGGCGCCTTCGCGTCGCCGCTCCATGCCGCGAATGCGTCCGCCAGCCCCTCGCGCACCCACCAGTGTGCCGCCGGCTGCGTGTCGTCGGGCGCGTGCGACTGGACCAGCTCGTGGACGAGGCCGTAGAGCGCGCCGCGCCGCTCCGTCACGATGTCGCGCTCGCCTCCCATGAGCTCGGCGTAGCAGACGACGGCGCCGACGTCGGCGCTGTAGTGCGACCCGCCCGAGAACGCGCCGCCGGCCGCGGTCTGGCAGTAGTTGGAGAAGTCGCCCCAGCTCGAGAGGACGACGACCGGCAGCAGCGCGCACCCCTCGCGCAGCGGCGGCAGGACGTCCTTGAACTCCGCCTCGAAGACGTCGAACGCCTTCTTGAGCCACGGTCCCTGCTGCTTGACGACGGTGTCCTCGAAGCCGGGCTTCGCCTTGGGGATGCGCTGCACGACGAAGAGGATCGGCGCGAAGGAGTCGTTCTCCACGAACTCCAGCCGCGAGAGGTACGGCTGATTGGCGAGGCGCTTGTGCAGCCGCCGCTTGGCGCGCAGCGCCGGATCGACCTTGAGCTGCGCGACCTCCTTCTGGACGCGCTCGCGCTCCGCCTTCCACTTCGCGACGACCGCGTCGACCTCCTCGCGCGTCATCGGCTGGCCGTCGAGCGCGCGATACTGCGCGAAGTCGTAGAGGTCGGCGGCGTCGCTGAACTGCGCCGTCTCGAAGCCGACGAGCTCGCGCTCGGCGGAGAAGCGCGTCTTCTCGGCCGGCTTCGCGTCCTGCGCCGGCGCGGCGGACGCGAGCGCGAGCGCGAGCGCGAGCGCCGCGAACAGGGCGCGCGCGCTCCCGGCCCGGCGTCGCGGCGGCGGCGCTTCCGTCGACTCCATGCGAGGCAATCTACATGGCGTCCACGGGCGCGGCGGAGCCAGGAGAGTCCCGGACTTCCGAGCGATTCGCGGGGGCGATAGCGTGCCCCGGATGGCCCCCACCCGCGGTCCGCTCGCCTCGTTGCTCGTGACGACGTCGCTGCTCCTGACCCCGTGCGTGCGCGCTCCGGCGCAGCAGCCGGGCGGCGGGCGCGACCGCAACCTCTCCGCGAAGGGGGGCGAGGCGGGCGGCGCCAACCGGCCGCGGCCCGCGCGCGAGGACTACGCGACCGCGCGGCAGAAGCTGCTCGACGCCGCGAAGACGCCCGAAGGCGGCGCCCCCGTCGACCCCGCGTCGCTCGACGTCAAGGACTTCGGCGCGCTCGTGACGGCGGCCGCCGACGAGGCGAGCAACCGCAAGCTCCCCTCCGTCAACGACAGCCCGGAGAACAACTACACGCCCGAGCACCTCGCCTTCCGCAAGGAGGTCTACGGCCCGGTGCGCGACGATCCGGTGTTGCGCGAGTTCCTGCGCACGCTGGTGCGCAAGGCGGCGACCGGCTTCGACTTCAACGGGACGACCGCCGCGCTGGTGCTGGCCGACGACCCCGACGCGGCCGACCTCGACGCGATCTTCACCGGCTACGGCGCGACCATCCCGGAGAACCGCACGCCGCTCGCGCGCCAGCTCGGCCGCGCGCTCGGCGCGGCGCGCACGCAGGAGCCGCGGCCGCCGCGCTTCGACGAGATGGTCGAGCGCGTCAAGGCCGACGCGGCCGAGGGCAAGGCGGTCCAGCGCGGCGCGGCGCTCGAGGCGCTCTACCGCGCCGGCGAGAGCGAGCTCGCGCTGCAGCACCTGAAGAAGCTGCTCTCGCAGGCGACCGAGCCGCTCGAGGCGGTGACCGTGCTGCAGGCGTGCTCGCGTCTGCTGCAGCAGACCGACGTCGACCCGTTCCTGCGCTCGCGCGCGGTCGCGGTCGCGCACGCGGCGGTCGAGTCGATCCTCTCCGACACCTCCGCGCTCAAGGCGTCGCAGTCGATCGGCGGCGACGGCCGCATCCTGCGCGCGGCCACCTCCTTCCTGCAGGACGTCGGCGGCGCGCGCGAGATGGACCTCGTGCTGCGCTGCCTCTCCGAGCCGCGCGCGCAGCAGCTGCTCGGCATGGACGGCCTGCAGAACGTCCGCTACGGCCTCTCTCGCGCGCGCCCGACCATGGCCGACGACCAGGGGGCGAAGGTCGACGAGTGGTTCCTGAAGCTCCTGCTCGAGACCGGCAACCGCCTCTTCTCGCTCGAAGAGGAGCCGATGACGCAGGAGGAGAAGCGCGCCTTCTGGGACGCGCGCGACCTGCGCTACAACGCCATCGCCTACTTCATCGACCAGATCCGCCGCACCAAGGCGGTGAAGGAGCGCCTCTACCAGGAGAAGGACCTCCCCGAGCTGCTCGTCACGATCTTCAAGGCGAAGGAGGACGTGAAGGACGTGCGCGACGGGGAGACGGTCTGGCGCGGCGTGGCCGAGAAGCTCGAGAACCGGGCCTCGGCGCTCGAGCTGCTCGCCAACCTCGAGCGCGAGTTCAACAAGCCGACGCCCGGCATCGACCTCTTCAGCGAGGGGCTCGCGGTCCTCTGCGCCGAGGTGCAGGCGCCGCCGATCCGGCCGGCCGAGATCATCGCGTTCCGCAAGGCCTACGCGCCCGGCGCGATGTTCGAGTTCCCGGTCGGCAAGGAGCCGGCCGACGAATTCGTGAAGCGCACCGGCTGCATGGTGATCGCGACGCTCGGCTACATCGTCCACACCGGCGACGGCAAGGTCGGCATCGAGGTCGACGCCGCCAACCCCTGGCCGTGGGAGCGCGACGGCAAGCCGCCGCTCGAGCCGGTGAAGCCGGGCGCCGCGAAACCGGAAGAAGAGAAGGACGGCGCCGTCGATCCTCCGAAGCCCCCCCAGGGCAAGGACGACGAGAAGGACGGCGACTAGTCCATGCAGACGCGCGCGCGACTCGGGCCGGTAGTGGTGACGGCGCTGGTCGCGGCGCTCGCGGGAGTCGGGGCGCTCTGGTGGTTCGCGCTCGAGCCGTCGCGCGACGCGGTGGCGAACGGGGCGCACGAGCGGTGGAGCGCCGACGCGAAGTCTGGCGCCGCCGCAGAATCGGCGCGCATCGACGAGCCGGTCGCGGCGGCGGCGGATTCGCCCGCGGCGATCGACGCGGCGCGGCGCGAGGAAGAGACGCCCGTCATTCCGGCCGGTCTCGTCCTGGTCGTCGTGCGTCGGGCGGAGGACCGCGCGCCGATCGCCGGCGCGACCGTCTTCTGGGCGGACGAGTGGACGCTGAGCCGTGAACGGGATCGGCGCGGCAGCGACGAGTCCTACGTCGACCCGAACGAGCTCGTCGAGGCCGTCGGCGTGCGCGCCACCACCGACGCCCGTGGCCGCTGCCTCCTCGGGCCGATGGAGGTGACGGACCGGATCTCGTCGGAGCACGGTGGGCTGACGATCAGCGCGCGGCACGACACGGAGTGGGCGCTGGTCGAGACCCACGTCACGACCGATCGCCGTCTGATCACGCTCGACCTCTCCGCTGCCGACGTCGTTCGCGTGCAGGTCGTCGGCGCCGACGGGACGCCGCTGCCCGGCGTCGTCGCGGTGTTCGGATCGGCCGGCCAGGACATGCGCCAGTCG
>DASRRB010000207.1:0-7355 GCA_035695985.1 Planctomycetota bacterium | reverse complement strand
TCGATCGCGTGTCCGCGGAACTCCCAGGGCCGATCCGGGAGCGCGAGCTTTCCGCCGGCGGCGACGAGGATCTGCTCGGCCACCAGATCGAGGCCGGTCACCATCTCGGTCACCGGGTGCTCGACCTGGAGACGCGTGTTCATCTCGAGGAAGAAGAATTCGCGCGCGTCGGTCACCAGGAACTCGATCGTCCCGGCGTTCACGTACCCGACCGCCTGCGCCGCGCGCACCGCCGCCTGCCCCATCGCCGCGCGCAGCTGCGGCGTCATGAGCGGCGAGGGCGACTCCTCGACCACCTTCTGGTGGCGCCGCTGCATCGAGCACTCGCGCTCGCCGAGGTGGATCGCGTGGCCGTGCGAATCGGCGAAGACCTGGATCTCGACGTGGTGGGCGGCGGGGAGGAACTTCTCGAGGTAGACCGCGCCGCTCTTGAAGGAGCTCTCCGCCTCGCTGCGCGCGCGCTCGAACGACGGGACGAGCTCCGCCTCGGCGTGGACGATGCGGATCCCCTTGCCGCCGCCGCCGCCCGCGGCCTTGAGCATCACCGGGTAGCCGACGTCACGGGCGATCTTCACGAGTTCCGCGCGATCCTCGATCGGGTCGACGACGCCCGGCACGATGGGCACGCCAGCCGCCTTCATCGCGCGGCGCGCCGCGGTCTTCTCCCCCATCGCGCGCATCGCCGCGGCGGGAGGGCCGATGAAGACGAGGCCGGCGTCGGCGACCGCCTGCGCGAACGCGGCGTTCTCGGAGAGGAAGCCGTAGCCGGGGTGGATCGCGTCGGCGCCGGAGCGCTGCGCGGCGGCGATCACCTTCTCCCCGTCGAGGTAGCTCTCGCGCGGGGGCGGCGGGCCGAGCCGCTCGGCGCGGTCGGCCATGCGCACGTGCAGCGCGGCCGCGTCGGCGTCGGAGTAGACCGCGACCGTCGAGAGCCCGCGCTCGCGGCACGCCCGCAGCACGCGCAGCGCGATCTCGCCGCGATTCGCCACCAGCACGCGCCGGAACGGCCGCGCCGCGTTCCCGCGCGACGCCTCGGCGTCGCGACTCACAGCGGAAGGTTTCCGTGCTTCCGCGGCGGGTTCTCGTCGCGCTTGGTGCGGAACAGCGAGAGCGCGCGCGCCAGCGCTGTACGGGTCTTGCGCGGCTCGATCACGTCGTCGAGGAAGCCGCGGCGCGCCGCCTCGTAGGGATTCGCGAAGCGCTCGAGGTACTCGTCGGTGAGCTTTTTCTTCTCGGCGTCGGGGTCCTTCGCCGCGCGGATCTGCCGGCTGAAGATGATCTCGACCGCGCCCGCCGCCCCCATCACCGCGCACTCGGCGGTCGGCCAGGCGAGGTTCAGGTCGCCGCGCACGTGCTTGCTGTTCATGACGTCGTAGGCGCCGCCGTACGCCTTGCGCGTGATCACGGTGAACTTCGGGACGGTCGCCTCGCAGAACGCGTAGAGCAGCTTCGCGCCGTGCTTGATGATCCCTCCGTGCTCCTGCGCGACGCCGGGGAGGAAGCCGGGCACGTCCTCGAAGACGACCAGCGGGACGTTGAAGCAGTCGCAGAAGCGGACGAAGCGCGCCCCCTTGAGCGAGGCGTCGATGTCGAGCACGCCGGCGAGGTGGGCCGGCTGGTTCGCCACGACGCCGATCGGCCGGCCGTCGATGCGCGCGAAGCCGACCAGCAGGTTGCGCGCGAACTTGGCGTGCACTTCGAAGAAGTCGCCGTCGTCGACGACCGCTCGAATCACCTCGTGCATGTCGTAGGGCTTGTTCGGGTTCTCCGGCACGAGCGCGTCGAGCTGCGGCGCCTCGCGCTCCGGATCGTCCTTCGACGCCGCGCGCGGCGGGTCCTCCTTGTTGTTGGGCGGCAGGAAGCCGAACAGCTTGCGCAGCAGCGCGAGCGCGTCGGCGTCGTTCGGCGCGGTGAAGTGGGCGACGCCCGACTTGCCGGCGTGGACTTCCGCGCCGCCGAGGTCCTCGCTCGTCACCTGCTCGTGCGTGACCGTCTTCACGACGTTCGGGCCGGTCACGAACATGTAGCTGGTCTTCTCGACCATCACGACGAAGTCGGTGATCGCGGGCGAGTAGACCGCGCCGCCCGCGCAGGGGCCCATGATCGCGCTGATCTGCGGCACGACGCCCGACGCGAGCGTGTTCCGCAGGAAGATGTCGGCGTAGCCGCCGAGCGACGCCACCCCCTCCTGGATGCGCGCGCCGCCCGAATCGTTCAGTCCGATCACCGGCACGCCGACCTTGAGCGCGAGCTCCATCACCTTGCAGATCTTCTGCGCGTGGGCGGCGCCGAGCGATCCGCCGAAGACGGTGAAGTCCTGCGAGAAGACGAAGAGCGGCCGCCCGTCGATCGTCCCGTGGCCGGTGACGACGCCGTCGCCCGGGAACTTCTTCTCCTCCATCCCGAAGGAGTCGCACTGGTGCTCGACGTAGCGGTCGAGCTCGACGAACGACCCTTCGTCGAGCAGGAGGTCGAGCCGCTCGCGCGCGGTGAGCTTCCCCTGCTTGTGCTGCGCCTCGACGCGCTCCGCGCCGCCGCCCGCGAGCGTCTTCTCGCGCAGCTCCCGCATCCGGTCGATCTTCGAGGTCATGCCGGTCCGTTCCGCGGGTCGCGCGGCGCGGCGGCGCGCTTCGCCGGCTGCGTCAGCTCGACCAGCACGCCGCCCGCGGCGTGCGGATGGAGGAAGGTCACCTTCGACCCTTCGGCGCCGACGCGCGGCGCCGCGTCCATGGCCGGGTTGCCGGAGGCGACGAGCGCGGCCATGCACGCGACGAGGTCGTCCACGGCAAGGGCCACGTGGTGGATCCCCGGCCCGCGCCGCTCGAGATGGCGCGCGACCGGGCTGTCGGGCGAAGTCGGCTCGAGCAGCTCGATGCGGGCGCCGCCGGCGCCGGGACTCTTCAGGATCGCGACGCGGACCTGGTCGTGCGGGACGACCTCGATGCCGACGAACTGGAGCCCGAGCGCGTCGCGCCACAGCGGCAGCGCGGCCTCGATGCTCCGGACCGCGATCCCGATGTGGTCGACGCCGGTCACGCTGTTCAGGCTCCCCGCACCACCACGACCGCGCCGGACGGCGGGCGCGAAGCGAGGGACGTTATCGGCCGCGGCGCGCGGAGCCAACGCCGCTCCGGCGGCCGCGCGACGGCCGCGGGCATTCCGACGTCAGCGCGGGACGGGCGTCGCCGAGGAGCCGGGACGGAAGCGGCGCCAGTCGATGCCGAGCTTGCGCATGCGCGAGCGGAGCGTGTGGGGATTGACGTCGAGGCGCGCGGCGGCGCCGGCCGGCCCCTCGATGCGCCCCCCCGTCGCGGCGAGCGCATCTTCGATGTGGCGGATCATCGCCGCGTCGAGCGACGCGTGGGCCCCGTCGAGCGACGCAGGGTCCGCGTTCGTGGACGGTTCCGACGGAGCCGCGGCGGGCGGCGCCGTGGCCGCGACCGCGACCGCGACCGCCGCGCCGCCGAGCGCTGCCGCGATCTCGAGGTGGCGGCCGTCGCCCAGGATCGCCGCGCGCTCGATCACCGCGGCGAGCTCGCGCACGTTGCCGGGCCACGGATAGGACTCGAGCCGCGTCACGTCGGCGTCGCTCGGCACCAGCGGCACGCCGTGCAGCCGCAGCCCGGCGCGCTCCGCGAAGTGGCGCGCGAGCGGGCCGACGTCCTCTCGGCGCTCGCGCAGCGACGGAAGCCGGATCGGGAAGACGCTGATGCGGAACCAGAGGTCCTGGCGGAAGCGGCCGTCGGCGATCAGCTGCTGCATGTCGCGGTGAGTCGCCGCGACGATGCGCACGTCGACGTTGAGCGCGTGCTGTCCGCCGACCCGCTCGAAGCTCCCGTCCTGCAGCACGCGAAGGAGGCGGACCTGCGCCGCGGCGGGGAGCTCCGCGATCTCGTCCAGGAAGAGCGTCCCGCCGTCGGCGCGCTCGAACCAGCCCTTCCGCTGCGCGAGCGCGCCCGTGAAGCTCCCGCGCTCGTGGCCGAAGAGCTCGGAGTCGACGAGCTCGGAGGGGATCGCGCCGCAGTTGACGCGCAGGAACGGGCCGCCGCTGCGCCGCGATTTCACGTGGATCGAGCGCGCCACGACCTCCTTGCCCGAGCCGGTCTCGCCCAGGATCAGGACCGGCGCGTCGGTGCGGCTGACCTGGTCGACGCGCGTCATCACGTCCTTCAGCCCGCTGTCGGCGCCGACCACGGACTCGGTGATGTCGTTGCGCTGGAGCCGCGAGAGGAGCGCGCGGTTCTCCGCCTCGGCCGCCTCGCGCAGGCGCGCCATCTCGTGGAGGCGCCGGTCGTTGGCGAGCGCGACCGCCACCGGCTCGAGCAGGAGCGCGACGACGTTGGCGCGCTCGACCAGCTCGTCGGATCCCTCGACCAGGAGGAGGCCGTTGGCGGCGCCGTCGGGGACGCCGTCGCCGGCGTCGCGCAGCGGGCCGGCGACCAGCGCGCGCGGCGGCGCCCCGGCCGCCTCGGACGCGAGCGCGCGGCGCAGCTCGCTCGACTCTCCGGCGCGCCAGCTCTGCACCTGGCCCTGCTTCAGCCAGCCGGCGACGAGCGCGAGCGCGGCGCCGTCGAGGTCGGAGCGGGCGGCGGCCGGCGCGGCCGGTTCCTTCGCGACGCTCCCCTCCGCGATCGTCACCAGCCGGCGCGCCTCGCGGTCGACGCGGCGGACGAGGACGCGCGTCACGGGGAGCGTCTGCGCGAGGATCGGCGCGATGCGCGCCAGCGACTCGTCGATGTCGATGTGGCGGCAGACCTCGCGCCAGACCTCGAGCAGGAGCGAGGGTGTCGGTGCGCGCTGCATGGATGCGATGGTAGCTCTCAGCGCGCGGCGCCGAGCAGGCCGCGCCGCTCCATCATGCGCCGCTCCGCGATGCCGAAGCCGAGGCCGTGGACCGCGAGCCCGATCGCAAGCACGACGACCATCCAGGCGAGCAGCCCCTCGGCGTCGGCGAGCTCGCGCGACTGGCTGAGCCGCATCCCGATCGAGGGCCGGTCGCCGATCATCACGATCAGCTCGCCCGCCATCAGGCTGCGCCAGGAGAAGGCCCAGCCCTGCTTCAGACCGTTGACGAAACCGGGCAGGGCGGCCGGCACGACGACGCGGCGGTAGAGCCCGAAGCCGCGCGCGCCGAGCGAGCGCCCCGCCTTCACCAGCAGCGGCGGGATCTGGTCGACGGCGTCGAGGAGCCCGTTCGCGATCGAGGGCGCGGCGCCGAGCACGACCACGAAGAGGATCGCCGGCTCGCCGAGCTGGAAGAGCAGGATCGCGAGCGGGAACCAGGCGATCGACGGCATCGTCTGCAGCCCGGTCGTGAGCCCGCCGAACGCGGAGCGCAGCCACTTGAGCCGCGTCATGGCGAGGCCGACGAGGCCGCCCACGACGATCGCGATCAGGTAGCCCAGGACGGCGCGCCCGAGCGTGATCTGGAGCGCGTGCCACGTGTCGGCCTGGGCGAGCTCGTGCGCGACGCGCTTCAGCACCGCGCCCGGCCCGGGCAGCACCCATTCGGGGCGCCAGCCGCTGAAGACCACCGCCTCCCAGACGCCCAGCACGACCGCGAGCGCGCCGAGGCCCGGCGCGAGGCGGCGCGCGAGGCGCCGTCCGAGCGAGGGAACCGGGGGCATGGCGGAATCAGGAGACGGCGGCGACGGCGACGGGGGCAGCGACGGCGGCATGGCGTGGATCCTGGAGGCGGTCGGAGACGCGCGCGGCGAGCTCCGCGACCTCGCGGCTCTCGATGCGGCGCGGGCGCGGGAGGTCGACGTCGAACTCGGCAATGAGGCGTCCCGGCCGGCTCGAGAAGAGGAGGACGCGGTCGCCGAGGCGGACCGCCTCGCGCACGTTGTGGGTGACGAAGAGGACGGTCAGGCGCTCGGCGGCGACGATGCGCTCGAGCTCCTCGTGAAGGCGGTCGCGCATCATCGCGTCGAGCGCCGCGAACGGCTCGTCCATCAGGAGCACGTGCGACGCGTTGGCGAGCGCGCGCGCGAGCGCGACGCGCTGCCGCATCCCGCCGGAGAGCTCGTGCGGCTGGCGGCGCGCGAAGCCCTCGAGGTGGACGAGCTCGAGCAGTTCGGCGACGCGCGCCTTGCGGTCGGCCTTCGCGACGCGATGCGAGTGGAGCGGGAACTCGACGTTCTCCGCGACCGAGAGCCAGGGGAAGAGCGCCGGGTCCTGGAACATGAGCGACGTGCCGCCGCCCGAGACGCCGAGCGCGCCCGACGTCGGCGGGTCGAGGCCCGCGATCAGGTGGAGCAGCGTGCTCTTGCCGCAGCCCGACGCACCGACGATGCAGACGATCTCGCCCTTCCTGACCTCGAAGCCGACGCGGTCGAGCGCGACGACGGCGTCCTTGCCGCGGCCGTGGGTCTTCGACACCTCCCTCACGACGATCGCGACGGGCCGCTCCTCGCGCAGCAGCAGGCGGGCGTTCCCACCGCGCGTGTCCACGCGCGGATTCACTGCCGGATCGCGGCGAGGCCGCGCTCCTTCAGGACCTCGTTCAGCGGCGCGAGGTCGTAGATCCCCGCGAGGTCGAGCCCGCCGAGGTCGAGCAGCCCGGCCTCCTGCGCGTCCTGCGCCGACCTCTTCAGCGACGACGCGATCGGGTCGTCGGTGAAGGTCAGGTTCTTCCACGCGGCGTCGAGCAGCTTCTCGTCGATCTTCTTGCCGCTGATCCGCGCGATGGCGCCGTTCACGAGGAGCTTCGCCTCGTCCGCGTGCTCGGCGAGCCAGGCGCCCGCCTGCACGTGGGCGCGCAGCAACGACTTCACCAGCGCGGGATGTTGTTCGAGGAACTCGGTGCGGACGACGAGGTGGGTCGTCACGTAGGCGCGCTCGGGCCAGAGGTCGCGCTCGTCGACCAGGACCTTGCCGCCCCCCTCGAGGACGAGGCGGCTCGCCCACGGCTCGGGGACCCACGCGCCGGCGATCTGCCGGTTCTTGAAGGCGTCGAGCGTCTGCGCGTTCTCCTGCGGCAGGATCGAGACGTCGCTCGCGCCGCGCAGCTCGACCTTGAGTCCCTCGCGCTTGAGCCACGCGCGCAGCGCGACGTCCTGCGTGTTGCCGAGCTGCGGCGAGGCGACCTTGCGGCCCTTCAGATCGGCCGCCTTCGTGATCGACGGGTCGACGACGAGGAAGGCGCCGCCCGACGTCGCGCCGGCGACGACGCGCACCGCCCTCCCCTTCGACTTCACGAACGCGTTGATGGCGGGATTGGGGCCGATGTAGGTGAGGTCGATCGCGCCCGAGAAGAGCGCCTCGACCGCCGACGGCCCGGCGTTGAAGGTCGCGGTCGTGAACTTGACGTCCTTGCCGAGCTCGGCCGCGAACGTCCCGCTCGCCACGCCGAC
>DASRRB010000206.1:0-7407 GCA_035695985.1 Planctomycetota bacterium | reverse complement strand
CAGGAGCTGCAGCTCGATCATCGCCCGGACCTGGGGCGAGACGATTCGGTAGACGCCGCGGGCGTACTGCTCGTCGACGGGGCGGACCGGGGCTGACTCGCGCGCGGTCGTGCGGCCGCGATCGAGGCCCTCGACGGCGGCCAGTGCCTGGAAGCTGTCCGCAGGGATCAGCTCGTTCGCGACGGCCCATTTGAAGACGTGCTTGATCCGGCTGACCTGTCGGTTGATCCGGTTGCGGCAGTCTCCGGCCGCGATCATCTGGTCGCGGACGGACTTGAGCGCGAGCCCCCGGAACTCGGTCGCTCGGACGTGGCCGTAGAGCCGGCGGACGTAGGCGAGCGCGTAGACGTAGTTCTGGGCCTCTCCCGTCGGCTCGCCATTTTTCCGGTAGTGCCGCTGGGCGTGCTCGATGAAGCCGGCGAGCACCTCGTTCACGGTCTTGTCGAAGCCTTGATCGGGCGGGGCGAGTCGCCGGCCGCTCGCGAGCCACTCGCCGATTAGGCGGTCGTACTCGACGCGGCTCGCCTTCGACTTGTAGGGGCCCAGGTAGAAGTCCCGCCCCTCGATTCGGACCCTCGCCTGCCCGCTCGGCCGGTGGTGGACGTACGCCGGAACTCGATCGTTCATCGCAGCCTCGTTCCCGCTGGCTCAGGGTACGTACCCTGAGAATCCGGGACTCTCGTGCTGCGCGGCCCGACGGGCCGGTGCGCTAAGTCGCGCGCTCAGCGTGCCTTGAGATGGAGCGGGTGATGGGGCTCGAACCCACGACATTCAGCTTGGGAAGCTGACACTCTACCAGCTGAGTTACACCCGCCCGCTCGATGCAGAGCGCGCGATTGAAGCGGTTGGGCCGATCGGATCAAGGAGTCGGCAGGCGGAACGTCAGCTCGACGGTCCGCCGGACGTCGCGACCTTGTTCTTCATCGCGGCCTCTCCGTCGAGCAGGCCGGCGACGCGCGTGAGCCGCCGTTCGAGAGCGTAGCGGGAGATGCCGAGGAGCTGGGCGGCACGGCGCTTCACGCCGTCCGCGTGGGCGAGGGCGTGGTTGATCAGCTGGCGTTCGTAGCGCGCCAGGACGTATTCAATGTTCTCGGGCCACGGGAAGGCCGGGACCGGAAGCTCGGAGGTCGCGGGACGACGATCGACATTCGAGTTCGGCGTTTCGTTCATCATTCGACTTCGCCTCTGTCTCTTCGGACCACTTCAGACGTGGGAAACGATCCCTTCGGGACCGACCATTCCCTCCAGCGAACGCGAGCCGGACAGGGGTGTGTGGCGCGCGTTCCGCACGGGCTACTGCCCGATCTCCACTTCATCACCACGAGATCTCGGAAGGAGACCCGAACTACTACAGAGACGCCCGGCAGGTTTCCGCACGGTCGCAAAAACCCGAACATCCCCCAGGGAAACGGAAGTGCTAAAAAGGCACAGCGATCGGCATTCATCGCCGGCCCGGATTCCTGAAATTCACAGGAGCGATGCCCGCGAATAGATTCCGCGCGCCCTGGGCCATCGAGATTCCTGGAGGACCTGCGCGTGAATCGAAGTGCAGCACTCGTGTTCGGGCTGTTGACGGCGTCGTCGGGCTGCGCGAGCGGCCATGAATCGACCTCGGATGCGACCGTCGCGGCCGCGCCGAAGGAGAAGGAGCGCACCGCGCCGACCAAGAGCGGCGGGAAGTCGCGCCACGTCGCGTTCCGTTACGAGGCGACCGTCAAGGCGGCGCCCGCCGACGCGAAGGAGGTCGACCTCTGGCTGCCGGTCGCGCAGGACTCCGACTTCCAGAAGGTGAAGGTCGCCGCGGTTTCGGCGCCCGCGAACCACGAGATCCAGGTCGAGCCGACGCAGGGCAACAAGATCTTCCACGTGCGCGTGCCGGCGTCCGCGCTGCCGCTCACGGTCGCGATCGAGTACGACGTCGAGCGCAGCGAGCGGCGCACCGACTTCAGCGCGGGGCTGAACGACGCCGCGCTCAGCGCGTCGAAGCGCGCCGCCGACCTCGCCCCGACGCCGCTCGTGCCGGTCGGCGCGACGGTCGGCTCGCTGTCGGGCTTCAAGTCGAGCGGCGGCGACGCGCTCAAGGTCGCGCGCCAGGCCTACGACCACGTCATGGCGAAGATGAAGTACGACAAGCCGGCGAACTCGGGCTGGGGCAAGGGCTCGACCGAGTGGGCGTGCAAGGAGGGCTTCGGCAACTGCACCGACTTCCACGCCTACTTCATGTCGCTCGCACGCACGGAAAACATCCCGTGCCGCTTCACGATGGGGGTGTCGCTGCCGCCGAAGGCCGAGCCGCCCGTCGCGATGATGACCGACGTGCCTGGCTACCACTGCTGGGCCGAGTTCTTCGTCGACGGCCGCGGCTGGGTGCCGGTCGACATCTCCGAGGCGTCGAAGGCCGTCGCGAAGTCGCCCGAGATGGCCGATTACTACTTCGGCGGGCTCAACGCCGACCGCGTGGAGTTCTCACTCGGCCGCGACGTCCCGCTCGTTCCCAAGCAGGCCGGCGCGCCGCTCAACTTCTTCATCTACCCCTACTGCGAGATCGACGGCAAGGAGGCGGCGAAGGACGCCGTGGCGCGCAAGTTCTCCTTCAAGGACCTCTGATCCCGTCGGAGTCGGAAGGGACTTTTCCGGGCCTCGCGGGCGGCGTCGGGCCGCGCGCGAGGCCCGTCTCTTTCGGCTTCGCCGGGGCGTCGACGGGGCAGCTCGAGCAGCCGTGCGCGTCGTCGTCGAAGCCGCGCCGCCAGAAGCGCCGCACGAGCCAGGCGCCCGCGACGGTCGCGATCACCAGCGCGCCGACGGTCTGGGCTTGCATGGGCAGCTCCTGGAAGGGGGCCGGTCGGCCCGCGCGTCACGCGCCGAACCAGCGGCTCCCCTGGAAGACGAGCAGCGACGCCCCGTACGCGAGCAGCGTCATGTAGCCGAACGTGAACCACGCCCAGCCCCACGAGTTCGTCTCGCGCCGGATGGTCGCCACGGTCGCGCCGCATTGGCAGCAGAGCGCGAAGAAGACCATCACCGAGAGCGCGACCGGCAGCGTGAAGAGCGGCGAGCCGTCGGCGCGGCGCGCCTTCGCGAGCGCGCGCTCGAGCCCCTCCGGATCGTCCTCCGCGTCGCCGAGGTTGAAGATCGTGCCGAGCGTCGCGACGACGACCTCGCGCGCCGGGAACGAGGCGAGCGTGGCGACCGTGATGCGCCAGTCCCAGCCGAGCGGGCGGAAGACCGGCTCGAGCGCGTGGCCGACGCGGCCGAGCGCGCTCCCCTCGAGCTGCGCAGCGCGCGCGGCGACGTCTTCGCCGGCGCCGGCGCCGGTCGTGGCCGCGGCGTGTGATTCGGTCGGAGCGGCGGCCGGTCGCTCGCCGTGGGGGAAGTAGGCGAGCGCCCAGACCACGATGCTCATCGCGAGGATCACCGTGCCGGCGCGAGCGAGGAACGCGACGGCGCGCTCGCGCAGCCGCTGCAGAAGGGTCCGCAGGCTCGGTACCTTGTAGGTCGGCAGCTCCATCACGAACGGCGGGGCGGGGCCGCGCAGCAGCGTCCGCTTGAGCAGGAACGCCATCGCGACCGCCGTCACGATCCCGAGCAGGTAGAGCGAGAGGAGCGTGAGCGCGGAGAGGCGGACCCAGCCGCCGAGCACGCTGCGCTGCGGCACGAACGCCGAGATCATGACGGCGTAGACCGGCAGCCGCGCCGAGCAGGTCATGAGCGGCGTCACCAGCATCGTCGCGAGGCGGTCGCGGCGGTTCTCGATGACGCGCGTCGCCATCACCGCCGGCACGGCGCACGCGAAGCCCGACAGCATCGGGATGAACGACTTGCCGGAGAGCCCGACGCTCGCCATCACCTTGTCCATCAGGAAGGCGGCGCGCGCCATGTAGCCGCAGTCCTCGAGGATCCCGAGGAACAGGAAGAGCAGCAGGATCTGCGGCAGGAACGCGACCACGCTGCCGACGCCGCCGACCACGCCGTCGACGAGGAGGCTCCTGAGCGCGCCCTCCGGCATCCAGGCGCCGATGGCGCCGCCGACCCAGCCCATCGCCGTCTCGAGCGCGTCCTGCGCCGGCGCGGCCCACGCGAAGATCGACTCGAACAGGACCAGCATCGCGCCCGCGAAGACGAGCGTGCCGGAGATCTTGTGGGTGAGGACGCGGTCGATCCGGTCGGTCCAGGTCGTCGGCATGCGCTCGTCGCGCCGCACGCAGCCGGTGACGAGCTGACGGATCCAGCGGTAGCGGCTCTGCGCCTCGAGCGCGGAGAGCGGCACGGTCGACGGCCCGCGCGCCCGCGCGCGGCTGGCCGCGAGCGCCTCCGCGACGCCGCCGTCGAGCGCGCGCAGCCGCGCCTCGGCGTGGCCCTCCTCGTCGACGAGCGCGCGCAGCAGCTCGAACTCGTGCAGGTCGCGCCCGAGAGCGGCGCGCACCGGCGCCGCGACGCCGCTGCGCAGCGCGGCGACCCCCTGCGCGAGCGGATCGGGCAGCGCGTAGGCGACCGGCGGACGCGTCGGCGCGCGAGTGTCGGCGACGGCGCGCAGCGCCTCGCGCAGCCGGTCGACGCCGGCGCCGCGATTCGCGCGGGTCGGGACGACCGGCGCTCCGAGGCGCGCGGCGAGCTGCTCCGCGTCGACGTGGATGCCGCGCCGCTCGGCGACGTCGGACATGTTGAGCGCGACGACGACCGGCAGGCCGAGGTCGACCACTTGCGAGAGGAGGTAGAGGTTGCGCTCGAGATTGCTCGCGTCGACCACCGCGAGCACCGCGTCGGGTGCGCGCTCGCCCTTCACGTGGCCGAGCAGGAGGTCGACCGCCACCATCTCGTCCGGCGAGTGGGCCGCGAGGCTGTAGGTGCCGGGCAGGTCGATCAGCTCGATGCGCCGCCCGGCGACCTCGAGCACGCCGCTCTTCTTCTCGACCGTGACGCCGGGGTAGTTGCCGACCCGCTGCGCGAGACCGGTCAGCGCGTTGAAGAGCGTGCTCTTCCCCGCGTTGGGGTTGCCGACCACGGCGACCCGCAGCGGCGCGTGCGCGGCGCCGTTCGTCGCGCCTGCGCGGCTCGCCGGCTCGGACCCGTCCTCGACGCTCGACCGGAGCATGACGCGACCGCGGCGCCCGTCAGGCGTCGCTGATCTCGACGAGGTGCGCCTCGGCGCGGCGCAGCGAGAGCAGGTAGTCCTGGATCTCGACCTCGAGCGGGTCACCGAGCGGCGCGGCGCGGATCAGCTTGACGGCGGTCCCCTCGACGAAGCCCATGTCGCTCAGGCGCTGTCCGATCGCGCCGCGCGCGGCGAGGCGGACGACGCGCGCGCTCATGCCGGGGCGCAGCTGGTCGAGCGTCCGCATCGGGATCAGCGCAGGACGACGAGGATCGCGTCCGCTTCGTCGCCGCGCAGGCACAGCCGCGTCGTGCCGCCGACCAGCAGGATGCAGGGCGACCCGTTCAGGATCATGCGCACGCGCGCGCCGGGCAGGAGGCCGAGCTCGCGCAGGCGGGAGTGCAGCGGGCCGGAGTCGTCGAGGCAGTGGATCACCGCCTCCTCGTCGCGGCCCAGGGATGCGAGCGGCATCAGGTTCATCACGGACCCGTCTCCTGCGTCCGAAGACCTGTCGGCGCTCTCGCGCCAGAACTGATCTTTAGACTCGGTCTCAAAATGTAGCACGGGCCGGCTCCGAGCCCCATGGGAATCTTCCCTGGGGAGAGGGGTGCGGCGGGCGCCGTCCGGGGCGCCGGGCGAGCCGGCGGGCCCGGCGGGAAGAGGTAGCCTCGGGCGGCTTCACGGCGGGCTGGGGGGCGACTCGGTCCGACCCGGAACCTGGAACGCGACCGCGGAGGGGGGGACGGTGGGCGAGTCGAGGCGGGCGGTGGTCGTGATGGCGAAAGAGCCGCAGCCGGGGCGCGCCCTGACGCGTCTCGCGCCGGAGCTCTCGCCGGGGATGGCGGCGGCGCTCTACCGCGCCTTCCTGCTCGACGTGCTCGACACCACGGCTTCGGTCGCGCGCGCCGACCTCTTCGGGCTCGTCCATCCGGCCGGCGCGATCCCGTGGTTCCGCGCCAACGGAAACGCGCGCTTCGACTACCTGCCGCAGACCGGCACGCTGCTGTCGGAGCGGATGATCGCCGCCTTCGCCGAACTCTTCCGCCGCGGCTACGGCGCCGTCGTGATGCGCAATGCCGACAGCCCGACGCTGCCGGCGCGCATCGTCGGCGAGGCGCTCGACGCGCTCGAGCGCGGGCGCGACTTCGCGCTCGGCCCCGACCTCGGCGGCGGGTACTACCTCGTCGGGATGAAGCGGCCGCACCCCGAGCTCTTCCGCGGCATGGCGGCGGGCACGACGTCGGTGCGCGAGGAGACGCTGCGGCGCGCGCGCTCGCTCGGCCTTTCGGTCCATGAAGCGCCGCGCTGGCTCGGCGTCGCCACGCCCGACGACCTCGCGGCGCTGCGCGCAGAGCTCGATCCGGCCCGCCGCGTCGAGCGCGCCCTGTGCGAGCGGACCGAGGCGATGCTCGCCACGCTGCCCCGACTGCAGCCGCGCGCGGCCGCGGCGGGCGGCGCCGCGAAGGGTTCCGCCACGGCGACACTTCCCGCGGAGGGAAGCTCCGCGCCGCCGTTTCCTTGACGCCCCGCGCCCCCGCAGGTACTTCGGGACGATTCCCGTCCACCCGGGACGCGCCGTCGCGCCTGCGATCGCCGCGCGCGCCCCTCCTCGCCTTCCCCTAGGAACGAACCATGGGTCTCTTCGGCGGCATGTTCGGCAAGAAGGAAGAACCGAAGAAGCTGCCGCCGAAGCAGCTGCCGCCCAAGCTCGGCCAGCTGGTCCGCCCGCCGCCGAAGGGCAAGAACAACTACGTCATCATCATCCTCGACTCGTGCCGCTTCGACTCGTTCGTGGCCGCGCAGCCGAAGACGATGCTGAAGCTCGGCGCCGTCGAGAAGCGCTGGAGCTACGCGAGCTGGACCGCGCCGTCGCACTACAACCTGCTGATGGGACTGGTGCCGCACAAGTCGCCGCCGCACGTCTTCGCGTCGGAGTACTACAAGGAGGACTTCCTCAACTACAACCGCCGCTTCGGCACCGACGGCATGGAGTTCGGGAAGCTGGTGCCGTCGCTCTTCATGCCGACCTACCTGCGCCGCGAGCTCGGCTTCTTCACCCATGCGCGCGTCTCGCTGCCGGTGCTCAACCCCGCCACCTGCATCAACCGCGACTTCGACTCGTTCCAGCTCATGGACAAGCACAACGACATGGCGGCGATGCTGCCGACCCTGAAGTTCAGCGACGAGCGGCCGAGCTTCTACATGCTGAACGTCGGCGAGACGCACTACCCCTTCGCGCTGCCGACCGAGGACCCGAAGAACTGGCCGCGCATCAGCGGCATCAACGGCGTGCTCAAGAACCTCGACAAGGAAGT
>DASRRB010000205.1:0-6086 GCA_035695985.1 Planctomycetota bacterium | reverse complement strand
CTCCGAATGCGCCGAATGCAGCGAGCCCCCCGTCCATCTTTGGTCTGGGGCGAGCGTGTCCCGTCCCTCGACCTTCTTCCCCTCCGCCCCTCGACCCGCCCCCGCCCGTCGCGCGCTCGACCACCCATCCTTCTCCCCGCGGCCTCTTCTCACCACGGCCCTCGACGTCCGCTCCAGTTTCAAGCCGCGACGCGGATCTCGCGGAAGAGGCCCTCCGCCGTCCACTCGCGGAACCACGCGCCGAGCTGGCCGAAGAGCACCTCGGCCTTCCGCTCGCGCGCAGCCTTCGAGTCGCCGCGGGTGGCGGTGCGGACGACGGCGGCGATCGCCGCGCCGAGCGGCTTGCCGCCGACGAGCGAGCGGAGCAGCAGGAACTGCTCGCGCGAGAGGCGGGCGCGCCACGGCTTCCAGCCCTTGCGGTAGACGGCGATCCACGTCGGCATCCGGGCCGGGATCGACGGCGCCGTCTGGTCGATGACCGCCTGCAGGTAGCCGTTCACCGGGAAGCCGAACTGAAGGAGGCGCAGCGCCGGGATCGTCACGAAGACGGCGTCGGTCCAGCGGTCGGGCGGGATCGACTGCAGCCGCTCGAGCGCGACCGGCGCCGCCTGCGGCGCGTGGAAGACCTCGTCGACCGCGCGCTCGAGCGTCGCGAGCTCGGCGAGGAAGACGCGGCGGCGGTCGACCGCGCGCACGCGGCTCTTCCTCGCGATGAAGCCGGGAACGTCGTCGCCGTAGTCGTTCAGGTTGAAGCTGGTCGACGGGCGGCGCGTCACGAACTCGCGCATCAGGTCGTCGAAGGCGTCGTCGCCGAGCGCGTGCGCGACGCCGGCGAAGTCGAGCTTCAGCACGTCGCGCAGCCGCAGGAAGTAGCTCGCCGCGTAGACGTCGAGCCGCTCGCGCGCGTCCATCTGCGCCGACGGCAGCAGGAGGTCCTCGAGCCGCTTCGCGCGCGCCGGCAGGAGGCGGCGGATCGCGCGGTCCTCGGCCGCGACCTCGGCGCCGCCGGGGTGCATGACCGCGGCCTGGAACCAGCGCTGCAGCGCGTCGACGGAGGCGGGAGCGGCGCGGCTCATGCGACCGCCTTGTCGCGCGGGGATCGCTTCGGCGCGCGCCGGCCCGGGGCCTTGCCCGCGTTCTTGAACGGCGCCGCCTTCTGCAGCTCGGCGAACGTCACCTCGAAGCTCGGGATGTCGTCGTCCCACTCGAGGATCGTGGAGCGGCCGCCGGTGCGCCGCTCCGCCTCGGCGTAGATCTCCCAGACGCGCTCGATCACCGGCTTGCTGTGGGTGTCGACGCAGTGCGTCCCCTTGTCGGTGTGGCCCGCGATGTGGATCTGCGTCACGCGGTCGAACGGGACGTGGGCGAGGTACTCGTCGGGGTCCCAGCCGTGGTTGCGGCAGGAGACGTAGATGTTGTTCACGTCGAGCAGGAGGCCGCAGTCGGCCTCGTTCGCCAGCCGTCCGATGAACTCCGCCTCGTGCATCGTCGACTGCTTGAAAGTGACGTAGGTCGAGGGGTTCTCGAGCACGAGCGGCCGCTCGAGGATCTCCTGGACCTGCTTCGTGCGCCGCACCAGGTGCTTCAGCGTCGTCTCGTCGTAGGGCACCGGCAGCAGGTCGTGGCTGTTCTTGCCGGCGACGCCGGTGAAGCAGACGTGGTCGCCGAGCCAGCGCGCCTTCACGCGCTCCGCGAGCGCCTTCACCTTCGCGAGGTAGGCGCGGTCGATCGGATCGGCGGTCCCGAGGTTGAGCGACACCCCGTGCATCACGACGGGGTAGTGCGCCGCGACCTGGTCCACGATCCAGACCGGCCGACCCTCGGTGTCGAGGTAGTTCTCGGTCAGGATCTCGAAGAAGTCGACGGGCGGGTGCTGCTCGAGGATCGTCGAATAGTGGACGCTGCGCAGGCCGAGCCCGAGCCCGAGGTCGGGGAAGCCGAAGCGGTTGCGGATCGCCATGGGAACGGACTTCGTTTCGGGATTCGAAGAGTCGGCCCGGCGGGACGACTGTCCCGCCGGGCCGATCGATCAAGCGAAGATCCGAACCGTTCTCAGTGCTTGACCGGGACGGCGCAGCCGCCCTTGCCCTTGCAGCTGTTCTTGCCGGCGCACTTGTTGTCGCCGGACTTGCAGCCGCCCTGGCCCTTGCACGCGTTCTTGGTCGCGCACTCGTGCTTCTCGGACGTCGCACAGCCGCCCTTGGTCTTGCAGCTGTTCTTGCCTGCGCAGCCGGCGTCGCCCGACTTGCAGCCGCCCTGGCCCTTGCAGGCATTCATGCCCTTGCAGGCGTGCTTCTCGCCCGCCGGCACGGCCTTCGAGCCGCCGCCGTCGCTGTTCGAAGCCTCCTGCTTGCACGCGACCGCACTGCCCGCGAGCACGCCACCGACTGCCACCGCGAGGAACCTGCCGAGATTCTTCCGACCGAGCTTCATATGGACCTTTCTCCATCGGAACTCGACACACGCGGCCACCACGGCGACGACGCGAGCTCCGCTCCTCCGAGGCCCCGGCAAGCCGGGGCGAGATCGGCGGGACAATGGAGTAGTCGGGCCGGAAAATCCATTTCGGCCCATTCTTTTTTTGCAATCGCCGTGCTTCGGGGACCAATGGCCGCCGGGCGGGATTGCCTCCCTGCTCTGGGGATCCGGACCGGCCACCCCGACGATGCGCGATCCCAGTCGCAGAGCGACGGGCTCCGAGAATATGGGGACGACTTATTTGTCGCCGTCCGACGACGGCACCAGCGGGGGCAGCGCGCCGGCCTTCAATGCGTCGCCGATCGCGGTCTCGACGTCGCTCGAGGCATTGATCTGCGCCCCCAAGGCGTCCCCGAAGTCGAAGGAGATCTCGACCTGCGCGTCGCCGTAGTTCACACGGCCGTCGGTCGGCGCGTCGCTGCCGTGGCAAGCATTGCACGACGCGGGCGGCCCCTTGCGGATCTCGGGCAGCCGCGTCTGGATCTCGTCGCGGAGCTTGAGCGCGACCACGAACGGCTCGAACGGATCGGAGCAGAGGTTGATCGGCGTCTCGTCCGACTTGTAGTCGCCGCAGCTCACGATGACGGAGAGCTCGGCGCGGGGCAGCGGCGCGATCTCGTGCAGGTCGGGGCGGAGCGCCTTCGCCGCGAGCTGGCCGGGGTCGCAGTCGGGCTCGCCGCCGTCGACGAGGAGCGCGTCGCCTTCCTTGCGCGTGCGGTCGTCGCGATCGTCGGGGTCGGCCACCTGCGCCACCCAGCCCTTGCCGTCGCTGTAGAAGAGCCGGCCGACGCTGGGCGCGCCTTGCACCTGGACCGACGAAAAGAAGCGCATGAGGTAGCGCCCGTCTTGCATGGTCACCTGGGGCTGCCGCTCGCGGCCGGGGATCGCGATCGGCGGTCCGACGGAAGCGAGGCAGTCGTCCGCGGTCGGCGCCACGTCGACGCCGGCGACCGTGCGGCCGCGCCGCCGGAACTCGTAGTGGATCGCGGCCGGATTCGCCGCGTGGATCGCGCTCCACGCGCCGGTGAAGAGGCCGCCGCCGTCGTGGCGCAGCTCGAAGCGCGCCTGGGTCGGCGCGCTGACGTCGAGGTTCTGCCAGTAGCGGCCGCCGCGGCCGAGCTCGATGCGGCGCGCCTCGACGATGCGCTGCGCAGGATCGCTGGCGCGCAGCCAGTAGATGCCGGCCGCGAGGTGCTCGAAGCGGAACGCGCCGCCGCCTTGCAGCGTGAGCTCGTCGCGACCGTCCGTGAAGGCGCAGTCGGAGCCGAACGGCGCGACGGGGGCGCCGCCGCGGTCGGCTTTCGACTCTACGGGCGGCCGCTCGAGCAGCCCGAGGCAGCGGTCGCACGGCGAGCGCCCGTCGCCGAACAGCTGGACAACCACGGGATGGTCGCGGCCGGCGTGCAGCGCGGTCACCTGCCCCTCGATCACGCCGACGCCGCGCCCGAGCGCGATCGTGCCGAGCTCGAGGGTCTCGCCCGGCTTCACCTCGAAGGGGCCGAGCCGCGCCGGCTCGAAGCCGGTCACGCTCACGCTCGCCTCCCAGGGGCCCGACGTCAGCGTGGTCGTGATCTCGCGGTCGCCGCTGCTCTCGGCGAAGCGCGACTCGGTCGCGTAGCGGACGCGCACGTGCTCGAGCTCGGCCTGCGTGCGGACGTCGGCGACCTTCAGGTGGACCTTGCCCGCCGCCGGCAGCGGTGACGCGGCGGCGTTCGCCTCGCCCGCCTGCGCCGCCTCGGCCTCGCGCGTCGCGGCGAGCCTCTCACTTTCCGCGCCCGCGGCCGGCGCGAGCGGCAGCGCGGCCGCGTCGCCCGAACCGCGTTTCGCCGCGTCGCGAGCATCGGGAGCGAGCTCGTGGTGAGGCCCGTGCATCACGAGCCAACCCATCGCTCCGACGATCGCCAGTGCCGCACCCGCGGCGAGCAGCGTCCTCTTCGAGTTCATGCGTTCGGTCGCTCCGCCCCCACTTCTACGGCTTTTCGGTCCCGGAGTGGGAGACCGACGCATCGATCCTCTCGCTCTCCGATGCGATCCCCCCGAAATCGACCGCGGCCCGGCGCGTCTGCCAGAAGTCGAGGGCGTCGCGCTCCGGGTGCTGCGCGGTCGACTCGGTGTGGCACGAGACGCACAGGCTCCGCGCTTGCGCGGCTGGGACGGCGCCGGCGGGCTTCGGCTGAGGACGCATCGTGACGCATGTCGGCTGGAACCACTCGGCGCGCAGGTCGAGCGGCACTTCGTCGGACGCGTACTCGCCGCAAGTGACGACGACCGAGAGCTCGAGCCGCGGCAGCGGCCGGACCTCGTGCAGGTCGGGGCGCAGCGGCTCGAGCTTCAGCGCGACGCCGTCGCAGCCGGGCTCGGCGCAGTCGAAGAGGAGCCCGTCGCCCTCGCGCCGGTCGCGGTCGAGCCGCTCGAACGACTGCAAATCGGTGGTCACGGCGACGCGGCGGAACCACGACAGCCGCTGCTCCGCGGTGAAGTTCACGGCCACGTCGGCGAGGATCATGTGGTCGTAGTAGCGGGTCGCCAACGCCTCGAGAGCCGTCGTTGCGGCTTCGAGGTCGCTCGGGGCCTGCTCCCCCGACGGGATCACGATCGGCGCCCCGACCGACGCGAGCGTGTCGTCGGCGCTCGGCGTGTACTCGACCGCGCCGACCGGCTGGCCGCCGCGGCGGAACTCGTAGTGGATCGGCGCCGGCTGCGGCCGGTGCGGGCTCGTCCAGGCGCCCGTGAAGAGGCCGCCGCGCTCGTGTCGCAGCTCGAAGCGCGCGAAGGTCGGCGCGCTCACGTCGAGCTCCTGCCAGGCGGTTCCGCCGCGGCCGACCTCGAGGCGGCGCGACTCGACGATGCGCTGCTGCGGGTCGCTCGCGCGCAGCCAGTAGACGCCGGCCGCGAGGTGGGCGAAGCGGAACGCGCGGTCGCCGGTCGCCGCGCAGGTGTCGCGGTCGTCGCGGTAGCCGCAGTCGACGCCGAGTCTCCGCGCCCGCTCCGCGTCGTCGCCCTCGCCCGCTCCGCTCGCGCCACTCGCCGCGGCGAGGCAGGCGTCGCACGGCGAGCGGCCGTCGCCGAAGAGCTCGACCGTGACGGGCACGTCGCCGGGCAGGTGGCGCGCGACGACGCGCCCCTCGACCACGCCGTTGCCGCGCTCGAGCGCGATCCGGCCGAGCGTCCGCGCCTCGCCGACCGCGACGTCGAAACCCGCGAGCCGTGCCGGCTCGTACCCGACGGCGGCGGCGCTCGCCTCCCAGTGGCCGGCCGTCAGGATCGTCTGCACGGCGCCCGAGCCGCCGTACTCGGCGAAGCGCGTGTCGTTCAGGAAGCGGATCTTCACCGACTCGATGCACGTGAGCGTGCGTGCGTCGACGACTTCGAGCAGCACCGTGCCGGGCGGAGGCAGGCTCGCGTCGACGACGACGGCGTCGGCCCCGGCGCCCGCCGGTCCCGCCGCGCCTTCCGCCGAACGCGTCGGCGCGAGCGCATCGACCGGAACGCCCGCCGCGGCGACGTTCGCGGCGCCGGCTCCTTCGGCCGAACCGAGCTCCCGCGCCGCGCTCGTCGACACGCCCGTCATGAGCGCGCGTGCGAGCCACGACTCCGGCACGGCCCAC